>WRIL01000006.1 GCA_009782775.1 Desulfovibrionaceae bacterium
AACCTGTCACCCAGACATTCAATAGCCGCCTCCATGCGCCCGGCGGCCGCCGCAGGCTCGTAGGCGTCATAAACGCTATAAAAATCGCTGTGAAAAATAACCTTCATTGAGGCCCTCGCATAATCACGGCCAATCACTGCCGCTGCTCCAAAAACCATTGGTAAGTCAGGCGCAGGCCTTCTTCCAGCCCGGTCTTGGCCTGCCAACCCAAACGGTTAATCTTGCCCACATCCAGGAGTTTTTGCGGAGTGCCGTCCGGTTTGCCGGGATCCGGCGTCACCTTGCTCCGGTATCCGGTCACTTGGGCCACCAGCCCGGCCAACTCCATGATGGAGACATCCACGCCACAGCCCACGTTGATCTGCTCCGGCCCGGAATAATTACGCATCAAAAAAATCAAGGCCTCGGCCAAATCATCCACATACAAAAATTCCCGGCGGGGGGTTCCACTTCCCCAAATGACCACTTCTCCGGCTCCTTCCATAGAGGCTTGATGGAAGCGGCGGATCAACGCCGGCAGCACATGGCTGTTTTCCGGATGAAAATTGTCACCCGGCCCGTAAAGATTGGTGGGCATGGCGCTGATGGCATCAAAGCCGTATTGCCGGCGGTAGGCCTGACACATCTTGATTCCGGCGATCTTGGCCAGGGCGTAAGCTTCGTTGGTGGGCTCCAGGGGGCCGGTCAGCAGGTACTCCTCCTTGATCGGTTGCGGGCAGAGTTTGGGGTAAATACAAGAGGAACCTAAAAAAAGCAGTTTCCGGCAGCCACTGCGCCAGGCCGCGTCAATGATATGGCTCTGGATCAGCAGATTATCCCGGATGAATTCCGCGGGGTAGCTGTCATTGGCGTGAATGCCGCCCACCTTGGCCGCCGCCAGAAAAACATAATCCGGCCGCGCGAGCGCGAAAAAATCCCGCACCGCGCTCTGCTCGCACAAATCCAATTCCTGATGCGTGCGGGTGATCAGATTCCGCGCCCCCATGAAAAGCAGTTTGCGGCAGATGGCCGAACCCACCAACCCCCGGTGTCCGGACACATAAATTTTCGCGTTCAGATCCATACTATCCACATCCTCCCGCTCACTCTTCCTGGGAAAAGACCTTGAAACCAGCCCAGGCGACCACATTGTCGCGCCTGGCCAGGGAAACGTCTTCGCGCATCATTTCCCGGACCAGTTCCTCAAAAGAAATGCACGGTTTCCAACCCAAGGCGGTCGCCGCCTTTGAAGCGTCTCCCAACAGGGTTTCCACCTCGGCGGGCCTGAAATAACGATGATCCACACGCACAACGGTCTGACCCGGGCTGAGCGGGCTTTGCCCGTGACCGCCCAGGGCTTCGCGCAGACGATCCTTGTCCAGGGCGCGGATCCGTCCGCATTCCTCCAGGCCTTGCCCGCTCCATTCCAGCTCCAACCCAAGTTCCGCGGCGGCGATATTCACAAAATCCCGCACGGAAAACTGCCGGCCGGTGGCGATGACGAAATCTTCCGGACGATCCTGCTGGAGCATGAGCCACTGCATCTCCACGTAATCCCTAGCATGTCCCCAGTCGCGCTTGGCGTCAAGATTGCCGAGATATAGGCAGTCGGCCTGCCCCAAAGCCAGGCGGGCCAGGGTGCGGGTAATCTTGCGGGTGACAAAGGTTTCGCCGCGCAGAGGGGATTCATGGTTAAAAAGGATGCCGTTACAGGCATAAAGACCGTAGGCCTCACGGTAATTCACGGTAATCCAGTAAGCGTACAGTTTGGCGCAGGCATAAGGGGAACGAGGGTAAAAAGGGGTTTTTTCGGTCTGGGGAGTCTCCCGCACCTGTCCGAATAACTCGGAGGAAGAAGCCTGGTAAAAACGGGCATATTTCTCCAGGCCGAGCATCCGAATAGCCTCCAAGAGACGTAAGGTCCCCAGGGCATCCACGTTGGCCGTGTATTCCGGAGAATCAAAAGAAACCTGCACATGGCTCTGGGCCGCCAAGTTATAAATTTCGTCAGGCCGTAGCTCCTGCACCAGACGGATGAGATTGGCGGAATCAGTCATGTCGCCGTAGTGCAGGACGAAACGCCGATCTTGCTGGTGCGGCCCCTGGTACAGATGGTCAATGCGATTGGTATTGAACAGGGAAGAGCGACGCTTCAGCCCATGTACCTCGTACCCTTTCCGCAAAAGCAATTCGGCCAGATAGGCTCCGTCCTGCCCGGTCACCCCGGTAATCAAAGCCTTTTTCATCATTACTTCCTTTGGAGTGCTCCACGTCGACCGCGCTCCTCATAGTTTGCCTTATGAAGAAGTATCACATACTCTTTACGCAAAATCAAACCGGATGACAGGGTAACGGCAAAGAGCAATATGGCCGTGGATGTATACTCTACCGACGTTTGAATACCATCGTCGGCCAGCCCGCTCGTTGCCCTCGCCGGAACCGCGCACAAAACCGCACGCCTTTTGATCATTTCCGGGACGGAATTGTGCTCGGCCAGAGTTAAAGATATATTCCAGATCCGGAGGCCATTCTGCTCATCCACGCGGAAGGCGTCCACAAAGGCCACCTGCCGCACTCCCATGGCGTTGGCCATGTCAGCGGGTTTCCTCCAGGGCGTATTTTTTCGTTCAGCAACGCATACAGGGTGCATCCCTGGGCATACTCCGCCGGCTTGCCTGGCCGCGCCTAGCGGATAAGCACCCCTTGGGGAATGATGAATTTATCGTCCTCCAGGGCGGCCATGGCCCGCCCCTGCACAGGAGTTTCTGGAACTCCGGGACCGGATAGACCCGGCACAGAGAGGCCAGGATCTGGGACATAAACCGGCCGAACACGCCGGAGAAGGCATCTTTGGCGCCGATGGTCAGCCTGAAACCGGCTTGCTTGTCTTTTCTCGCCATCTGTTATACCCTGTCCGGCATGGAAAACACTCCATCTCGCATCCTGTTCGCCGTGGATGTCTGCTTGACCGTGCTGGAAGGGCTGTTCAGCCTGGCCTACGGCATCATCATCGGAGCTTTCGCCCTGGCGGTCATGACCGTCTGTCTCAAGAGCTTTTTAAGAGCTTTTTGACCTGAGAAAGCACAGCAATAACAAAAAGGTATGGTCAATACTTACCACAAACCTTTGGGAATTATATCTTTAACTGCCAAATATGGATACGCAAATGTACTGTTTCACTGAAGCCGAAAGCCTCCTCCTTTGCCCATACGCAGGGAATCAACCATCGTGGGCAATATTAATCAGGTCGTCTGCAACGCGCGCAAGTGAACCATGAATCCATCCAGGAACAGACTCTCTGTCCGGGATGAGCAAGTCCTTTAGGGTGCGATTAGCTTGCCGCCTATAACTGAATCGAAATCTGTTTTGCCAGATGCAAGAGCAGTAATATAAGAGTTCTTCAATCGATATTTTTTCCAATGGGTGAAGACATGCCACGTGGAAAACCGTATAGAACGGCTGCTCTTGATAAAAAGTAGAAAGAACCCCGTTTCCACTAAGAGCACAGGTAAATTCACCTGCTTGGGCTGGTTCAGTTCCTTGAATTGGAGCCACATACGCCGCAATACCGTTATCGCCCATTTTGCGAGAAACGAAAGGAATGCCACCCGACTCCTTGGAAAGAAGTTGAAGCCGGTTTAATTCAAGTGAGTGGCCGTATCTAACCTCAAAAATGTTTTGAACACGAACAAGCACATTTTTTCCGCTGTGCTGCGTCGGCCCATAAAAGCGCGAACTTAGCGTCTTAATACGCGTAAGCTCACTCCATAAATCTGCTGCTTCAGCGTAATGTACCCAACTAGGAGCAATGTCTGGTAGTCCAATCTGCTTTAGGCGTTCTCCTTTCGGCTTTCGCCCATAAGAGAATTTATACCTATTCATCGTGATGCAGCGAGCGTAATAAATTTTCTCGTTGAGCGTCATTTCGCGTTTTGGCAACAAGACAGAAACATCGCTGTTGCAAGCAAACTTGAAGGGAGACACATAGGACTTTCAAGGGGGAGGGTCAAGACCTTGCAAGACTTTGCAAAATTACTATTTGGTCGGGATGAGAGGACTTGAACCTCCGGCCTCTGCGTCCCGAACGCAGCGCTCCACCAAACTGAGCTACATCCCGTGGGTAAGCTGTATAAGTCAAAGCCTGTTTCTTGGCAAGCTGTTTCGCAGCCAGTCGATTTCGTTCCTTTTGCTTGAGGCGCTGGCGTATCGGTGTTATACAGGCGGGCCAGGGCGCTTCTTGTGTGCCCCAAATTTTCAAGGAGCCCGCAATTCCATGCCTATTAACATCCCCGCCAAGCTTCCGGCCCGCTCCGCCCTAGAGCGGGAAAACATCTTCGTCATGACCGAAAGCCGGGCGCGCAAACAGGATATCCGTCCTCTGCGCCTAGCCCTGGTCAACCTTATGCCCACCAAAATCGCCACCGAATTGCAGTTGCTGCGCCTTCTTGGCAATACCCCGTTACAGGTGGATATCTGTTTGATCCGCACCAGCGGCCATGTCTCAAAAAATACCGAACCCTTGCACCTGGAACGTTTTTACCGAACCTTTCCGGAAATCCGCCGGGAAAAACTCGATGGCATGATTATCACCGGCGCCCCGGTGGAACAGCTTGATTTTGAAGAGGTGGATTACTGGTCTGAACTTCAGGAAATCATGGATTACAGCGCCGAGAATGTCTTTTCAACCTTGTACATCTGCTGGGGTGCCCAAGCCGGATTATACCACCGTTTCGGCATACCCAAGCATTTACTTCCAGAAAAGATCTCCGGCGTATTTTCCCATCGTGTCTGCCGCCAGGCCCAAAAGCTCTTCCGTGGTTTTGACGATATTTTTTATGCCCCGCAGTCCAGGTACACGGAAGTGCGCCGGGAGGATATTGAAAAACATCCGGACCTAGAGATTCTCTGCGACTCGGAAGAGGCCGGGGTAGGCGTGGTCATGGCCAGAAAAAGCGGTGAAATTTTCATCACCGGACACCTGGAATATGACGCAGACACCTTGGCACTGGAATATTCACGGGATCAGGAACGCGGCCTGAATCCCCCTACGCCATCCAACTACTTTCAGGAGGGCGATCCTTCAAGACCGCCGTTGGTTACCTGGAGAGCCCATGCCCATCTTTTCTTTTCCAATTGGCTGAACTATCATGTTTATCAGGAAACACCATATAACCTCGATAACATCCGGGGCGGACAAGGATAAGCAGCTTAGCGGGAGGCGTTATGGGCAATATTGTGGCGGTTTGCATCAGCGAACGGAAAGGAACCCGCAAGACGGCGGTGCCTTCGGCGATGCTGCGCGAGAATCACGGGCTGGAAAATGACGCCCATGCCGGCGATTGGCATCGGCAGGTCAGCCTGCTCTCCCTGGAAAAAATTGATGATTTCAAGAAACGCGGGGCCTTGGTTTCCTATGGAGATTTCGGGGAAAACCTGGTGGTCTCCGGTATCGATTTCGTTGCCCTGCCCGTGGGAACCCGCCTGAGCGTTGGTGACATCCTGCTGGAAATCACCCAAATCGGCAAGGAATGTCATACCCGTTGCGCCATCTACCACAGCATGGGCGAGTGCATCATGCCCACCCAGGGTGTGTTCGCGCGGGTGCTGCGCGGTGGGGAAGTGCATGTGGGCGATTTTATGGAGCTGAGCAATTGAGCGAAGAATTCTTTGAGACCATAGAGGAAGGCCGCCGCTATTTCGGTTCCAGGCTTACCGTCATGGGGCATCATTACCAGGAAGAAGCAGTGATCCGCCATACGGATCTGCGCGGGGACTCCTTGGAACTGGCCCGCCGGACCGCAACCGTGGAATCACCGTACATCATCTTTTGCGGGGTGTATTTCATGGCGGAATCCACCGCCCTGCTGGCCCGTCCGGGGCAGGAGGTGCATCTGCCCGAGCCTTCGGCCGAGTGCAGCATGGCCCTGATGTCCTCGCCGGAACGCCTGGAACAGGTGCTGGAAGACTTGAACGGTTTGGGGCGCAGGGTTATTCCACTAGTGTACATCAATTCCACCTTGGCGGTGAAAGCTCTTGTCGGAAGCCATCACGGAGCCACATGCACTTCGGCCAACGCGGAAAAGATGCTGACCTGGGCCTTGAAGGAAGGGGACGCGGTGCTTTTTTTGCCGGATAAAAACCTGGGAGCCAATACGGCCAACCGCCTAGGGCTTCCTGAAGAGGATCGTTTTTTATTGAACCTGAAGAATAAGCCGGAAAGTCTGCCGGCAGCGGCTGCGCGGGCTAGGCTACTGCTTTGGCCGGGTTTCTGCTCCATCCACACCCGCTTCCATCTCCGGCAGATAGAACGGGTACGCGCCGAGCATCCGGGCATCAAGGTAGTGGCGCACCCCGAATGTCCTCCAGTAGTGCTGAAAGCCGCGGACGCCGTTGGCTCCACCTCTTTCATCATCCGCTATGTGGAAGAACTGCCCGCCGGCGCGAGCGTGGCCATCGGGACGGAGATCAACCTGGTGGAACGCCTGGCCGCGCAACACCGGGGACGGGTGAAAGTGCTGCCGCTGGTGGAAAGCGCCTGCACCCACATGGCCCAAACCACGGAAGAACGTCTGGCTGCTTCCCTGAAGGCCCTTATCCATAGGGATCAAAACGGCGAGCCTTCCAGCTTCGAAGTACGCATTGCCGACGCTTGGCGAGAGCCGGCCAAGGCCGCCCTGGAACGCATGTTTGAGGTTTGCCGTTAGACCGGCGAAACCCCTAGGCCAACATTTTGAAATAATTAATATATTTGGTGATATAGTCCTGAAGCCACTTGGCTTTGTACTGCATGATGTAACGCGGGTGCTCAAGGGCGACCACCTTGCCGAATAACCCATATTCCTTGTTCAGAGCGGAGATGTGCTTTTCATTTTTTCCTGTACCCAGGCAGAAGCAAATTTCCCGCCGAATGCCAAAGGCGAGTTGTTGTTTGAGACATTCGATCATGAAGCCACGAACGCTGTCGGCCAAGGTTTTACTGTCGTAATAGTTAAGGTTGACGGGGCGGCCGTTTTTGCCTTTAGCGGTGAACCCTAGGGGACAAATAGAGGTGATAAAAAATTGTGCGTAGAATTTTTCCGCTCCGCCGTATTCCTCGATCATGGCGTAAACAAAGGCGCTCGACGGCTCATGGGCGTTTGGACCTTCGTAAGAATTGATGCCGCAGTATCCCTGTAGCCGTTTCGGGTCGGTAAAAGGAACCCCGGTGAGCCCCGCGCCGAAACGGCCGGGGTTGATGCCGAGGATCAGGTAGCGCGGCTCATTGTCGCTGTAATATTTCCTATAAAACGCCGCGGACGCCTCCATGGCTCCCTGGCAAGCCCGGAACGGGTTCAGTATGCTGGCGCCCTGGGGCAGGGAACCGGTGAATTCCAAGGCCGCGTTAAAAGCGATGATTTTGTCAGCCATTGTCCGCATGGCGAGAGACCTCGTTATCTGGTTATTCAGAAGGTCGGTCTCTAAGGCAGGAGGGCGAGCTTGTCCACTTGCCGCCGCAGCTCTTGCTCATCCATGTTTTCAATAAAACGGGGGATGTTGGCCCATACGGAATGAAAACCGTATCCACCGTTTCGCATTTCAGCCAAGGCTTCCTTTTTGCTCCACCCCTGTTCCACGATGCGGTATACGGCCATGACCAACCCTGTCCTATCCGCGCCATGCTGGCAGTGCACCAGGACGGGCTTGGGCAGACTGCGCATGAATCCAAGGACGGCGATGATATCATCCTGCCGGATATTCCAGGTATTTATGGGTACCCAGCGCAGGAGCATATCGGTGTTTTCAAGCTTATCATCATCATTATGAACGGCCCGCAGATTGATAACACTACGTATGCCGAACCGCGCCAAGGCGACCATGGCCTCCTTGGTCGGCTGGGCGGAACGATAGATATCATCCGTCACCTTGTAGAAATTTTGCGCCGGTTTAAGGTCCACCGGCGCCGCCCAGCCGGGATTACGGGCGCCTTCCCCTCCCAAGGCGGACAAGGGAAGGGCGCAGAGCAACAACATGAAAGCGCCGAGGCTCGCGATACGGCATAAGGCGGCTGTTCCGGATCGAATACGCATAAGACGCTCCAGAAAATTTTTACGGGCTGATAAATGGTGTCCCCGGCGTGAGTCGAACACGCGGCCTACAGCTTAGGAGCAACGCATTAGCCCGTTTGTTGTGGTTGTCCACAGCTTGCCACAATAATAAAAATCTAATAAATGCAGGCCTTGAAGCAATATACACAAATACAGAAAAATATGAAACTGATAGCGAATTGATAACTTTATGACCGAAAATGATAGCGGGATGATAGCGGCTAAACGCGGCTCCCGAAGGGAGAAAACCCGCTTCCCGGGCGTGTACTCCCGGAAGATCAAAAACAAGCGCACCGGCAAGCCCGATACCGCCTTTGATATATGCTATCGTGACCAGGAAAGCAAGTTTTGCTGGGACTTTATCGGCTACGCCAGCGACGGCGTCAACGCCGCCTTTGCCAACCAGCGACGCGGAGCCATCCTGGACGGTATCTCCAGGGGAGAAAAACCCAAGCGAAAAGGCGCCGGCGGCATGACATTCGCCCAGGGTTGGACGCTGTTTGATGAAAAATGGCTCCCGCACCTGGTCAGACCCCAGGAGGAACGCAACCGCTTCAAGCGGTATTTGCTGGAGCCCCTCGGCCATCGGCGCCTTGATGCCATCACTCTGATGGACCTGGAGGACCTTAAAGGCGCAATGCTGCGCCGCGGGCTTTCCACGGCCACGGTACGCCTGATCCTTAGCGACGTGCGCCGCCTGTACCGCAAACTCACCGCCTGGAGAGTTTATAGCGGCCCGATACCCACAGTAGGCCTGAGCATGCCCAAACAGGACAACGCGCGCACACGCTTCCTGACTGAAAGCGAAGCCATAAAGCTGCTCGCCGACCTGAAAAAACGGAGCCGCACCTGGCATGACATCGCCTTTCTCTCGCTGCACACCGGCATGCGCAAGGGTGAAATTCTGAAGCTGCGCGGCGAACACCTGGATTTTGCAGCCGGGCAAGTCCTGGTGAAGGATCCCAAAACCATCAGCCGCATCGTGCATATGACGCCCGAAGTCCGCGCCCTCCTGGATGAGGTCCGGCCAGCCGCGCCCGAGGATTTTGTCTTCCGTTCCAGATATGGAGGTGCCATCAATATTGACGCCGACGAAAGCTACGTCCGCGCCGTCGCCGCCTGCGGGCTGAACAACGGCATCACGGACCGCCGGCACAAGGTGGTCTTTCATACATTGCGGCACACCTACTGCTCCTGGCTGGCCAAGTCCGGGGTGCCGCTGTTCACCATCGGCGAACTGGTGGGGCACAGCTCGGTCGAAATGACCAAGCGGTATAGCCACCTTTGCCCGGACGCCAAACAGGAGGCGGCCGGCCGCATCGGGACCTTGATGCGGCAAGCCAGGGAAAAGGAGGCGGCGCGGGTTGCTACGGCTGATCATGCGTCTTCTGTCTCCGGGACTCCAGGTACTTCTTGACCGCGGCATGGGTATATAGAACCTTTTCCCCGTCCTTGATGTAGGCCGGGCCTTCGCCGTTAGACCGATACTTGCACAGTGTATTGACGTTGATGCCGTAGAGTGTCTCCACATCCTTGGTCGTGAGGGTCTCTCTGCGTTTCAGCTTCTCCAGCTCCAGCACTTCCGGCGGCATGCCCTGCGGCTTGCCCATCAGTTTGACCAGCATGGCGGCCAAATCCTCCAGGGATTCCGGATTGGTGACTACAATGGTCTGGCTCACAACGCCACCCCCATGGCCGTTTCGCGGCTTGGCCAGAAGGTCGGCTGCCAGCTCCTTGGCGGTTGCCAGGCGAACTCGCTGTCCGCCGCCGGATAATTGTCGTGGATGAGCACCGCAGCCAAGCCCGGGCAGACGGCATTGCCGATGAGCATATTTTGGTCCTCTTTGGTTACCGGACCGGCGGCCGTGCGAGCCAGGTGATACCCCGGCGGGAAGCCCATGCACCCGGCCTGCTCATAGGGCTGCAGCATGCGCATGCCGATGTCCGCCAACGCGTAAGGCTCGCCGTTTACATGGCAGATCACCAGCCCGAAAGTCTCACCGGGGCGCACGGTATGTAGCGGGGTTTCCAGGGCCTGGCCTGTGCTCCTGCCATAGAACTTGGTCAGGAAGGCACTCACGGCGGCAAAATGATTTCCGCCGGCGGAGAGTGTATGCAGGGGCGTATCTGGATCCTGCCCAATATTTTCTCCGCGCATCTTGGAAAGCCAGGAAAGCGCCAATCCGAAGTGCGGCTTGGTGGTACAGGTGTCCAGGGGCATATCCAAGCGCGGGGCCTGGTCCGTGCCGTAATATTTTATCAGGTGCGCCACGGCCAAGGCATGCTCGGACTTGGTCAGGATCGTCCCCATGGGCGCGTCCGCCGCCCTGACATGCGATGTCGACCTGCTATGGGACGCGTTATAGATATACGGCATCACCAGCCCATGCCGGTTGCCCCCGGCCGTGACCGTGGAGAGCGGCTCATCCAGGCCGGCGCCGCGGAAAAAATCTCGTCCGTCGTTATCCCCGAAGTAATGCACCACGAAGGGGCGCGGGTTATCCAGCACAAAGCGCTTCAGTCCCCTGGCGATGCGCCGTTGGGATGAATCCCTTAACGGCCGCCGGGCCTGCAGGCCATACCTAGCCTTGATTTCTCCGGAGCTGTCAAAGATGGACGGACAGGGCAGGCTCCAATCAATGAATTCCGCCGCCGTCCGCCAGGGCTTGCGCAGGCCGGCCAGCACCTCAGGAGAATCCGGCGCGCCATGGGTCGGCTCCGGCCAGACGATGGGCCGTCCATCGCGCCTGGCCGTCAGGTACAGACGCTCACGGGTGGTGGCCACCCCATAATCGCAGGCCCGCAGCACGCGCCATTCCACGGCATAGCCCTGGCGGCGGATTTGCCGGACAAAGGAACGCCAGTAATCCCCCTTGCCTGATTTCACGATGCGGCCGCCCGCGTCCAGCGGCCCCCAGCCGAGAATCTCCTTGACGTTTTCCATCTGAAAAACCAATGGCCGCAAGGCCGGCAACCACTTGCCGCTGATCACGAAAGGCAGGTCCCGCTGCGCCACAACCCGGACGGGCTTTCCCCCGCGGGCCACGGAGTGATAGGTGCAGTCCGGGCTGGCCCACATATGCCCTACCCTGCGCCCCCGGACCACGGCTTGAGGGCTGACGTTATAGATATTCTGCGCCCAGTGCTCGGTTTCCGGGTGGTTCAGGGCATGGATCTCCACGGCCAGCGGGTTATGGTTGATGGCGATATCCGGGTGCCGGCCGGTGGCCAGGTAATGTCCCCAGCTCGCCCCGCCGGCTCCGGCGAAAATATCCAGAGAGATTAGGCGCGTCATACCGCGCTCCTTGTACCGAGTCCGCCAAGGCCAAGGCTGCGCAAAAAATCCTCACACGCCGCCTCATGCGGGTAATCCACCTTGAAAAAGCCAAGGCTGCCCCGACAAGGATGGAAAGGCAGCTCGCCGGAGGCGATGATGCGCCAATTATACTGCCCCACAGCATCCCACCGGGATCGCCGCCTTGGCCCGCGCATGGTGAATACGGCGAAGCCCAGGATGCCGCCCCGAAGGATGTTTGCACCGATGGGATGCCCGAGACTGTCCAGGTATTCGTGCCCGGCCTTGTCTATTTTTTGTCCGGAATGAACCAGAACAGGGCGGCCGTCATACCGCAGGGGCAAAAGCCAGGAGCGATTCTCGACATCCTTGCCAAGACGGTAAATGGCATAGGACCAGGGCTGTTGTATGGAAATGGCGGAGAAGATCATTTACCCCTACCCCTCTCCGCCCTTGGGCTGGTGGGCGGGGCAGGCGGTGATCTGGATCAAATATCCATCCCTGTTCACTATTCCAACAATTTTAGATTCCCTCCTAAGCTCATGGAGATTCGGGAGTTTCATAGGGTCAAGACAAGACGGCAAATCTGGATATCTCCAGTTACACTCTGCTGTGGTTCCATCCCATTTTCCGCGCAGTCTGCACGTCAGACAGTTTTTTACTTCAGCGGACATGCGGCACGGCTTCAGTTCATCAGCCATGGTTGGCCTCCATTCTCTGTAAACGGTCAATCTCTGCCGCAATCAGCGTGCGGCGGGGGCGGCGGCGGAATATAGCGCCTCGGCTTGCTTCCGCCGTTCAGGTAATGGACACGATCCGCCGCTTCGTCCATGGTGCTATGGTCAGATTCGGGATTCCATTTGCCGTCAGGGCTATAGTGTCCAACGGTAAATAGGGTGTACGGGCCGTCTGGAATAGTTCTATAAACAAACATGGCTAGTCCCCCTCTTAAGGGTTAATTGTGACGCCAATATCCCGCAGCGCGACCGCAAGCGGCACTTCAAATTCGAGCTCGCCGACACCGTTGCATTCCTGGCATGGGACATCTTCCGGCCCCAAGGGCATAAAGACGACCTCGCGCTCGTAATGCTTTACGAACGCATCCAAGTCTACCACGCTTATTTTTCGGGGATCGTGCCCGGCCTTCTTGAGGGCCTTCCACATGTCCACCCAGATGAAGCTATGCGCTTCGCCCTGGGCAACCTGCCGGGCGCGGATGGCAGTATTCGGCGAATTCATTCGTCATCCTCCCAGTCCCGGGCGTCCGAATGCTCGGGCGCGGTTCCCTTTTCCAGCCGGGCTTGCAGCTTGGCCAGCAGTTTTTGATAATGGGCGCAGGACCGGCGGGAAAGCCGGAGCTGATCCTTCAGCGCCGCCACCTCCCCGGCTGAACCCTTGACATCCTGTCTGGGAGGAGGGGGCGCCGGGAGCGCGGCCTTCTTCGGGGGAGCTTCCAGTTCGGCGATAAGCGTTTTGGTAAACAGGCGCTCCTGATCCAGGGCCTTGCTCAGCTTGGCGTTGCTCTCCCTGGCTTCCGCCAGTTCGGCGCGCAAGGCCGCGTCCTCTTCCGGTTTGCCCCCCCCCCAGAAGCCCGGCCAGCTCCATCAGCTCGCCCACGAAAAACCGCCTGCTGCTGTCCCCCAGGCGCAGCTGCACCCGGCCGCAGGAATCGTGCTTCA
Source organism: Desulfovibrionaceae bacterium (assembly GCA_009782775.1). Classification (GTDB taxonomy): domain Bacteria; phylum Desulfobacterota; class Desulfovibrionia; order Desulfovibrionales; family Desulfovibrionaceae; genus WRHT01. The sequence goes on from WRIL01000006.1 coordinate 13,038, forward strand.
GGATGGATCCCAGGTAGCTTTGCACCTCGCCCAGGGCGTTGATGCTGTACTTGGGATGGCCGCAGATGGGCAGAAAGGCGGCGGAGGTCATACCGGCGCCCTGCCCCGGGCCAGCTCCCCCACCTGCAGGAGCAGCTCGTCCACATTCGCGCACCAGCGAGTGACCGCTCTGGCCAGCATCAGTCCCGGCGCTTCCAAGATCCCGGCCAAGCCGAACACCGGCACGCCCGAGGCAAAGGCCATGCCTATTTCACAGCCCGCGTCCTGCCCGGCCGGGCCCAGGTAAATGACCAGGTCCGCCCGGGCGCAGGCCTCCGAGCAAAAAACGAAAATTTCCCCGCGCTCGTCGAAATTCAGGGCCGCCCGGCGCTCGGCCGGAGGCAGGCTGGAGGCCAGGGGCATGGCCATCCCGGTCCAGTCCAGAACCGTATGCCCCATCTCCCGCAGGTGATCCCCCAGCATACAGACCGCGTGGATATTCCGGGAGGCGGAAGAGGCGATGTAAATGGTCAGGGGGGCGGAAATTTTCATGAGGCGGCCTCCGCCGTTTCGCCCGCGGGCTGGGGCTCCTGCTCCTGGAAAGCGAAACCTTCCGGCTTGGGGCCTTTTTTATTGATTTCCGGACTGGGCAGACAGTCCTCGGGCACGCCGGCGGCGATCAAGGTCTGGTGATGCCAGACCGGCATGGTCTCGGAGCGGATCATGTTGGAAAAAAAAGGAGCCGATACCCCGCAAAGCTTCGCCAGTTCGTCGCCGGTTTTGCCGCTGCGCATTTTCCAGAGCGCGTACTTTTCATTTCTGGTCAATTCTGGTAATCCGTTATCAAAATTTATTTTACTCATGCTTGCACCTCGCGGATGGTATGAATATGGCTGATGCTCCCAATATCGCCACGGAATTCCACGATAAAGAAAGAAACGTGACGTACCGGGTAATGGCGTTCAGGAAACTCGAAATGGTTGAACTGCTTGCCGCTGTCAAAAATTGGCAGCTGCGCACGCCACAAAACAAAAGGCGCTTGAAGCCGGGAACCATGTTAACTATCCCGACCGTCATCCGCTGAATCCTTCAAGGCTTCGGGCTTTACCATTTTGCGTAGCAGGTCGAGGACAACCGCCTTGTATAGCGAAGTTGGTTCGGGATCATCGACATAGGACATAGTAACCGTCCATCCTTTTGGGAGGCGTTCGCTTATGGCCAGGAACAGCGTTTCCAGCGGGACACTGGAAAATCCGGACTCGGGCTTGTCTTCGTCGTTGGGCATTAATCCCCTCCGGGTTTTTGCCGAAAAGTGGTTTAGAGAAGGTGTTACGAAAACCTTTATTTCAAAAAATTGAAACATGCAAATAAAAAATTAAAAAATGACCATAAAACCTAGATCTGATACTTCTTTAATCAAAAGACTGTCTGATATTTTAGACAGTTATCACCTTGAAAAAAAAGAGCTGGCGCTTGTCGGCGGCGTCCGGCCCGGAACCATTACCAATTATTTTCAGGGGAAAACCGTACCAGACCAAGATGTTTTGGCGAAATGGGCTAATGAATGGAACCTAAACCTTAACTGGCTGGTCTTAGGCGAAGGGAAAATGAACCGATCTGAAAACGCCACGCTTGTCCAGGCAGATCGCCTTGCAACCCTGGAACAGGAGGTATCTGCGCTCAAAGAATGGCTGGCCGATAAAAATAAAATTATCGCATTACACGAAAAGCTGGCAGGTTTTCCCCAGCCATGACCGAACAACAAAAAAGCGCCCTGCGCATCTTTGATGCCCTTATCACTCCTTCCAAAAAACGCGGATAACGTGGAACGGTCTTGCTCGCTTACGGACAGAGCCTGCCTGAAGGGTATTACCCTTTGCCGGAAGACGGCTTTTGCCGGGGCTGGACTTTTGATCTTGGGAGACACTTCGCCGCCTCTCTGGATATCGGCCTGCGCCGAAGGCGCAGGGGTATAGGCCCTAAAATCAAAGACCCCGCGACCGGGAAAATGAAACAAAAAAAAGAATCTTACTATGTCTGGACCCAGGGCGCCGGGTTCGGCTTTGATGTAGGTTATACTGTTAATTCTAAAGCGAGGGTGATGTTGCAGGTGATATCCGCAACCCTGGCTACCGGCGCGAAACCGCAAAAAAATGAAACAAATGATAACACCGATGGCGGCATGGCCATAGAAACCGAAGATAAATTTACTGACCGCAACCCCGGTCAGGCCCAGGTACAATTCTACCGGGCCAAGACCATTCCCGGAACCTGGGAGAAGACCCGCCTGGTGGATATGACCCAGGATGATCTGGTACGGCTTTTGATAACCGGCATGCACAAAGGTGAGGTTTTCGCCGCAATGCCTACTGAACCAGCGAATACCGGGGGTTAACGCCATGGATGAACGTAGCGGCAGACCGGCCTATGACGTGCGCGGCAAGCTCATTCTGCCGGATCTGGAAGAGCTCGGCGTCAGCCAGGCGGACCTAGCGGCCATGGCCGCGCAGCCGGTCACCTTTGATCAGTATTTTTGCCTTACCGGCACTTTCGCCTTGGGCGAGCGCGGGGCGGTTGCCCGCCAAATCGAGGCGCGGGGCGGCATAGTCGTCGGCAAAGTCAAAAAAACAGGCTGCATCGTCGTGCTCGGCACGGCAGCCAGCGCCGGATGGACCGGGGAATCATGGGGCCGCAAGCTGGAAGACGCGGTGGAATTTATACAGCAAGGCCTGCCCGTGCGCATCATCACCGAGGATGCCCTTGCCCAGGCCCTGACACAGGTTGAACCTATGGAAGCCGAAACCCCTGCCGCCAGGCGGGAGCGCTATGCCCGCCTGGCGGCATCCGGCGACTTGACGGATGAAGAGGCGGATCTGCTGCGAGTAATTTCACAGACAGACCCAAAGGAGTTTGGAAGAGCCTATTTTAACTTTAGGGCCGGGAATGCCCAGGAACTGATAAAAATACTTGGAGGTGGAAAATGAAAAAACTGACGTTGACCGTACTGGCAATTTTCGCCCTGGCTTCAGTTGCCCTGGCGCACCCTGGCGGGCGCGATGCCTACGGTGGGCATTATGACAAGGAAACCGGCGAATACCACGTCCACGAGGGACCGTTGGAAGGCCGGAAATACAAAAGCCAGGAAAACATGCTGAAGGTCTTGAAGAACACTCCTGGCGGCCCGGCGATTATCAAACGGGCGGAACAGGCGCAGGGGAAAAAGTAAGATACTGCATGTAAAGGCTCTATCGGTAACGACAGAGCCTTTACATTTCGTATCACTTCCTCCTCATCGCCCGCGCGTACTGTACTTCTAAGTAATCCGCCCAGGCCTGCATCATCTTGCGGCGCTCGGCCAGGAGTTCCGACCGCTGATAGGCCGCCCGCACCTGGTTGCGATCCGCGTGCGCGAGCTGCTTCTCAATGACCTCCGATGACCAGCCTTGTTCAGACAGCAACGTGGCCGCCATCGCCCTGAAGCCATGCGCGGTCATTACTTCCGGCCCATACCCCAGACGGCGCAGGCCGGTATTCAGCACCAGTCTGCCCATGGGCTTGGAGGCGTCATAACGGGAGGGGAACAGCCAGCGCCCGGAGCCGGTCAGGGCGCGCAGCTCGCGGAGCACTTCCTGGGTCTGCATGGCCAGGGGCACGATGTGCGGCTTTTGCATCTTCATCTTGTGGGCCGGTATGCGCCAGGCCCCCGCGTCCATCTCGATCTCCGACCATTCGGCCCGGCACAGTTCCCCGGGTCGAACAAAGGTCAGGGCCGCAAACTGCAATGCGCAGCGCCTTTGGATTGGCCGGAAAGCGTTTATCTCACGCATCAGCACTCCCACCTGGCGCGGCTCGGTGACGGCCGCCCTGGGCGTGGATATTTTCGGCGCGAGGGCGTAGGTCAAATCGCGGGCCGGATTGGTGTAAACCAGCCCGCAGGCTATACCGTAGCGGAAAGTCTGCGATATGTGAGACTTGACCTTATGCGCGGTCACCACAAAACCCTTGGCTTCGATCCGGCGCAGGATGGTCAGGATCATCAGCGGGGTGATCTTGGCCAGCGGACGCTTGCCCAGCTCCGGCATGACCTCCCTCTCTAACCGCCGCCAGCACTCCTCTGCATAGCACACGGCCCCCCGGAGCATGTACTTTTCCCACCATTCCCGCGCCACGTCTTGAAAAATAGCCTGCGACATATAAGCCTCCTTTTGGGAGGCTTATCGGGGTGGAAGATGGTTTCTCATACTTCCCGGAGGGGGTGGCCAGGATGACACCATGAGGCCGATTATTGGCCCGCTTGGCTACATCATTGGGATCGATATATCTGCCCCTCCGTTTGAACCAGTAACGCCTGTGGGGTCGCAGGGTGCCGGAGGCACCACTTTACCGTCTCGAGGAATCGGTATTAACACCCCCCTCCTCGGCCTCCACTTTTCCGGCACCGAAACCGCCGGTTTGCACATCGGCCTCACGCCCGCGATCTTTTTGGGTGTGTAATGTCATACGCCCAGGAATATGGCCGGAGTAAGGCCCTGCCACAACGGGGCGGTTTCAACACCGTTCCAGGGGTCACCGAGGAGGCCGGTGTTAAGGCCATTTATGCCTGAATTGGCTGTTCCGGATGCTCCTTGTGCAATCCCTCTATCAGGGCTGGACGGCATAAATGGCGGACCAATTACCTCTCCTACAGAAAGCGCACGCAAGGCTATTGGACCCGTAATCGGACGCATGGTATCGATTTTCCCACCCCCTCCGGGAGAGGAGGAAAATGAAAAGTAACAAGGAGAGAAAATATGCAAGTCAATAATTATTTCAACCTGGCGGACCCGCTTCTGCCGTACATGATGAGCGCTCCGGCGGATGAAGGGACTTTCGCCCCGGATAACGCCCTGCGCACGCCCTTGCCCTTCGTCTTCGAGGGTGACGGCAAACCCCTCCAGGCCAATGTCCCCGCCGCCTTCAAGGGGCAATGGCCTGCCGCCGACATTGCGAATAATGCCTGGATTTTGATCGAGGATCACCGAGGAGAGGAAGGCTATGTCAACGGCGAGCGCCATAAGGTCGAAGACTTCGGCCCGCGGCCGGCTGGCTGGTCGGATGCTCCCCCCCCGCCATCTGAAGCCGAACTGCTCCGGCAGGAGATTTACAGCTTGGAGGGGCAGCTTGTCCAGCTTGACTTGCAGTCTATCCGGCCTCTCCGGGCTATAGCCGACGGCGTAAATACTCAGGCGGACATGGACAGGCTGGCCAGCCTGGAAACGCGGGCGGAGACGATGCGGGCGCAGCTGGGGCCGTTGTTACAGCAGCAGGCGGCGTTGGGGGTGAAAAGGCTTGCAATTTTCAGCGGGGTAGCTATATAAGTGTCAGGTGGGCCGGGAAGTGCGTTAACACCCCCAGCCCAGGCAAGCCCCCCGTGTTTTACCACAAGGCACCTGCCCCTGACTTGGATGGCGATCCTTCAGGGGCAGACCTGTTTACACCTTACGCATAATCAGGGCCACGATCACGCCGGCCACTATCGCGGCCAGGACGTTCACAAGGAACTTCGCCATAGGCATACCCTCCTTTCGGGGGACTTGCCTGGACTCTTCTTATCCTGCCCGTCTATTTGCCGTCAAATCCGTTTTTCTCTCCCTTCCCGGAGGGGGCGGGTCTGACGATACTATGAGGCCGATTACGGGTAGTCAAAGCGGCTATGCTAGTACCAGCTTTTACTCAAGCGGGAATACGGGAGCTTTTGATTCTCCGGAGACGGATGGGTCTAATCATGCGACAACTGCCACCTCTCCAGCTGGCAATGTTTTAAGGTTCAATTCCGCCCTCCTCGGCCCCAATTTCGCAGGCCTTGAAACCGCGTCCCTTCATATCGGCCTGACCCCGGCCATATTCCTGGGCGTATGACATCAAACACCCAAAAAGATCGCGGGAGTGAGGCCGATGTTAAGCACCAGGTTTTCCTCGGCGGTGGGGACCACTTGGGAGATGTCCAGGTTAACAGTCGTCCATCCATCGCCAGCGCTGCTACCCCGTGTGAGGTTGTAATTAATGGGATGCGAGCCGACAAATGCGCCGGAGGCGCTCCTGAACGAGCCTTGGATAGATCCGGTGCTGCCATAACCGGAGTATATTTGCCCAGGTATCGGCCTGATGGCATCCCCGACCGCGTTCCCTCCGGGAGAGGAGGATGGACGCCAGAACATTCCGCGGCCGTCATCGTAAAAAAGGGTCGGCTTGTTAATGGTCAGCACCCCGCCAATCTCCTGCACCGTGATACCCCAGTCCTGCTTGTACTCGGGCGAAAGCTTATAAAGTTCCTGTCCCTGCGGACTTTCCAGGGCAAAGCGGTCGCCGTTGGCGAAATAATGAAATGGTTTGAGCTGGTCGGCCCGGAAGGGCGAGAGCTCGAACTCGCCGACCTTCTTGCCGGAATAGCGCATGGCGAGAATTTTGATGGCTTGCGCCAGCTGCGCAAGATCCGTATTGGACGGCTCCAGGCCGGACTCGGTGATGACGGCGACGATCTCCCGCTGGGTATACTCTATGGCCTCGGCCGGCACCGCCGAACCCTTGCGCAGGCCGGGGATTATATTGACAAAGGAAGCGTTGGGGTCCTGGGCGCCGAAGGGCGGGTTGTATTTCATATTATTCCTCCCGGTATTCAAAGGTCAAAAGGGTATGCGCCAGTTTATCGCGCCGCATCACGCACTCCAGGCTGTCCGCGCCGCGCCAGTCCCCCAGCGGCTCGGGACAGAGAGATTCGCCGCAGCGGAAGAGGATCAAATGATCGCCATGGACAATGACATTCCACCAGTAGCGGCTCTCCTCCGCCCCCAGGCGTCCGGCCGGATAGCCCATTTCCTGCTCCCAGCGCTCCGCGGTCATGCCGGATTCAGGCGTCCATCCGGCCTGGGGATCGCCGCATTCATGCCAGCCGCAGACAAAGGGCCAGTGCTCCTCAATGGTCGCCGCATAGCCCAGGGTTTCGGCCAGTTCATACCAATAGGCCAGGTTCTGGAGACCGGCATCAAGCATCCTGGCCAGCACGGCCCCCCGGCGCTCCTGAAAGCTGCTGCCGGCAGGCAGGCATCCATCCGGCAGACCAAAAACGCGCTCCCAGTCCTCCAGGCCGGCGATGCTGGAAGCCGGGTTGGCCTCCTCGGGCAACAGGCGGGCGGCGATGTCCACCCTGGCCAGCTCTTCGGCGCAGGCCAGGAGCGCTTTGCCCAGAATTGAGCCAAGGGCGCGGGTCCAGGCCTGGCCTGGCGGCAGCAGGCTCTGGAGCATGCCCAAATAATCGGCGGCATTACGAGGCTGGAGTTCCATCAGAATCACCTGCCGGCGGGTCATCGGTCTTGAAATCCACGCTCCGCAGCATCGGGAAATATCCGCCCGGGACCTCAATATTGCCCTTGGGTTCGGCGATCTCATAGTCGATGACCCCGGCCGATATGCTGATGGCCTGACGGATATGCGAGAGAAAAATCACCGCCCCGGGAACACCCTCGCGCGTGATCAGATCTTGTAGCGCGCTCCGCACGGCCTGGCGCACGGCCTCGGTATCCGGGGTGACCGAGAGGCTGACGTCAACGAACAGCTTCTCGGGCGCAAAAGCCAGCCACTCCTTGACCGTGGCCGGGCGCAGGGGCTCAATGTGTTCCTGCACCCGCCGCACCATTTCCGGCGTAGGGATGGGGCCGCCCGTTTCCAGGGACGCGTTGTCGGTCACAAAGGTCAGGCTGACGGTGCCTATACCCAGGCCCATGGGATAGCACCAGGCCCGGGTGACCCCGGACACCTCCCGCGCCCAGGCCTCGTAGTCGCTCTTGGAACCCCCGCGCGGGGGGCGGCGCAGGCGGTCCAGCAGGCGGCGGCGCAAGTCTTCGTCATTTTCCTCGTCCGTGCCCCCGCTGATTCCGTCGGGCATGACCGTGCCGTTAGAGGTCACCCCCTCGCGGGGGGCGATCAGGGTTATCGCCGCGCCCGGCGGCAGGTTGGCGGCGGCGCCGGGGGTGACAGCCCGGATATTTACGGAAATAACGCCGTCCAGGGCAGGAGCGTCCGCCTGGACCGCGTAGGTCTGGTTGGTGGACTGACGTTGGATGAGGGCGCCGGCGGGGATGAGGCTCCCGGCCTGTCCGGCAAATTCCGCCGGACCGGCCGCGCGTTCGGCCTCCTTGCGGAATTTGCCCCAGATGCGCGCCCAGCGCTCCAAGTAAGGTCCTTCGGCGGTGTCCGCAAAGACCTGCAGGAAAATCCAGGCCAGCAGGCCGTGCATCATGTGACAGGCCCCGGCCCAGACCTTGCTGAATACGGCGATGACCGAGCGCGAAAGCACCCTGCCGCCGTCCAGCAGGCGGCCGGAAAAATCCCGGGAGATACGCTCATAGAGCTGCTGCAACGTGGGGCGGTTCCAGGGCATATAAGCTCCTTACGCGGCCAGGCCGAAGCCGGACCTGACGCTCACCGGCGCGGCGTTTACATAGTCATAGACGAAGTTCCATTCCCGGGTCTTTTCATCCACCCCGGGCAGGGGCAGGGCCTGAATATCGATGCCCAGCCAGCCCGGAGCCTCCCGGAAGGCGTTGACGCGCAGCTCCGTCGCCAGCCGGTCGCGGACGATCCAGGCCAGGGCCTCTTCGGCGTATTGCCTGGCCCGCTCCACCACCGCGTCCATGTCCTTTTCCCGGTTTAGCAGCCAGAGGCGGGAGCCCGTGAGGTCACGGGCATCTTCCTCCAAGATATGATCGCCCCACCAGCCGCGCCGGTCCGATGACACGCCCACGCGCTCGTCGGGCAGAGGATCGTCCGGAGCCGCCCGGCGGTCGGTAAAGAGGCTGACGATCACGGCGGCGAGCAGGCCGGCGTCGCCCTGCAGATCACGATTCCCGCCGTCCTCGGCCAGGACCAGGTCAAAAGCCATGAGCTCGTGATCAAAGGCCAGAGAGATATCCATCACAGCTCTCCCTTCACCCGTTCGGCGGATTGGTGACGCCGCCCTCGGAGCTGTAATTGTGCGTGTGCCTTACGAGGGATACGCCGGAGGCGCTCACGTCTCCGCTAACCACCAGGTCGCCTTCCAGGATGGCGGTCCCGGCCCCGCCGCCGGCCCCGCTCACGCTGAGAGCGCCGGCGAGCTTGATCACCGGCGCGGCGATGCTGGCGGATACTTTTGCGCTTACCTCGCAGGTATCGCACCGCACCGAACAGTTTTTGGAGACAACCGCGCAACTGTCTTCGGCCTCCACCACGGCGTGTCCGGTCTTGACCTCGATCCGCTTGCCGCGCTTCAGAGTTATACTGTCGCCCTCGTCGGTATAGATGCATACTTCTCCCGGTTGCAGGCTTCGGACGCGGAAACGCCGGTCATCCACGGCCAGGATGACGGGGTGCTCGCGCCCGGCCCCGACGAAGGCCGCGAAACACTCGGCCCCCGGCTGAGGGTTGGAACTGAAACCATAGGGCTGGGGGCGCTCGGCCCCATCGATCAGCTCGCCGTCCAGGAGACGGACCTGCTGCTCCTGCATCTTGCGCGCGTCGTCCACCATGACCACCACCCCACGGGCCACGATATTGCGCAGCCTACGGGCCTGGCGCTCAAAGAGGCGGTCTATGTAGCGCCTGGCTTCGGCGTTCATGGTCATGGACGCCCCTCCAGGATCTGCCCGTTCTGCCTCTCGGCATGCTCCAGCTGCCGGGCCAGCAAGTCCTTTTCAGCCTCAACCCGGTAATCCCACAAAGGCGCGGGCTCCTGGATTTTCGGCTCCGGCCTGAAGGAAGCGGGATCTTTCAGCTCCAAAACCGTAACGCTGCCGGAGGAATCGTCGCGCCGGCAGGTGATCCTGGTGACCAGCAACTCCTGGCGCAGGCGCAAATAGGGGATATCCACGCTGGTCAGGGCATTGAGCCGCCAGAGCGGGCCTTCCAGGCTGCCGACCGCGCCCTGGCGGAAGCCCGGCACGGTTACGGTCACAGTCACCGAGCGGGCCGCGCGCACGGCTCTCTCCCAGGCGGCCCGCTGTTGGGCGGCTCCGGAGTCCACCGCGTTCTCGGCCCGGATAATCAGGGGGCGATAGCGCCGGACCGCGGCGTCCCTGGCCGAGGCATGGACGGCGCTGGCCTCCAGGCCGAAAAGATCGTCGCTGCCGGGCTGCTGCCCCAGCACCAGGTAGTCGGAAAAACGGTCGGTCAAGTCATAGTCCACCGAGGCGGCCAGGATATTTTCACCCTGTTTCAAAACGGTCCGGTTGCGCCTTCCCCCTACCTTGAGCAGCGCGAGGCCACCGGCGCCGTCCGGACAGGCGAGCAGCTCGCGCAGCTTGAGGGCGCGGTTCAGGGCCTCAAAGGCGGTCTCTCCCTGTTCCAGCTTAAAGCTGGGGATGGGCGCGCCGATATCGCCCTCGGCATATACCGGCACGCCGAAAGGCCCGGCCAGCTCGCGGGCCAGCCGCAAAACGTCAATATTCATCCAGTGGCCGGGGCTGTGCACGGCCGAGCAGTCCACCAGATCCGCGCTGCGATCCCGGCCGCTGACGCCGATGCCGTGGTCGGAGGCGGAAAGGGCCGGAGCGGCCTTGTCAATATAGCCCAGGATGACCGGGTCTTTGCCGATAAGCAGCGCGCACTTCATGCCGGCGGCCAGGGGCATGGCCTCGCCGCCTTCGGCGGCCCACCTGTCGGCCAGGGAAATGGAAAAAGCCCCGGAGATGGCGTCAATCTGCCGGGTGATCTCCGCGCTTTTCCAGTATGACCAGTCCACCCACCCCGCCGGGGCATGAACGCGCAGGGTAATCTTATCCATAGGCCAGCGCCTCCAGGGGCTCCGCCGGCACGAACCCGGGGTGGATTATGCGATTCCTGGCCAGGAGGTCGGCCTCCGGGGCGATATCTCCGGAAATACGATAACAGAGCGCCAGGGAGGGCAATACCGCGACTGGGACATAGGTGACGATGTCGGGGGCGGAACGGGCGGCCTCGGCCAGGGCGGCCAGGGTGGCGGCCCGCATGTCCGCCAGGGCTGCAAAAAAATCCTCCTGCGTGCCGCTCCTGTCCTCCAGCGCGGCCTGCACGGCGTCCATGACGTCCACAAAGCTCTCGCGCAGGACGCGGGCCTCGGCGCGGGAGGCAGGTTCGGCCAGGGCCAGGCCGGCGGCCGCTTCCACGGTGGCGATTTGCCTAATAAAGAGCCGCACGGCCAAATCATTTTCGGCGACGCGCTCCCGGAGCGAGCCAGGAGCCTCTATTAACGGCCGGGGAACTCCCTGCCCGGCCAAATTCAGCCAGCCGGCCGCCCGATTTGCCGGCGATCCCCCGGCGGCATCGCCCAAACCCTGGAAGCCGGCCCATAAACGCCGCCCCACGGACAGCCAGGGGAGAAAATCATGGCCGGTCGCGGCCCCCAGCATACCGGCAATCACCCCGGCATTGCCGCCCAGAGCGGCCTGCGCCCGCGACATAGCGGAAGTGACGGCCAGGTAGGCCTGGTCAAGCACAAAAACTCCCTGATTGGCCAGGGCAAAAGCGGAGTCAAAGGCGTCGCAGGCGAGAATACCGGCTTCCCCGCTCCTGGAGAGGGCGCGATCCCGGGCGTTGACGCCGGAATCCGGGCTGGAGGGCGCGCCGTCCCGGACAAAGGACAGGGTAAATACGGCCATGCCGCCGTCATCGGCGCTATGGCGCACCCGGTAAGGGGCGAATTGCGAAACGGTTATCTCGCCGTACCAGGGGTGGACCAGGGTCCCGGAACCGGGCTCGTCCAGGGCGCGTTCCAGGGCATCGCGCCTGTCCATGTAATCCTGGCCGAGCACAAAGGCCTGCACGGTAAAACGCTGGCTGGCGGCCCCCAAATCTTCAACATAGACCTCGTCGCGCTGCGGGAATTCGTGGACCACGGTACGGCGTCCGCCGGCCTTGTCGTCGCCGCGGACCCCGAAGGGCGCCCCCCTGAAGGAAGCCGGCCGGATGCGCTCTTTCCAGGACATCTCAGTACCCATACCCCAGGTAGCCGATCTGCATGGACGCCCCGTCCTGGCGCACGCCGCCGGCCGGCCCGCTTACCTGCATGCCCCAGTCATCCGGAGGCACCAGAATGACACGATTCTCTTGCCTTTCCACATGCTCGCTCCGCGTCGCCGCCAGTTCCCTGGAGGCCAGCGCCCCCGAGCCAACCCCTTCGCCCGACTGGGCAAGGGCTGGCTCTTTGCTGCCGATGCCCAGGAAAGATTTGACCCTGTCCGGTATCCAGGCGGTCAACTGCTCCCCCCAGCGCTTGCCGAGGCTTTCAAAGAAATTGAAACCCGTGAAATAGGCGATCAGCTCGTTCATGCCCTTCAGGATGAGGCGCAGGGGGTTGAAGTCCCATAGCGTCTTAAGAATGCCCAGCAGGAAATTTTCGGAGAAGGCCTCCTGGACGCCCTTCCAGAGGTTTTTGAAATAGGCCACAAAACCGTCCCAGTTCCGGTAGATGGCATAGGCAATAGTGCTCAGAATGGTCAGGAAGGCCAAGGGACTGCTCGCTTGGAGCGCCCAAAAGGCCTTGCTCAGGGCCGTGAAGCCGGAGCCGGCGAGAAACGAGGCCTTGAAAATCCCCCCGAGAAGCGGGGCAAAGGGCGAAAGCGCCTTAAACACACCCAGCAGGGAAAACAAAAACCTCCCGCCCATAAAAAGGGCCAGGCCCTTCATGACATCGCCCCAGCCGCCGAAAAACCGCGCCCCGCGATTGACCCCTTGCGCCAACTCTTTCAGGGTGACCAGGAAATTTTCAATGTCCTTCCATAGCTCGTCGATATTCAAGCCCTCGATCCAGGCCGCGAAATCCCCGGTGCCGATGAGCTGGCGCTGGGTCTCAATCCACTCCCCGAATTTTTCCATGAGTTTGGAAATGGCCGGCAGGGCGATCTGAAACATGGAACGCCCGAAACCGCGCAGCATGGAAAGGATGTCCGTAAAAGAGGATAAAAAGGAACCCGAGGTCTCCACGCTCTCTTCGCCGAAGACCAGGTTCAGCTCGTGCGCGCGTAGGCGCATCTCCTCCAGGTGTCCGCTACCCTTTTCCAGGAGCGGCAGCATGGAAGACAGTCCGAGGTGCTTGGCGAGACCGGCGGCCTTGGCGTCCTCGCCGGCCTCTTTCAAGGCCTTTATCCGGTCCGCCAGCTTGCTGAGCACAACCGAAGAGGCCTGCACCCTGCCTTCCACGGTCTGGGGATCCAGCCCCAGGCTCTTCAGAAGCTGGGTGCTATCAGCGTCCCCCCTGGCGGCGCCGAGCGCCCTTTCCTGCAGCGAATTCAGCGCGTTTTCAAGATCCCCGGTGGAGATCCCGGCGCGCTCGGCGGCGTAGGCATACTCCTGCCAGGTCTTCAGGTGCATGCCTACGCGGGAGGCGGCGTTCGCCGATTCCTTGACCGCCCCCCCAAGGTGCTTGGTCAGGGTAAAAAGGCCGCCCCCGGTTCCGAAAGTCAGGGCCAGGCCCTTCCCTATGCCGGAAAAAGTAGAGAGCAGCCCGTCGCCGGCCCGTCCCAGGTTGCGCCAGGCCCGTCCCAGGTTGCGCATGTCCTTTTGCGCCCTGCCCAGCGAGCCGGAAAAGCGGCCGAATACGCCGGAGAAGGCGTCTTTGGCGCCGATGGTCAGTCTGAAACCGGCCTGCTTGCCTTTTCCCGCCACCTGTTATACCTCTCTTATCATGGAAAACACCCTGGCCCGTCTCTCTTTCGCCGTAGATGTCTGCCTGGCCGTGCTGGAAGGGCTGTTCAGCCTGGCCTACGGCATCATCATCGGAACTTTCGCCCTGGCGGTCATGGCCGTCTGTCTCAAGAGCTTCTTAAGAGCCTTTTGACCTGAGAAGCCGGTTCAGATATTCCGCCCTTTCGTCCCAAAACAGCAAATCCTCCGCCGACATGGCCTCCAACGATTCCGGAGACCAGTGGAAGACATAGGCTAAAAGGGCTATTCGCTCCCGCCAGTCTCCCGGAAAACTGACAAAAAATCCTGAATCTCCCTCCAGACTCTGGAAAAATCAGCAAAAGACATCTTCTGGATCACCGGCAGCGGCTGGGAAACAAGGCGGGAGACAATCGTCGCCAAATCGTCAAAGGTCAGCAAATCCTCGTTCAGCTTGATCCCGCGTACATCACCCACCTTGATAGGGCGGCTGATGGTCAGCTCGGCAATCTCTTCCTTGCCGAGCATAACCGGATCTTCCAGGGCAATGGTGACTGGTTCAAACGCCATACATACTCCTCCTTAGTTGCTTTCCACCGCCGGGGTGCGCGATTCCCAGCGCACGGCGATCTCCGCCTCTTCCGTGGTCACCGTGCCCTCGCCAGCGAACCAGGCGTTGGCCAGGACGATGACCTTGCCGTTGACCAGCTCCAGGGTGACGGTGACATTGTCGCCCTTGACCAGGGCCTCCAAATCCAGATCCCCCCGGTCGGTGATCGCTCCCTCGATGAAGGGGATCTGCGGGGTATCCCGGTAGCCGTGAATGCCGTCGGCGCCGGGGAGGGCGTCGCGCTTGTCATGCCCCAGGTTGTAGGAAAAAGAGCCCTTGGCGTCCTGCAGGGCTCCGTCAACTTTCAGATAGATCCGCCCGGCGCGGCGGTTGTTGCTTCCCAATGCCATCTCGACCTCCCTTATACGATATGCCGGAAGAGCGTTCCGGCGACTTCAAACTGGTTCATCAAATCCGGCCGCAACAGCCAGTCCAGGCGGTTCTCGTTGACGGAGCTGCGCTCGCAGACCAGATCCCGCTTGAACTGGCCGGAGCCCTCCACCAGGCCCATGGGCAGCCAGACGTCCATAAAGCGGGCGATGGCTTCGGCCCGGCCCAGCTTGGGGGTCATGATCGGCTGGGTGGCGTCGTAGCTCTTGGCGTCTTCGTCTCCGGCCAGCTTGTGGCGCGGGTACTTGAGCCGCAGGTAGTTATTCCAGTCGTAGCGCAGATAGCTCAAGGTCAGCGGGCTGTTCAGGGATAGAAAAGAACGGTCTTCCGCGCCCAGGGGGTTGATCCGGTAGGTGGTGATGAGCTTCTGGAAGCGCAGGGTGCCGTCCGGCGCCACATAGCGGGTTGATACCCCCTCGAAAAGCCCCTGGTTTTTCTCCGGAAAGTCCGGCCAGAGGTCGGCCTTGGCCGGGGCCAGCACCCCCGGGATAAGGAGCGTATTGAAGCCGCGAGCCGGGTCGGACTGGGCGTAATAGGCGATGACGCCCACAGAGGCCGCAGCGTCCACCCAGGGAGAGGTCGGGCTGTTTTCCGAGGGCAGGACGGTCAGGTGCTTGTCGTTGCGGGCCGAGGCAAAGGTGGTGACCTGACCGAAGCTGCCGCGCCGGATGACGATAGCCTGGCCGTCGATCTGGCGTAGCGGCCCCCAGCGTTCGTCCAGCTCGTCGCGCAGGGCGTTCAGAGAAAAGGTATCCAGCCAGGGCCAGGCGATGACGTGATATTGATTGCCGCCCATGGCCGCGATGATCTCCGCTGGGTCCGGATTGCCTGCGCCGCCGGAGAACGGCGTAAAGGCAAACTGCAGGCCGCCGGGCACCGGCTCGTCCAGATGCGACAGGCGCACGTCGATGTCATTGCCGCACTCGCCCTTGTGTTTGGCGGTCAGGGTAATCTGCCCCAGGGAGAAAGTCGCATTTACCGGCAGATCCGGATTGGCATTGACGGCGGTGGCGATGTTTTCGGCCACATCGGCCGCGGTCATGCCCAGGGTGGCGGCCGCGCGCACCAGCGCGCCTCCGACATAAAGGCTTACCGGCGCGGAATTGGTGACCGTGCCGGTGATATTGACGCCGCTCTCGGCCGCGACCCCGATCTCGGCGTCCAGGGTGGGAATGGCCAGCATGCGGGTCATCGGGTTGGCCTTCAGGTAGGCCGCGGCCATGGCCGCCAGCATGCTGCCCTGCCCGAAGAGCGCGTCCGCCTGGGCCTTGGACATGGGCCGCTGCACGCTATAGGGCTCGGCCGAGCCCTCCGGCAGCATCTGCCCGGCCAGCAGCACGGTATAGGGCATGAGGGAAGGCCCCTCGGAGGCCCCGGTGGGGTCAAACTCCGCCCAGGCAAAGGGCAGGCGCGTGGTTGTCGGGAGAGATGGAAAAGATACGGGCATGGTCTACTCCTTCTTTTCGCCCGGCTTGGGGGCGGCTTTTTTTGGCGCGGCGGGCACGGAGGGGGCTTCGGCCAGAACGACGTCGCCGGCCTTCAGGCGGCGCAGCCAGTAGCCGGATCTGGGGACCAGCCTGCCCTGCTCCGGCAGGCAGTCGCCGCTTGCCGGGTCGGGGATGCGCAGGCCGGGGGCGGGCTTGACGAAAAAGGCGGCGGGATGGGACATGCTCTACTCCTTGGTTGACGGGTCAAATTCCACCCGGCTCTCCATATCGGCCTTTCCATCCGCGGGAACGACGTCCCAGGCGGAGGCGGCCAGGAGAAAATCCGGTAACGCGGGCGGGAAATCCGAAAGCGCGTAATCCAAATCGAAATTCAGGACAGCCACGCCGATCTGCCGGTTGCCGTCCACGGCGATGCCCAGCTCGGTGCTCTTAAGGGTCAGGGACAGCAGGGTATCCACGGCGCTGCTGCGGGGGATGCCGTTAATGGTCGCCGGCGGCAGAGGATCTTTCCCCGCGGCGGCAAGCGCCTTGTTGACCAGGGCCGTCATGGCCGCGCCTACGGGTCCAAGCGCCGCGAGGGCCATTTCCACGGCCCAGGCCAGTTCATCCAGCTTGTCGTCGGCTTTCTCGGCCATGCGGACCAGCGCCTCCACGATCAGCGAGATGCGCCGCTCCCGCGGGTCCGGTGAAATGTCCGTATCCAGCACCTCTTCGGACAGGGCATAGACGCCGATGGCCGGGAGTTCGCCGGCCAGCCAATGCTCCTCACGGTTGGGGAAAACCCGGCCGCCGGTCAGAGCCGCGAGTCCGGCGTCCTCTTTGAGCACACAGACGACAGCGTGGCGGATCAAGGCGCGGCGGGGATTACGCATCTTCATCCTCCAGGAGCTTGCAGGCGATCATCCCGAAACCGTCCGGGAGCGGCTGCTCCACCCGGTAAATCCGGCCGCGCACGATAAAGCGGTCGCGCCTGGAAAGAGGCCTGTCCAGGGCCGCCTGCACCAGGCTGACCTGGATGTGCAGCAGCGGAGCCGTGCTCAGTACCGGGGCATGGGAGGTTCCGGGGGTGACGTCCAGGCCGGCTTGCTCGAAAAATCCGCGCAAGGGCCGGGCCGCGCCTTCTGGGGTCAGCAGAGTCACCGGCAGGCCGGGGCCATGGCTGTCCTGGACCACCCGGGTGGTGTCGGCGTCAAGCGCGGCTTCAAAAGGGGTGAGGTCCATATGGCATCCTCTATTGGAGAACTTGATCCGCGTAATACCGCAGGCGATTCGTAAAACGGTCACGGACCCTGGTCTCCAGACGCCGGCGCACATCCTCATTGGAGAGCCTAGTCAAAAAGCTGGGACCCCAGAGCCTCTGTATCGGGTTTTCGCTGTCGTCCACCCGCGCAAAAACGTGCCCCTTGGCTATCCAGGTGGCCGAAACCCGGCGTTTTTTGGTGGCCAGGATACCCTGCTTGCCGCCGGGACGGATGGCGGAGCGTCTGGAGCTTTTCAGCACCTTCACGGTCACGCCGGATTTGCCCGGCCGCGCGCCGTAGTGGATGAGCTCCACGCTCATGCGGCCCTTCAGGGTCAGCACGGCCTGCAAATGGCGCTGGCGGGCCTTTTTGAGCGTCATGGCGTTTTTAATTTTGCCGGCGGGCGCGTTGTATTCCTCGCGGATGGCCCGGACGGCTTCGGCCTGGGCCGTCTTCAGGGCGTCATTCTGGGCGCGGGCGATAATTTTTGGGATATCGCCGCGGGAGGCCAGTTTTAAGGCCAGACTGTCAAGGAAGCGCAGGGCTTCGGCGTCATCCAGGGCGACATGCAGCGAAGATTCACGGCTGGCCATGGAACGCCCTCCCGAACAGATACATGATTCCCGCGCCCAACGCGCCGCCGCCGGTCAGCAGGCCGAGCAGAGCGGCCTTGCCGCCCTTCGCCCTGTGTATTTCCGCCTCAACCGTTCCGATGCGCGCGCCCATGCCGGACTGGCTGGCTTCAAGGCGATCCACGCGCTCCTTCATCACGCCCCGATACTCGGCATTATGCTCGGCCAGGGTTTCAAGCTGGTTTTCTATGCGCTGCAAACCGCCATTGAGCCGCTCCTCAAAACGCGCCTGGTTCGTTTCAATGCGCGCCAGCCGATCTTCCGTCATTGACTTGCCCTCCGGATTCATTTTTGCTTTTTGACCACGTCAATGGCGAAATTGGAAAGTTTGGACGAACCGAACCACCAGCTGATCAAGGTGGTGGCCAACACAAAAATAAACTGCAAGGCTGTCTCCCAGGTTTTCAGGGCTGTATTGATGTCCGTGCCGGCCAGCCCGCATTGCTCCAGGATGATCCAGGCCTTGTAAGACACCCAGGTGGCCAAGATGGTCATATAAATGGTCAGGGCCGGACGGATGAACGCGGACAGCACGTCACAGCTGCCAAGAAGGAAGGCCAGGATCTCACCCAGGATTCCGGCCAGGCCGCCGCGCTTGATCATGGTCTCGATCACCCCGTCGCCGAGGTTGCGCCTGCAAGCCTCTTTCTGAGATTCGGCAAAGGCGCGGGCCGCTTCCAAGTCAGCGGCGCCCGCGGCCTGGATCTCGCTGATCCGGATATTGGCTTCCACTTCAGCCATCATGGCCTGGGTGCGGGCCTGAAGCATGGCCAACTCGTGGCCGCGCTCCCGTTCCTTCTCCTGGGCCGCCAGCTGCTGCATTTTATAGTTCTGGAAACTGGTGATGATCGAGCCGAAGATTCCAGCCACCGGCCCCATGAGCGCCTCAAGCAACATCGCGTACCTCCAGGGGGATCTTTTCTTTCTTCAAAGCCTCAAAAAATTTGCAAAGTTCGGCCAGAACCAACAGAGAAGCGGCGATGCCCGGCTGGTCAATAATTACGCCGCGGGCCTGTCCCACGAGGACGCAACCGTTGGAATTGCAGCGCAGGCCAATTAGTTTATCCCCGGCCCAGTTGCCCTGGTGCACCAGGATCCCTTCCCGGCCCGGCACGTTGGTAATGTGCAGAGCCTGGCGATAGGTCTTGCTGCTCCAGGGCTCCACCATATAATCCCCAGCCGGGATGCAGGAGAGGCCCTGCGCGTTGCCGCGCCAAGGCGGCTCCAGGGAAAAGCACCTGAAGCCGCCCAGGGCGAGTATACCGAAGGTCCCGTAGTCCGAGGATTCCAGCCGGGTTATCTTCATCATGCGGAATCGGGCTCCCTTACGCGTTGATCTTCACCGCGACGACGTCGGCGGATCCGGCGGCCTCGCTCCAGGCCACCCCGGCCCGGAGCGCGCCTTCTCCGGCGGTGGCGGTTACGGAAGCGCCGTTGGCGGCGACAAAAACCGCCTGGCCCTGGGCCAGGGCGGTGCTGTCCTTAGGCAGCTCAAACACGCCTTCGGCCTCGCAGGCGCCGAGAGCGCCGGCCGGGATGTCGGTGGAAGCCACGGCCACCATGGCCGGGAAGACAACCAGGTCGCCTCCCTTGACGTCATCGGTGGGGGTGTAGTCGATGCTGCGGCCTTGTCTTACGCTGTTTTGCATATCATCCTCGCTGGTTATGGCCTCCGCTACGGCGGGAGCCGGGTTTTTGGATTTGCGGGCCATTACGCTGTCGCCTTGGCCAGGGTCACCCAGCGCATGGCCTTGGCGCCCACGTCCATGCGCACCTTGGACTCGAAGCCGTCGGTGTCGAAGTTGGTCTGTTCCTCGATGTAGGGGGACTGCACGCCGCCCAGGAAGTAAACCACCACCGTTCCGCGCTGCGCGGCCAGGATCCAGGCGCTGGGGCTGGCCGCGTCCATACGGCGGTCGTAAACCCGGCGGAAATAGTTGCCGCCATAGGGGTTATTGGTCAGGGGGTTGGCCTGGTTTCCGAGGATCGGCCCGGCGCCCTGGAGCTGGGTGTTGAAGAACTGCTCGCTGGCCACTTCCAGGGCCACCGGCGCCAGGTAGATCTTCGGCTGGACGGTGATGACGTTGCCGAAAGAGTCCTTTTGCAGCTTCATGGCCGTGACCACCGCCCCCAGGTTTTCCACCGTGGGCGCGCCGCCCTTGCCGGCGAAGAGGTTGCGGTGGACCGAATTAAAGAGGGGCTTGCCGTCGCCCATGAGGTTGGGCGTATCCAGCAGGGCCGCGTAGGCCACATCTCCGACCATCACGGCCGTCTGCTCGCCGTACATGCGCGGCAGGGCGGTCAGGGCGTTCAGGTCGTCATTGATGATCGCCTGGCGGGAAATGACCATCTTGCGCCCGAAAGTGTTGATCTTGTATTCCTCGGCGTTCTCGGCCAGGCGGCCTTCGGTGTATTCGCCATATTCCGGTATGAGCCTGGGCTTGACCTCGCCCTCCAGACCCACGGCCGTGGACTTTTTGAAGTCCGTGGCGATGCCGGTCCCCGCCCAGTCCGGCCAGGTCTCCGGCGCCATTTCAAAAGCTTCCATCAGGGCGCGGCGGCTGGTCTCCACCAGCAGCACCGGCAGATCCGTGGTGGTCAAAGCCCGGCCGACAATGCCCCGAATATCGTCCGGCACGCGCTGGCCGGAGCGCAGCAGGGCCTCCCTGGCCAGCATGGACATGGGCATGGCAAGTAGCTCCTGCGCTCCGGGCACGGCTTCGCGCAGTTCGCGCTTGCCGGGGGCTTCGGCGCGGAATTCCCGGCTGTCCGGGGCGTGTTTCAGGATGGGCAGGCCGCAGCGCAGCAGCAGGGTATCCTGCAGGGCGCCGCGGAATTTTTCCCGCTCGGTCTCGCCCTGGCTTACATGGAAGCCGGGGCCGGCATTGGCGGCATTGCGCTGCTGGGTCATGTCGAGCACCTGGGCCTTGGCCGCGGTCAGCCCCACGCCGCTGCCGATAAGTTTCTCTTCTATCTCCGGGGCGAGATTATGGGCCTGGGCCAGGTTGCGGATGCCGGCGATGCGGGCGCGTTCCGCCAGCGCGGCCTGGGACGGCGAGATCTTGCGGCCGGAAGGCAGGACGAGGCCGCGGCTGCCCGGCTTTTTTGAGGCCGCGCGCTGGAGGTCATCTTCTCCCTCGCCTCCCTGGGCGTCCAGTTCGGCCTCGGCCTCGGCCAGAACGCTGTCCAGTTCCTCGACCACGCTGACCAGCTCCTCCTCGGTGAGGTCGGCGGGGACGATGGGGTTGCCTTCGGCATCCGTCAGGAACACGTCCTGGCGCCCGTCTTCGGTTTCGTCGTCCTGGGCGCGCAAGCCGAGAGCGACCAAAATGGAGCGCAGGCGGGCCAGGAGTCCGGCCCTTTTTTCTTTTTTGGGTTGAGTAGCGGGCATAGCTTTTTTCTCCTTTTTTCTCCGCCCGGCGAGAGGCGCGGACGGCGCGTTTTTTGTGGATCGTATTTTCGCATTGGCGTCAGCGCCAATGGGACACAAGGAAAGTTCGGCCAGGGACCAGTCGGTGACAATGCGCAAGGGGCCGGTGAAGGACTTGCCCTCCACAACAGTGGACTCGCCCTCCTTCAGCCAGATATGGGCCTTCACTTCATAACCCACGGAGACATCGGTGGCGTGCCCCTCCCTGACCAGAATGAAGGCTTCGTCCGCCTCCTTGACCGTGGAAAAATGGCAGCGCCCGACAAGGGCGGGGCCGAGTTCCGTGGCGGACACATGCACGCCCCGGAAAGATCCGAGAACATTTGAAAAACTTTCCCGGCTATGGGCGTCCAGCAGGGGGACCTGCCCGGATGCCGGGATGCGCACGCCGGACATGAGCAAAACTTCCGGCACCACTTCCCAGCGATCCCAGTCCATGACCATGGCCGGGGCCTCGGTGGAGGCGATGACCTCCACGCTGCGGGACGCTTCATCCAGGCTCAGAGGGAGGCCCGCGGCATCCAGATTCAGGGCCAGGGCGCGGGAGGCCTTGTACGATTCGCGGATGGTGATGGGCTTAGGCATATTCGGGTTCCTCTCCGTCGGTGTCTTGGTCCGGATTATTGGTGACCGGCGGCTCAAACGGCTCCACAGCCCCGAGCTTGGCCGGGTTGGAGGCTAGGGAGGTGGAGACGCCGCCGGTGGTGGCGTCCACCCCGTAGGCCTCGCACAGACGCTTCCACTCGGCGCGCTGGATGACCACCTGTTCGGGATCGTTCCCTTGGCCGAGAATGACCATTTGCGGCGACCTGATGCCGCCGGTGATGGCGTCCAGATCCGCCTTGCCGTCGCGCAGGGGATCCACGCTGGGCATGCCGGCCGGAATCCACATGGCTTTGCGGAAACGGTCCGGGTTCAGGAAGTAACCTTTCAGGTAATCCTGGGTCAGGGCCTCGGTATCCAGCCAGCGGTGAAAAACCGGGCGGATGAAATGGGCTTCCAGGCGGAAATGGTGCGGCACCAGAAACATGGAGAAATCATTGCGGCTGGCCTTGCTGGTGGAATAGTTGATGCCCTTGTAGTCGCCGGAAAGGATTTCGTAGGGCAGGTTCATGGTGATGGCCACCATGCGCAGGATGAAGCCGGTGGTGCGGTCAAAGGCGTCGCCGGGACGCTGGGAGCCGGGGGCGATCTTGATATCCTCGCCAACGCGCAGGTATTCGATGGCGGCATTTTCCAGCCAGTCTATATCCTGGCGCTCCGGCCGCGCGCCGCCCTGCCCGACCAGGCCGGGGGGGCGGGCGCCCTGATACATCTCCGGATTGGGCGAGGTCACAAAGGCCAGCCACTTGGCGGCCATCTTGGCGGCGTCGATCTCCGCGCCCATGTAATCGCCCATGTCCCTGGCCAGCATGACGGCCGGGGCAAAGGGGGTGACCCCGCGGAGTTGCCCGGGCCTGTGCATGTCGAAGCCGTGCAGCACGTTCGCGGCCGGCTCCCGCCAGTTGGCCAGATTCTGCCAGGAGTAGGAGGTCTGGAAATGGTAGGCCGCCGGCTCGCCGGTATAGATGTCGTATTCCACGCCCTGGAATATATCGGTGTCTTTGGCCCGCTCCCCGGCCAGCCAGGCGGAGAGGCTCTCGGATTCGAGCATCTGGATGGCCAAGGGCTGCCGACGGCGGCGCGGGGCGGTGAAACGGGCGATGTATTCGCCGCTCTCGCATTCCTGGCGCTTGGCCAGCTGCTGCAGCTCGTAAAAGTGCAGCTTGCCGGCGACATCCGCGGTATCCATCCAGGCGCGGAAACGATCTTCAATCTTGCGGCGCGCCTGGAGATCCGGCTCGCCGTTGGGCAATACCGCCAGGGACTGGAAGCGCGAGCCCTTGCCCACGGTAAAGGCGACAACGCCGTTGACCGCCCGGATAAAAGGCGGGAAGTTGCGCACCAGATCGCGCACCCGGGCGCGCAGGCTGGGGGAAGCCGTGGCGATGAGGGCGTTGACGTCCAGGCCGCCCGGCCACCAGTCGCCGGTGAGCCGGGAAGAGCCCGCGCCGTCGTAGCCTTGGCGGGCGGCGGAAATGGCGGCTGCCCGCAAAAATTTGCGGCGCATGCCGGACATCGGGATGCGACGCGCGGGGGCCAGCCGGGAGGTGTTCGGCGTCATCCCCGCCCCCTTTGCCCGGCATAAGTGCGGCCGCGATACGACGGAACGCCGTCTTCCAGGTCCGCCTGGCCCTTGACCCATTCCAGAATCTTGATGAAATCGCCCAGGCTACGGTAATTGAAGGTGCGCCCCGACACGATATAGCCGTCAAAGCGCATGAAGGTGCCGTCATCCAAGGCGGCGAGCATGCTGTTGTGGAGCTGGCGCCAGAAACCTTTCTGGCCGGGAAGGAAGATGATACCGTTGCCGTTTGGAGCCTGGGACATGCAAAATCCTCACGCGAAAATTTCAGAGGGCTTTCGCGTGAGGATTACACGGGGTTTTTTTGGATGGGAACCCCACTTGGGATTTTTGTGGCTTTTTGCGTCTTTTTGCGTGTTTATATCAAGATACCTTGATATAGTTTCCCAAAATCCGCGCTCCCACGCGCCACCCAGCCAAGCTTTCCACATCCGCCTCCCAGCCGCCGCCGACCTTGGCGGCCGGCAGGGCATTTTCGCGGATATACTTGGCGACCGTATTCTCCGAGACCCCCAAATAATCGCCGATGGCTTTGAGCCCGCGCAGGTAACGCCGGCCCGCCTCCGGACCGGACCGGCCCGCCGCCATGCCGGAGGCGTGTTGATCCGTGGTCGCAAACACCATAAAAACCTCCTTATCCCCAGCGCCGCCGCGATTCCGGGCGTTCCTTCCTCTTGACGGTCCGGGCCTGGACCGCGCCCTCCTTGGCCGCCTGCTGAAGCTGCAAAACGTACAAAGGCAGGGAGGGCGTCCAGGAGGCGTCGGCGCAGGCCGCCGAGAGCATCAGGCAGTCCAGCAAGTGGTTCTGTCCGCCCTTGCGCTCCCAGACCAGCCTGCCGCCCTTGCGCACCTGGCGCTCGGAGGAAAGCTGCGCCGCCAGATCCGGCCCGCAGCCGGCGGACAGGCGCAGGGGCTGGCTGCTCTCCGGGTTGAGCAGACGGGAAAAATCAATGGTCTTCAGGCTCCCGGTATCCAGCATATACAACGGGAGATGCCCGGGGATGGGCCGCCCGGTATGCGGATAACGCTCGCGGATGACCCGGCGCACATAGGCGGTCTGGGCGTGGCTCGCGCCCTTGCAGGCATGGACCACCCCGCTGCCGTGCCCCCGCACCCACATGTAAACCTCCTCGGTGCGGGTGAAGACTCCCTCGGTCTCCGTGCCGCCGGAATCCATGGCCGCCCGCCAGATAGGCATGACCTCGCCGGTAATCCTCTCCAGGGGGATAGCCGCCCGCTCCGGGGTCCAGTCCGGAACCCCGCCTTCGGCCAACACCGGGTAGACGGTGGTAAAAAGCAAATCCTCTATCTGCCGCCATTCCTCCAGGCTCCCGTAGTCGATGACATAGGAGGCCAGGCTGGGCATCCAGGCGCGCACCAGATACCAAAAGCCGCGCTTCTGCACGTCGATGCCGCAGGTCAAGGCCACGGCCCCGAAGGGCACGCTCCGTGGGGGGAGCCAGGCCTCGCGCAGGGCCAGCAGGCGCTCTTCGTCCGTGGCCAGCTCCACCGGGGTGTAGGGCAGGCCCAGCTCGTCGTTGGCGAACTGCATTTTTACGCGGGCGTCGTCGGAGGCCTCGGCGAGGATGCGCCTGGAAAGCAGCGCGGAAAGGGAAACGGAACGGGCCAGGATGGCCGGAAGATGGAAACCGGCGATCTCCGGGTCTTCCACCGCCTCCGCCGCCGGGGAAAAGCCGCGCTCCTCGCTGTGCTGGTACGGCGCCCAACCTCCGCCGTTCACGGCCAGATCCCGGAAGTGATCCGTCCACAGGTGGCCGCAGAGCGGGCAACGGTAGCGCCCGAGCTTTTTCCGGCGCACCGCCAGGGGATCCTTTTCGCCGTCCAGGGCCACGAGGTTCTCCAGGTCCGGCAGGTGCCGCCGTCCGCAGGCCGGGCAACGCGCTTCATAGCAGTAAAGCTGGTCCACCTGGGAGACCAGGGCCACCCAGATGCTGGAGGATATATCACCCTTGACCTGCGAGACGCGCAGGATCTTGGACATATCGCCCATGGAGCGGGTGCGGGCCTCAAAATCCTCCACCGGGTTGCCGGAACCGGAGGCGGCGTAAAGACTCTCTTCGTCCAGAAAAAGCTCGTGCACGGTGATAGAGGCGCGCTGCGAAGGGCTTTCGGCGGTGGAGAGCCAGATGCGCGTGCCGTTTTTCAGGGTGATGTTATCGGTGCGCTCCCTGGCGATCTGGCGGCGCAGCAGGGGGCTGCCCTTGAGCAGGGGGAGCAGCTTATCTTTTTTCACGCGGTCCCGCGTCTCCTTGGTGGGCATGGCCAGCATCTTGGTGCCGGGCCGGTAGTCCATGCACCAGCCCAGGCAGATGTAAAGAATCAGCGTTTTGCCGGTCTGCGGTGAACCGCCGACCACCACCTTGCGCACGCGCTTTTTGGCGTACATATCCAGGATGCCGGGCATGTAAGGGGAGACGTCCATGCGCGCCGGCGACCCGGCATAGGGGCCATCCTGCACGATGACGTGCCGGGCGGCCCAACGGGAGGGAGGCAGGATTTCGCGTCTGGCGAAAATCTCCCGCTCGCCGGAGGTGAAACGGAAAGCGCTCATTCCGCGCTCTCCTCCGCCGCTTCGGACCCGGCGTCCGTGGCTTCCTCATCCTCGTTTTCCTCCGGGGTAAAGAACTCCCGATCCATAGCCCAGGCGTTCATCCAGTCGGCGGTGGCCTCTTCCCAAAAGGCGACCAGATCCGGCAGGCGTTTTTCGTCGCCGCCGACCAGGTGGATAGTACCCGGCCCGTGCAGACGGATGAAGTTTTCCACCTCGCGCCGGAAAAAAAGCGCCCGGGCCGCGAGATCGCTTTCATGGTCCGCCCTGGCCATGAGGCGGCCCTGCTCTTTTTCCAGGCGCAGCTTCTGCCGGGCCGCCTGGATGCTCTTGAGCTCCGCGTCCGCCGAAAGGCGATCCATGCTGGCCGTGGCCAGGGCCTTGTTCTCCACTTTGGCCGTGGCTTCCTTCAGGCCCACGGCGTAGGCCAGCAGAGCGTTTTCCTCAAAATGCCCGTTGGCGTCGGTGGAAAGCTTGCCGGCCTTCAAGTCCCGGCAGAAGGCGGACTTGGAGACCTTGAAGCCGCGATCCGCCAGAAAGGCCACGGCCTCCCGCTGGGTTTTGCACACGCGCAGGGGGGAAGGGGCGGCGACCCTGGAGGTCTCCGCACTCACCGCATCCCGCGCCCGCTTGAAAGCGGAGATGTTTTCAGGACTGGGGTTTTCTTTCATTCTTTTTTTGGCTTGTTCCTTGGCCTGCAGCAGAAAAACGAAATCGGTCTCCGCACTCTTTTCAGCCAGGGCCAGCAAATCAGATCCGCTCATACATCGCCTCCGGCTGTTTTTATGCGTCCAGCCCCCCCCCGCGCTCCGCCATGACCTTGCTGAAGGGTTTGCCGTCCGCCTGCAAGACGGCTTCGGCTCCTGACATTTCCTGCCAGCGCAGGATGATCACATCGCAAAACTTAGGGTCCAGTTCCAAGATACGGCAGACCCTTCCCAGGCGCTCGCAGGCTATGAGGGTGGAGCCGGATCCGCCGAAGGGATCCAGTACGATATCTCCCCGGCTGCTGGAATTCACAAGCATGCCCTCAATGAGGGCCACCGGCTTCATGGTGGGATGCTGCGCCGACACCTGGGGCTTGGGGGCATGAATGACGGAGGAGGCCAGCTCTTCCACCAACGCATCCTTTCCGGTGATACGCAGCAGGCGGTCGCCGGCGGATACCTGCCAGCCGTTTCCATCCGGCAGAGGCACGGCTGTGGGAAAGGCGTCCATGACCGTGGTCTGCCGCCTGTCGCCGCGCCAGCGGTGCGCCGCCCCCGGCAGCCAGCCATAGAGAATGGGTTCGTGCTGCCAATGGTAATCAGCCCTGGAAAGCACGGCCTGGTTCTTATGCCAGACCAGGCAGGAAGCCAGCTTAAAACCGGCCCCCAGGAAAGCCTTGCGGAAGGTTAGGCCACAGGAGCCGCCATCGGCATGGGCGACGTAGACCGCGCCGCCCGGACTGAGACAGCCGGCCATCTGCCCGAAGGCGAGAGTCAGGAAATAGATAAAATTGTCATCGGGCATGTCGTCGTTTTTGATGCCGCCGGCCTTGCCTTCATAGGCCACGTTATAAGGCGGATCCGTCCAGACCATCTCCGCCCTTTCATCTCCCATGAGTTGCTGATAGGGCGGCCAGGCGGTCGCATCGCCACAGACCAGTCGATGGGGGCCGAGCAGCCAGAGATCTGCCTCCCTGCTTACCGGAACGTCAGGGGCATCTGGCGCCGCATCGGGGTCGGCCTCTTCGCGCTGCAACAAAGCGCGCAAGAGGCGGTCAATCTCCCCGGAACCAAACCCCGTGACCGCGAGATCAACGTCTAAATCGCGCAGGGCGGCCAGTTCAACAGCCACGGCCCCTTCATTCCATTCCGCCCAGGTGGCCGAACGGTTCACCAGCAAACGGAAGGCGCGGATCTGTTCATCACTCATGCCTTCGGCGGGCAATACCGGAACCTCGGCTAGGCCTAGACGTCGGGCCGCCTTCAGGCGCAAGTGCCCATCCACCACTTCACCATCGCGCCCGGCCAGGATCGGAACACGAAAACCGTAATGACGTATGGCCTCCGTCATGCGTTCCACGCAATCATCGTTGCGCCGTAGCGCCTTTTCACAGGGCCGTAGCTTCTCCACCGGCCAGTATTCAAGGTTCAGCTTTTCCATCCGCAGGTTTCCTGTTATGCCTCTACTGCTGCCATGCAGTATGAGGGTTGGGAATGCTCCTGGTCGGATGACTCCGCATCCGGTCTCCCCGCGGAGTTGTCGCTCCGTGGGGAAACCCTCGCCCTTTCCATCAAGGCCAACACAAGCAAATCCTGATATTCCGCGCTCCAAAGCTCCATGGCCACGCGCTCGTCCTCGGAGAGCAAATCCGTCCCCTGGAGGATGAAGCCGCCCTGGAACGGTTCCAGCGCGCCCCCCCAGCGGCCCAGCATGTCCCAAGCCTCTTGCGGGCTCAGCGGCGCGTAAAGCCCCAGGGATGTCAAAGCCGCGGCCAACCGCGCTTCGTGCCCCGAGACATTCGGCAAACCAGAAAGCCAACGTCCCACGGGCATGGATTGCCGGGAATGGACGGCCCTGGGAGCGGGCAAGGTCAGGACCGGCGGCAGCCCGGCCTTGATCCAGACGGCCAAATCCACGCCCAGGGAGGCGGCCTCGCCTGGATCCTTGCCCTGGGGGACCGGCCAGCGGACGGCCTGCCGGTAGGTTTTTCGCCACCAGGGGAAGCCCTCGGCCCCCGGACGGCGGCCGTCTTTATCCGGAGTATCATAGTCCAGGGCCACCAGGACGGCCGCGCTTTCAGACAAAACCGCATGGGCGGCCGCGTCCGGCTTGCCCCGGTTGGTGCCCACGGCCAGCGCGCCTACGGGCAGCCCGGCCCTTTCCGCGGCCCAGACGCAGGCCATGGCGTCCAGCTCGCCCTCCACCACCACCCAGGCGCGGGTTTCACCGGCAGGGGCTGCCGGAGACAGGCGCAACGTCCCCATGAAACTGCCCGGAAGCACATAAAACTTCATGTCCCGCAAAAACCGCTCCCGGTCCGCGTCCGGCCGGCGGACGCGCAGACGCAACGCTTCGCCGCTCTCGCCCAGGAAAGGGACCAGCAGCCCGCGCGGAATCCAGAGCTTTTTGGGCTGGCCCTTGTCGTCCTTTTCCTCGGGCAACCCCCAGGCCACCCGGCCCCGATGGTAGCAGTTATTTTTCCCCTCCCCTGGAAGCCATCCAAGCCGGAAACGCGCAACCGTCTCACGGGGCAAGCCCCGGGCCTCCAGCCGGGCCAGTTCGCCGGGGTTGCCGAGGAGTTGTTCCTGGGCAAAGGTCAGGAGCGCCTCGGCCTTGCTCCGCCAGACCCGCGCCGGATCGGCGTGCTCCTTGGGGATGAATGCCTCCGGGCGCTTGGCCCTGGGCAGGATCAGAGGACGGCGGCTGCGCTCCCTGGCGGCAACCCCCAGCTGGGCGCAGGCCTCGGCATAGGACAGACCGCTAAAAACACGCAGGAACTCAATGGCGTCGCCGCCCTTGTTACAGCTCCTGCACCACCAGGTGCCGCGCTCGCCCTGCTCCGGCCAGCACTTGAAGCGGTCTTTCCCGCCGCAGGCAGGGCAGGGGCAGGCGTATTCCCCTCCTTTGCTTCCGGCGATTTTCCTGGGTTCCAGACCGCGGCGATAGAGCAAATCCAGCAGGACCATTATTTATGGTCCTGGCATGGTCTTGGCATGGTCTTGGGTAATAAATACATATAATTATTAATCTTTTTCTTGTTTTAGGACCATAGGACCTTTGACACACAAACACATGTATAAACCCCCCCCCGCGCACACGTTTTAAATAGATCCGAAAATGGTCCCATGGGCATGGCTCCCCGTAAAACCCACGCCGACCAAGGGATAAAAGGCAGGACAAAAGACAAAAAAGCCCGGGACTGTCCTGCAATGGTCCTGCCTAGAAGTCGTCCTGATCCTCCTTGTCCTGATCCTTCAGCTTTGACCGCACCGACTGCAAAACGCGCAGGCCGTAGTAATAGTAATGCCCCCCGACCCGCTCCCTTCGGAAGCGTTCTTTCATCAGCTTACCGAAGGCCTTCTGGGAAAAGTCTTTTTTGGCGCTGATATTGGCGCGGAACCAGAGCATGAACGTGTCATAAAGCTCGCTGGCCAAGGTGCGCATAGAATCCGGGTTGTCCTTGATCAGCTCGCAGCAGTCCTCCAGGAATTCACCCAGGAGATCCTCGGACTTGCGATATTCGGCCACCGCCTCCAATACCTTCAACGGGGGCGCCAGGCCGACCTTCTGCCACTCCAGGCAGCCGCGGACCAGCCAGGCCAGGATGCCGGGCAGCTCCTGGCGTAGCCGTTCGGACAGGGCTTTATCCACCGCCCGCTCTTTCGCTCCCTGGGGCTTTCGGTCCACGAAGGATATGGGGAAGTCCACCAGGAGCAAACGCTCCCAGAAGGCGAAATCTGTGGCCGGCGCATGCGGTTTATTGTTGGTCAGCAGACAGAGCAGGTGCGTCGGGTCAAATGTGATATCACGCTTGTCATGCGGGTAGCGGCCGGTAAGCTTGTCCCCCCCGGAAAGCCATTTCACCCGTGCAGCCGAGAAGCGCTGCCCTTCGTCCGTTTCCGAGGCGAAGGCCAGGCGCATGCCGCGCAGGGACATTATATCAGGCGATGGCCCGGCCGAGCTGCGAACTTTCCCCTGATCCAGCAACATCTCCGACTGGATGACCCTGGCCAGGGCGCTGAAGGGATTGGTGCCCCCCAGCACGTCCATGATGATATCCGTGATAATGCTTTTGCCGTTGCGCCCCTTGCCGTACAGTACCAAAAATTTATGCTCGGATACCAGCCCGGTTAGACCGTAACCGAAGATCCGGCGCAGGAACTCGACCATTTCCCGATCTTCGTCCATGATCTCCAGGAGGGCTTTTTCCCAGGCTGGGCATGGCTCGTCAATGCTCCGCCATTCCACCGGCGAGGCCCTCATCAAATACTCTTCCGGCCGGCCGGGCCGTAAGAGGCCGGTTTTGAGATCCAGCACCCCGTTGGCCACCGGCAAAGCCCAGGGGTCACGATCAAACTCATCCCCGCGGATGGCCAGAGGGGCATCGCGGTTGGTCTTGGCGAAATTCAGACAGTTTAGACGGCCGGTCTTGGAACGGAGCTTGTTGATCCTGCCCTTCAAGGCCTCGCACTTGGCCTTTAGGCGCTTGGCTGTTTCTCCGTCTCCGCTCTCTTCCGCCTCCTTGCTCGCCTGGAAGTAATGATCACGGGTGCGCTGATAGGCCTCGACCACACCTTCGACGTCGGCCTGGGCCAGGTGAGCGTTATCGATATCGTCTATCCTCCAGTGATGGCCGCGCCAAGTCATCCACTCGCCGGCCTGGCCAACATAGGCATGCCTAAGGCGAAAGAGCGCGGCAAAGAGCATGCCGTCGCCCAGCTCGTTGGCGTACAGGCACTGCATCACGAAATCATGAGTCAGCTCGGGAGCCGCCACACCGGAGGATTCACCCCGAGCGGCGGCCTCTTCTTCCTCCTGGCGCGCTCTGGCCATAACCTGCTCGCGTATGACATTTTCATCCTTTTTTTCATCTGCCATATCAGCTCCCTATGTTTACAGGTCCGGAACCGACGCGTCCGCCGGCGTTCCAAAATTCCACGGATTTATCCCAAAAAATTCCACACCTTTTGGGGTCGGAAACCCCCGCATTAGATTGGAGGCCAGAGAGGACCCAGAATTTATTCCGAGCGCAAAACCGCCATAGGACCATTCTGGATAGATTTTGAAAAAGAGGGGGTAAGGAGGGTGTGGACGGTTCCCCGAAGAGCGGGCTACACCCGCTGTAGGAGGCGGCCGCAATCACTATCTGGAGGCTGTGACGGACGCCTCGCTTTTCCCATTGTTGAGGAGATTGCGACCGCTCTCCCCTAGATGCAGTCCAGGGTGGAAAATGCGATGATGATAGCGGGATGATAGCGGCAAAGAAAATGGCATTATCTCCAAACTGAAGATAATGCCCTGATTTTTGTGGTGTCCCCGGCGTGAGTCGAACACGCGGCCTACAGCTTAGGAGGCTGTCGCTCTATCCTGCTGAGCTACGAGGACACTTGGTTTCTGCGACACCAGGTTTTTTGCCGTAATTTCTGCCGAAAACTTAATATTTCCTGGCAACTCCGGTATTGCCTCTACCACGGCTCTTTTCCTCGCGTCAACAACGTGCTGGTGATGCTCCAATATCGTCTTGGGATCATTACCCATAATCTGGGCTACCGTGCCAACATCCGCGCCCGCCGCAATGGCCTTATCCGTGTCGTGCTCGTGGAATTTTTGCCATATGCCCTCCATGTTCGGTATGACCTATGGCGTCCGTTTTTTCCAGCCTACCTCACGGATCTGTCATCCAAGCCCAACCGCAAAACATTGACGGCCTCTGTGGAAGACGCTATCAAAGTCGGGGCGGACGACGTTGCCATCCATATCAACCTTGGAGATCCGGATGAGGCCGAAATGCTCAGAGATTTCGGCAAGGTCGCCCGCGACGCCGAGGAATGGGACATACCCCTTCTGGCCATGGTCTATGGACGCGGGCCCCAAATCACCAACAGCCTGGATCCGTGGATCGTCGCCCACTGCGCCAGGGTAGAGGTGGAACTTGGCGCGGATATGGCCGGTTCCGCCGGACTGTCAGTGGGACGTAATATTTTTCAACATCCCTCCCCCAGCCTGATGTCTATAGCCCTTGCCGGCCTTGTGCACGAAAACTGGAGCGTGGAAGAGGTCATGAACAAAATGGGGGAAAAATAAGCCATGCCGGTGATCTTTTTTCTGGCGGATCCTTATACCCTGGGAAACATGACCGCAGCCCTTGAGGCCGGGGCGGACAATTTCATTGTGCCGCCGGAGCATTTGCCCCAAGCTGAAAACTTGGCCCGCTGCCATTTCACCGCTTCTTCCTCCTTCACCTTCATTTCTCTGGCCTCCAAGGAGGACGAACGCCGTACCGCGGATCTTCTGCGCAACGGTGTTTCAGTGCTCCTGCGGCATGGTTGGGAGGTTATTCCGGTAGAAAACCTCCTGGCGCATTTGCAGGGAACCCCCCAGGGGGGAGAATTGCTTCTGGAGGTTGTTTCGCCTGAAGAGACGCAACTGGCCTTCGGTATCCTGGAAAAAGGCGTGCACGGTGTAGCCGTGCCGCCTGCGGCCTTGGATAAACTTAAACAGATTTTAAATACCTCGCATAGCAATCAAGCCATCATTCCCCTAAGTGAGGCGCGGATCCTTGAAATTTCTCCAACAGGCATGGGGCACCGGGTTTGCGTGGATACCCTTTCCAACCTTGGCAAGGGGCAGGGGCTCCTGGTGGGCAATTCCGCAACCTTTACTTTTTTGGTGAACGCCGAGACCGAACGGAATGAATATGCGCCCCCGCGCCCATTTCGCATAAATGCAGGAGCCGTGCACGCCTATACCTTCCTGCCAGGCGATTCCACGGCCTATCTGGAAGAATTGCGCGCCGGTTCGGGGGTACTGATTGTCGATTCCCATGGCCGCACAGAGACAGCCGTGGCCGGACGGATCAAGGTGGAAAGGCGGCCCATGCTGCTTATCCGGGCGGAGGCTGAAGGACGGGAAGGCACAATTTTTTTGCAGAACGCCGAAACCATACACCTGGTGACCCCGGAAGGAGAAGCCAAGAGCGTGGTGGCGCTTGCCCCCGGAGACAGGGTGCTTTGCCGTCTAGATCAGGCCGGCCGGCATTTTGGCGTACGTATAAATGAAAATATCGACGAAAAATGAGGCCGGCCATGACTATTCCCCAAGCTGAGGCAGATGAAGAAAAACTTCTCGAACCGATTCGCGCGGAAATTAATCGCCTGGATGCGGAACTCCTCGTATTGCTCAACCAGCGCGCCGCTTGTAGCCTTAAAGTCGGCGCCATCAAAAAAAAATTCCAAACTCCGGTATTCAAGCCTGGACGCGAGCAGAGCCTTCTTCGCAAACTAAGCGCGGCCAACCGGGGGCCGCTTGGCGAACGGCAACTGCTGACCATCTACCGGGAAATTTTCTCCGTCTCCAGGGATTTGCAGCGCCAACCCAGCATTGCCTACCTGGGACCGGAAGGCGCTTTTTCCCATATCGCCTGCCTGGAATATTTCGGTAAGTTGAGTTGCCTTCTCCCCAAGGATTCTTTCGGAGATATTTTTGAGGCGGTGGAGAGGCGCATCTGTGATTTGGGGGTTATCCCCATGGAAAACTCGTTGCACGGCGCCATGTGGCAATGCCTAGATCTTTTCACCACCCATGAGGTTTATGTGCAGGCCGAATGGATCAATCGCATACACCTGAGTCTTATCTCCAGGGAAAACTCCCTGTCTCCCATCAGAGTGGTCTATTCCCATGCCCAGCCCCTGGGGCAATGCGCGCGCTGGTTGCGCAAAAATCTCCCCGGCGCGGAGCAGGTTTTGGTGGAGAGTAGCGCCGCCGCCGTACGGCGGGTGACGGACGAAGCCAACAGCGCGGCCATAGGACATGCCGGTCTGGCTGAACGCCTGGATCTGCACGTGCTGGCCGTGAACCTGGAAGATTCTTCCGACAACTGGACGCGCTTTTTCGCCATTGGCCCGGAACCGGGCGACTGGGCGGAGGCCGACAGATCTTCCATTATTTTCGCCCTGGGCAAACGTCCCGGCGCCTTGTCGGCGGTGCTGGACGTTTTCGCCGGGGCCGGGATAAACATGAGCAAGCTGGAATCCAGACCTTTGCGCGGCGAACGCTGGCATTACATCTTTTTTACGGACCTGGATTGCAATATCCTCGCCCCGGAGCATCAAGCCATTCTGGAACAGGTTCGGGAGCACTGCGACAACCTGAAGGTCATCGGCGCTTATATGGAGGACAAACATGTCCGCGCCGTATGAATTTCAGCATTTGGCAGTGGTCGGAAACCCTTGGGTGGTCGTTCCTCTACTTGCCATGGAACAAGTCCTGATGGACATCGCCTCGGTCAAAACCGAACCCATGTGGTTCACGGAAGAGAGCTTTTCCGGCGCGGTCATCGGTAGCCACCACCTTTTCAGGCCTTGCCCGGAACCACTGGAGGCCGCACAAAGAAGCCGGACGGAAAACGCGGGCATGTTTTGCGAATTTACGGCCATGAATCCATATTTCCAAAATATTCTCGGGCATTATGAAAAAATCCTGCATGAAGCCACGCCTTTCTCCCAGGCAGGCGAGCCGGACGGACTGAACCTGCTGGCCCGCGAGACCGCGACCTGGTATGCCGGATGGTGAAATCCATGCAATATACCGTGCACTCCTCCAGCATAAACGGCAGTCTGAGCGTGCCCGCCTCCAAATCACACAGCCTGCGAGCCATTCTTATGGCCTCCCTGGCCGATGGCATAAGCCGCATCCGCGCCTCGCTGCCATCCCCGGATACCCTGGCCATGATCCAGGCTTGCCGCGCCCTGGGAGCAGAAATCCTTGAAAAAGGCCCGAATTTGGAAGTGCGCGGACTTGGTGGCCGGCCAAAGATTCCGGATCAGGTGATTGACGTGGGCAATTCCGGCCAGGTCCTGCGTTTTGTGGCGGCTCTGGCCGCGCTTCTGCCACAATACACAATTTTTACCGGCGATGCCTCCATCCGCTCCATCCGGCCGGTACAACCCCTGCTGGATGCCCTTTCCGGCCTAGGCGCCTTTGCCGTGTCCAGCAAAGGAGACGGGCACGCCCCCATCATCGTGCGCGGCCCCGCCAAGGCCGGGAATACGCGCCTGGACGGGGCGGATTCACAACCGGTATCAGCCATGCTTTTCCTGGCCTCCTTTCTGGAAGGCAAGACTACCATCCTGGTGGACAACCCCGGAGAACAACCCTGGATCGATCTCACTCTGCACTGGTTGGAACGCCTTGGGATACCCTGCCGACATGATAATTATCGCGAATATACGGTGCGCGGTCCGGCTGGCTATTCCGGATTTGATTATACCGTTCCCGGGGACTGGAGTTCCGCCACCTTTCCCCTGGTCGCTGCTCTGATCCAAAATCAGCCTCTGGAACTGCAAAACCTTGATTTCCATGACCCTCAGGGCGATAAAGCCATTCTGGATGTCCTACGGGCTATGGGCGCGAATTTTATAGCACATGAAGAGGAAAAACGTCTGGAAGTGCGTTCCCATAACGGTTTGCGTGGTCTGGAGGCCGATCTGAACCACATTATTGACGCCGTGCCCGCGCTGGCCGCCCTAGCCTGTTTCGCCCAAAGCCCAAGCCTGTTCCGTGGGGTGGAGATCGCCAGGCATAAAGAATGTGACCGCCTGCGGGCCATTGCCTGCGAATTGGGCAAAATGGGCGGCCTGGTGGAAGAATTGCCCGACGGTCTACGGATCACCCCGGCCAGGTTGCATGGCGCTCTTACAGAAAGCTGGCGGGATCATCGCATCGCCATGTCCATCGCGGTGGCGGCTTTAAGTTGCGGTGAAACCGTAATTCGGGATAGCGCATGCGTGGCCAAAAGCTTTCCGAGTTTTGTCCGAGCCATGTCCGCTTTGGGCGCGCGCATTGAAGAAAGCGGCTCTTCATGAATATAATTTTGCTGGGATTCAAGGCCAGCGGTAAAAGCACCCTGGGCCGGACATTGGCTCAAATTTTAGGCCGGAAATTCCTGGATACGGATATCCTTGCCGAAGACTTGTACGCAACGGAACACCCTGGAAAACACCCCGATTTCCGGAGCATCAGCCGCGCCCACGGAATGAAAGCTCTACGCGATCTTGAGGCCAGGGTCATTCAGGGGTTGCGTTCCGCCGCCTTCAGAGGCGACGAGATCATCGCTACTGGCGGCGGCATTATCCTACGGGAAAAAAATATGGAAATTTTGGGTTCTCTGGGACCACGCGTTTTTTTGGACACATCCATGCCCCTGCTGGAAGAGCGGCTACGCGGCCAGGATTCTCCGCTCTTTGCCGACAAAAGCGTGGCGGAACTACACTGGGAACGCTACCCTCTTTACCTGCGTTTTTCAGATTTGCGTTTGCCCATTGCCAGGAATCTGCCGCCTGAAGAATTATCCTGGCAGCTACTTGATCTGTTACAGGAGGCGGGTTATGGCCAGTAACGCTTTTGGTCTCTTTTTCCGTTATACCAGTTGGGGAGAATCCCACGGACAGGCTGTCGGGGTGGTGGTAGACGGCTGCCCGGCCGGAATTCCCCTGGACGAGAAAATGCTGAACGAGGCCTTGGCCCGGCGTGCGCCGGGACGAAATTACTTTACCTCCCCCAGGCGGGAAGAGGATCAGGGACGGCTCCTTTCCGGCGTATTTGAAGGGCGCACTACCGGCACCCCCATCAGCATCCTGATCACCAACCGTGATGCCCGATCTTCGGCCTATGAACTAATTGCCCCCCTGCTGCGCCCTGGTCATGCCAACTTTACCTATCTCGCCAAATACGGCTATTTCGACCACCAGGGCGGCGGCCGAGCATCGGCCAGGGAAACAACGGCCAGAGTAGCCGCAGGAGTGGTGGCTCGACAGTTTGCCTCAGAAACCGGAAGTCGGGTTCTTGCTTACCTGGGAGAATTGGGAACCAGTCAGGCCACACCGGTAGAGGACCCGGAAACAGCGGCGGCCTATGCCCTCCAAAGTCCGGTGCATGCCCCAGACGTATCTTCCGAAGCCGCATTCATGGAAGAATTACGCCTAGTCATGGAGGAAAAGGATTCCACGGGTGGGGTAGCGCATTTTCACATCCTGAACACGCCTGTTGGCTTGGGCGACCCGGTGTATGAAAAATTTCACGCCCGGCTGGCCTATGCCCTTATGAGCATTCCGGCCAGCAAGGGTTTTGAGATCGGCGCGGGCTTCGCAGCCGCCGCCGGGCGCGGCTCCCGTCTCAATGATTCCTTCGGACTCCGTGAAGGCGTGGTTGTGCCGGCGGGCAACAACGCCGGCGGCGTTCTAGGCGGCATCACCACCGGCGAAACGGTTTACGGGCGGGTAGCATTCAAACCGACCTCCAGTATCGGCTTACCGCAAAACACTTTGGATTTGCAAGGGAAACCGGCCACCTTCCAGTTGCCCGAAGGCTCCCGCCACGATCCCTGTGTGGCCGTCAGAGCCGTGCCGGTGGTGGAGGCCATGTGCTGGCTGGTTCTGGCAGATGCCTTGCTCATGCAAAAGGCTGTTGCCTCGCAAAACTCCCGGCCGGTCGCCGCTTTGCCTTTTGCCGGCGATGGGTTATAGAAAAACAGAAAGCAACCAAGGAGCAGGCAATGGCTTATACATGGGATTCAAGTCTGGAAACAGGAAATACAGCTATTGACAACCAGCATAAGCAACTTTTCGCCGCGGTGAATGCCTTGTACGACGCGCACAAGGAAGGCAAAGGCCAGGCGGAGGTGGAAAAAACCATGGATTTTTTGCTGGCCTATACCATCAAACACTTCGCGGACGAGGAAAAACTTCAGGAAAAATACCTGTATCCGGGGTTTTTGGCCCATAGGCAGACCCATGTAGATTTCAAAACCACGGCCAGCCGGCTGGCGCGGGAATTGTCCGAAACCGGGCCGACGGATGAATATATCAGCCGAGTTTATGCGCTTATCGGCGATTGGCTGGTCAACCATATCAAGGGTGATGACTTCGGAATGGCTGCCTTTGTGCGGAACAAGGAAAAAGAAGCCATCGGCAAGTAAACGCGTTTTTATTTGCAAGCATGCTGGCTCTGTCTGATACGGATCCGCCTCTCCGGGCCTGCCGCCTTTGCGGGCGTTCCTGCCGGGCCTGCCGTCATGGTTCCGGCGCTGGACACTGTGGGGCGGGAACAGGCATAACTTTGTCTTCGTCCTTGATCCATCACGGCGAAGAACCGCCCATTTCCGGCCAAAACCTTTCCGGCTCCGAGCGCGGTTCGGGAACTATTTTTTTTGCCCGTTGCCCCCTGCACTGCGTGTTTTGCCAGAACTGGCAGATCTCCCAAGCTATTACCGGGACGAAAAACCCCACCAGAGCCTCCGTCTCCCATCGGGAGAGCCATCCGGAGGAACTGGCCGGGATTATGTTGGATCTCGAGGCGCGAGGAGCGCTGAATATCAACCTGATTTCCCCCACGCCCTATGTACCACAGATCGTCATGGCCTTGCGCCAAGCCAAGACTGCCGGCCTGAACCTGCCCATCGTATATAACAGCGGAGGGTATGATTCGCTGGAGGCCCTGCGTCTGCTGGACGGCCTCATTGATATTTACCTGCCGGACGCCAAACTGGCCCCGGAAAGCAAGGCCTCGTCCACGGAAGATGACCTCTTGGCGGCGCGTCTCTTGGGCGTCTCCAATTATGTGCGGGTCAACCGCACGGCCCTTTGGGAAATGTTCCGGCAATGCGGACATCTGCGCTTGGATGAGCGGGGGGTGGCCTGTCGGGGAGTGCTTATCCGTCACTTGGTGTTGCCGGGCAACCTGGCCCGCACCAGACAGTTGATCCCCTGGCTGGCTGAAAATTTTGGCCCGGATTTATGCCTCAGCCTTATGGCCCAATACCAGCCCCTGTACCTGGTACACAACCGCCCGAAGGACTTCAGGGATTTGCCGGATCTGAGCCGGACCCTGCGGGAAGAAGAATACGATGAGGCCGTGGACTTGGCCATGGAATACGGACTTACCCGGACCTTTATCCAAGAATTGGCCTCAGCCGGGGAATACCTGCCGAATTTCACCCGCCGTAAAGTTTTCTGACCCGTCCTCTTAAGACTGATCCCAGGCCAAATTGTCAACGATTTAATCTTGGATTATAGGTTAGCCTATGCGTCCGAAAAGAGAAATCCACGTCACCCGCCCCTGGTTGCCCCCCAAGGAAAATTTTTTGCGTTACGTGGATGAAATTTACGCCAGCCGCCAGTTGACCAACCGGGGACCGTTGCACGACGAACTGGAACGCAAGCTGGGGGAGCGGCTGGAAACCGAAAAGCCCCTGCTCACGGCCAACGCCACCCTGGGGCTTATCCTGGCCCTGCATGCCCTGGACATCAGCGAAGGCGAAGTCATCACCACCCCTTTTTCTTACGCGGCCACGGTGAATGCGGTTTTGTGGGAACGCTGCCTTCCGGTTTTCGCGGATATCCGGGCCGACAACCTGACCCTGGACCCGGACAAAGTGGAACAGGCCATCACCAGGCGCACCAGAGCCATTTTGCCAGTGCATGTCTATGGCATCCCCTGCGCCATGGAGCCCATCCAATACCTTGCCGACAAACATGGCCTTAAGGTCATCTATGACGCGGCACACGCCTTTGGAGTAAAGTTAGGGGGCAAATCCCTGCTGGCCAACGGAGATGTGAGCGTCTGTTCCCTGCATGCCACCAAGCTTTTTAATACGGCTGAAGGCGGCTTGATCCTAGTCCGGGATCCACAGACGCGCCATAGGCTGGAACTGCTGCGCCGCTTCGGTCATCATTATGACGATTACCAGGAGCCGGGAATCAATGCCAAATTCTCCGAACCGCACGCCGCCCTGGGACTGGCGTGCCTGGATCATCTGGGAGAAATCATTGCGTCTAGG
This sequence comes from Desulfovibrionaceae bacterium, assembly GCA_009782775.1. GTDB lineage: Bacteria > Desulfobacterota > Desulfovibrionia > Desulfovibrionales > Desulfovibrionaceae > WRHT01. The sequence continues at coordinate 53,714 of WRIL01000006.1, forward strand.
CGGGAGTTAACCGCTTGGTACGATCAGCGTCTGATCGGGCTGCTCCAACGTCCTTCCTGGCCCGCGGACTTGGAATATAACTACGCTTACTACCCGGTGCTGTTCAAAGATGAAGAACAGCTTCTGCGCGTTTTCCAGGCCCTGGCCGACATCGGGGTTTACCCCAGGCGCTACTTTTTCCCTTCGCTGAACACCTTGCCCTATCTTAACGGTGCGGCCGCCTGCCCGGTGTCGGAACGGTCCGCCCGCCTGGCGGCTTGCCTACCTCTTTTCCCAGGTTTACTGGAAGAAGAAATAGAGGAAATCTGCCGGGTGATTAAAGAGCGGCTCTGAAGCAAGCCCCGGAGAAACACGTGCCCCCGAAACTGACCATACTCTGCCTTGCTTTCAACCAAGCCGCCTTCTTGTCGCAGACCCTGGAAGGCTTTGTCAGCCAGAAGACCAACTTCCCCTACGAGGCGATCGTCGCCGATGACTGCTCCACTGACGGCAGCGCGGCAATTATCCTTGAGTACGCCCGCATATATCCGCGAATCATCAGGCCGGTGTTGCGCGAGCGCAACTTGGGCATCCAAAAAAATCTTACTGAAACCTTCAGCCTTGCCCAATCGGAATATGTGGCCCTGTGCGAAGGGGATGATTACTGGACAGATCCGGAAAAATTACAGTCACAGGTGAATCACCTGGAGACCCACCCTGGAGACGCTCTTTGCTTTCACTACACCACTTTGCAATACGAGGACGGTGGACGTACAGGAGAGAGCTCCATATATCCGGCGGGCCTCCCGCATCAGCCGCCCTTGTTTCTGGAAGATCTCCTGCTGGGCAATTTCATGCACACGGCCTCGGTGGTCTACCGCTGGCGCTTTCGAAGTGAGAAACTGCGAGAGGCGCTCCCTCCGGACATCCTGCCCCTGGACTGGTTTTTGCACTTGCTGCATGCCGAACGTGGGAGCATCGGATTTATTCCCAGGAACATGGCGGTTTACCGCCGCCACGCCGGCGGCTGTTGGTGGGATGAAAACCAGGGCGAATTCCTGCGTAAAAACGGCCCGGCCCAAATCCGCTGTTACCAGGCGGTCAGACGGCATTTCGGCTTTCACGGCGAAACCCTGGACATTTTGCTCTACTGCTGCCTGCTGAGTTTTACGTTGGCCGGGGATCGTGAACGCCTACGGGAAACCTGCGCTTTGTACACGGAAATTTACCAGAAGACGCTCCAAAGGGAAGACGCGGAGAGACGCTCCCCGGCCTTCAACGCGGCGGTGCGCAAGCTTCTCGAAAAAATTCTGGACGGCTTGGCCGCCAGGAATAAAGAGGAACAGATGCTTTCTATTCTGGAGCTTTACGCCCGCGCATACAGCGGCCTTAATGGCCTGGTAGAGGAAGACGAGGCCGGACGCCGGCATTTTTTTCTTCTGCACCGGGATCTGCGCCGCAAGATCAAAACCCAAAGACAGGACAGAACTAATGGCCGGACATGCTGAGGCGGCCGTCCAGGCGCGCATCCACCTAACGCCCTGCCCCAAAACCTATACGCGAGATTTGGATAAGGCCGCGCCCCCGGCGGAGACCATCACCCGCGTCCGGAAACGCTTGGCCGCCCTGGATTTGGACATTCTTACGGAAACACGGCGGGTGGATAGGGGCCGCCTGGGCATTCCCGTATATATGAGCGTTTGCGGCACGGACGCGCGCCGGGTAATCCCAGCCCGCAAACAAATGGGCAAAGGTTCCTCGCCAGAGCAGGCCGAAGCCTCGGCCCTCATGGAACTCATTGAACGTTACTCCTTTTTTTCTTTCTGGCGGCGTAGGCCGCATATGTTGCGCTTCACTTGGTCCGAGGCCGAAGCTAGTTTCGGTGAGGAATTGCTGCCCCTTGCCGTCATGTTGCAATCGGTGCAAGAAAACGATCTGGAGCCGGATCTGGCCCGCCGCGTACTGGATCTTGTGTCCTGGAGCTTTTACCCTGCCACCGGTCTGCCGGATGAGCAAACCTTCTGGCTGCCTCTGGACTGGTTCAAACTCCTGGGTGAATTCAACGGCGCTTCCGCCGGAAACACGCCGGAAGAGTCCTTGCTCCATGGCTTGGGCGAATTGGTGGAACGCCATGTCTGCTGCCTGGCGGATCGGCGCCATAAGCCTTTACCGACCATTGTGGGGAACGGCGGCGATGAGGTTCTGGCCGAACTTGGAAAATCCTTTGAACGAAATGGCGTACGCCTCATCCTCAAAGATTTTTCCCTGGGCCTGCCCTTGCCCACTGTGGCCGCCCTGGCCTGGGATCCGGCCACCTTTCCGGAAAGCTCGGAAATAGTCTTCACCGCCGGCACAGCCTCCACTCCGGCCAAGGCGGCCATCCGGGCCGTAACCGAGGTGGCGCAACTGGCCGGAGATTTTTGCGGAGGCTCCTGTTATGAAGCCTCCGGTCTGCCCAAATTCGGCAACCTGGAAGAAGCCGCCTGGCTCATGCCGGGACCGACTGTTTCACTGGCCCAACTGCCGGACATCGGCAGGAACGATTTTTACGAAGAACTCCTGGTGACGGCCAAGGGCCTTGCTCCTCTGAAAGTCTACGCAGTTGATACAACCCATCCGCAAATCGGCATCCCGGCGCATTATAGCCTAATTCCAGGCCTGCATTTCCGGGAGCGTGACCGCAACCAGAGCCTGGGACTATTCGTGGGGCGCAAACTCACCGAAGATGGCACGGATGATGAAATAGCCGCCGGACTGAACGTGCTGGCTGGGTGTTACCCCAAGGCGCATTTTCTCCCTTTTTTCCAAGGTATGCTGGATGTGCGCGGGCGGCGTTTTGTTTTGGCCAGGGAAAATTTTCTCCAGGCCCTGTCCATGCAACCAGAGGCGGAGAGCGCGGCCATGTCCGCCTTTTACGCCGGTTATGCCGCCACCCTCATGGAAGACTGGTCAGGCGCCCTGCCTCAACTCGCGCAGGCCCTGGAACTTTGCCCGGAAATGAAAGAATACGCCAGTTTTCTGGGTGTAGCCCATTTCAAGACCGGCGACTATGCGGAAGCGGCCCACGCCTTTACGACCGCGCTCAAAATCGACAAAGGTTCGGCCGTGGATCTGGCCAACCTGGGCCTGTGCCGGAAATTCATGGGGGAAAAAAACGAAGCGGTCAGCTTGCTCAGGGCCGCCCTGGAACTGGATCCTGGCCTGGGTTTTGCCCATGAACAACTGCTGGAATTGGAGAATTAACCATGGAAATTCCTTTGGCGGTTTATGGAGCGGGCGGCGCGGGCCGAGAGCTGCGCGATTTGGCCATGCAAATGGATGTCTTCGCCGGACGGGAGCGGGAAATTATCTTTGTGGACGATCTGCTTAACGGGCCTCTGTTTGAGGAAAGCCGGCTATACTCTTTCACCAAAGCGCAAGAACTCTTTTCGCCGCCGGACTTGCGCTTTGTCATCGGTCTAGGCGAACCGGAGGAACGAGCTTCCCTGGCCGAAAAGGTCCTGGCCGCCGGCTACGGCCTGGAGAACCTGATCCACCCCTCGGCGCGCCCGCCGGATTCCGCCCGCCTTGGACGAGGAGTGGCGCTTTATCCAGGCGTGTTCCTGGCCTGCGATGTCTGCCTGGAAGATAATGTCCTGCTCATGGCCTCAGTGGCGGTGAGCCATGATGCGTATGTTGGCGCTCACAGCGTATGCGCCGCAGGGGCTAAAATAGCCGGGCATTGCCTGGTGGGTCGGCGTTGTTTTTTGGGCATGAACTGCGCTGTCCGTGAAAATACCAGCATCGGCGACGGCGGCGTCATCGGCATGGGGGCGGTGGTTTTGGAAAACGTGGGGGAAAATATGCTGGTTACAGGCAACCCGGGCCGAGCCAAGCCGAAACCGGCGGGTTTCCGGGTATTCGGGAGAGAATAGATTTGATCCCACGCGGCCGCTTCGCCCCCAGTCCCACCGGTTTCGTGCACCTGGGCAATGCCTGGTCCTTTCTTTGCGCCTGGCTGGGAATCCGCTCCACCCGCGGCGATCTTATCCTGCGTATTGAAGATGTGGATGTGATCCGCTCGCGGTCGGAATACACTCTTTCCCTGCAAGAAGACATGCGCTGGCTGGGTCTTGATTGGGATTACGGACCGGATAGCCCTTTGCGTTCAGACTTGGGTTCCTGTGTGCAAAGCCGGCGTCTGGAATACTACGCCTCCTGCGTCCGGCGTCTGGAGGCACTGGGGTTAGTCTATCCCTGTTTTTGCTCCCGCCGCGAATTGCGTTCCATAGCTGCCGCTCCCCAGCTTGGAGACATGGCCGGAGACTGGAATTATCCGGGGACCTGCCGATCCATGTCCGTAGAGGAAAGAAAAAAACGCCTGGACAGAGGCGACCGCCATTCCTTGCGTCTGCGTTTCCAGGAAGAACGGAAAAAATACCTGGAATTTGAGGACCTCTGCCAGGGACGGCACATCCTGACCATGGGCGAGGCCGGTGGAGATTTCGCCCTGCGCCGCTCCGACGGGGTTTATGCCTACCAGTTGGCCGTGGTCATGGATGACATCGCCATGGGCGTCAACCAGGTGGTCCGTGGTCTGGACATTGTGGAAAGCGTACCACGCCAGGGTTTTCTCTATGATTGTTTCGGGGCTGAGCCGCCGCGCTATGCCCATGTGCCACTGATGCTGGATCACGAAGGTTGCCGTCTGGCCAAACGCCACGGTTCCATTTCTTTGCGCGCCTTACGGGAAGATGGCGTACGGCCGGAGCGGATTGTGGGTTTTTTGGCCTGGTGGAGCGGTCTGCGTGAACGTTGCGAACCCTGCTCCCCCTGGGATTTGCTGGAGGGGTTTTCCTTCGGCCGCATCCGCCGGGACGCGCCCTGGCTGCCAGCCAACATCGGCGATATTTTACGGAGCGGAACATGAACGAATATCTTTTGGCTTCCATTCTCGGCGTGGTGCAAGGGTTTACGGAATTTCTGCCGGTCTCCTCCTCCGGACATCTCATCCTGGTCAGCGCCTTGTTGGGCGAAGGAGATGAGCGCATAAAAACCTTTGAGGTGGTCATCCAGTTCGGCTCCATCCTGGCGGTGGTCTGGCTGTATTGGCCGCGCTTTTGGGGCTTGCTGAAACCCTTGGCTGGCAGGGCCTTTTCCGGACCACGCGGCCTTTTTCTGCTTTTTCTCACCTGTCTGCCCGCCAGTCTGCTGGGGCTTTTTGCCCGTGGTTTTATTAAAACTTATCTGTTCGACCCCCTGAGTGTGGCTCTGGCCCTGGCCGTGGGCGGACTGTGCATGTTGGCGGTAGAAGCCGTGAAGCCGCGTCCGCGTTATGCCTCTCTGGATGATCTCACTCCGGCGGCAGCCCTGGGCATAGGGTTTTGCCAATGCCTGTCCCTCTGGCCGGGCTTTTCCCGATCCGCTTCCACCATCATGGGAGGAATGATCCTGGGCGCTCCCAGAGCCTTGGCCGCGGAATATTCCTTCATCGCCGCCGTACCCATAATGACCGCGGCCACTTCTTACGACCTATTCAAATCTCTGCCTCTGCTGGGAACGGCGGACATCCCCTTCTTTCTTGTGGGCACTGTTATTTCTTTCCTGGCCGCCCTGGCGGCGATAAAAGTTTTCATCGGGCTGGTCAGCCGGATAACCCTGCGGCCTTTCGCCTTTTACCGCTTGCTTCTGGCCCCGCTGGTCTTCTGGTTTTTTCAGGGGTAAGGGTTGCGCTTTTCCAAGGAGTGAATGATGAACAAGCAGGACCAAGAACAAATCGAACGGATAATCCGCACCAGGAAGTCGGCACATGCCTATTACCTGAAAAAATCCAAAGTGTACCGGGCCTTTGTGGAAATGGAAGGGAAAACCTACACGGACGGCGCCCTGAGCAAGACCCAGAAAGAACTTGTCGCCGTCGGTGTTTCCGTGGCGATCAACTGTGAATCCTGCATGGAATGGCATATCCAGCAGGCTCTGGAAGGCGGGGCCGCGTATGAAGAGGTGCTGGAAGCCGTGGAGGTGGGCATGGAGATGGCTGGCGGCCCGGGGACGGTCGCGGCCCGTTTTGCCATGAATGTGCTGGAATACTACAGCGCCTCCTCCATTGATTCCCGGTAAAAAACGCGAGATGAGGCGCTCCGGATTGTCTTTTATGCCGCCTGGCTGTATAATCACGAGATTATACTGCTTAGCCGCCGGTATATCCGGTATATTCAAAAGATAAGGAATCCGATAATGGATAAAATTCGTCTGGGCCGCACCGGTCTTGAGGTCAGTTCAGTCAGCTTCGGCGTTTTGCCGCTGCAGCGCACGCCCATGCCCGAGGCAACAAAAATTCTGCGCCGCGCCTATGAGGGCGGAATAAATTATTACGATACGGCCAGGATGTACAGCGATAGCGAGGAAAAGCTAGGCGCCGCCTTTGCGGGTATGCGCGGAAAGGTCATCATCTCCACAAAGAGCATGGGCAAATCCGGCCAGGAAATGACCAAAGAGCTGGAAAACAGCCTGAAAAACCTGAAAACCGACTACATCGACATCTGGCAAACACATAACCCGGCCAAGGTTCCTGTGCCCGATGACGGTAGCGGCATTTACGAGGCCATGCTGACGGCCCAAAAATCAGGCAAGACGCGCTTCATCGGCCTGACCAATCATCTTGCCGGAAACGCCGTACAGGCGGTGGAAAGCGGCCTTTACGACACCCTGCAGTTTCCCTTCAGCCTGCTTGCCTACGGCGAAGACCTGCGTATGCCGGCCTTGTGCCGGGAGGCGGACATGGGCTTCATCGCCATGAAAGCCCTGGCCGGAGGACTCATCCGCAATGTGCCGGCGGCCTTTGCTTTTATCCGCCTCCACCCCAATGCCGTGCCCATCTGGGGGATACAGCGCCTGGAAGAACTGGAAGAATTCCTGGCCCTGGAAGCCAATCCCCCGCCTTGGGATACAGCCATGGCCACGACGGCGGAAAAAGAACGCGCGGAACTGGGTGGCGAATTTTGCCGGGGTTGCGGTTACTGCCTGCCCTGTCCGGCGGAAATTCCCATCCACTGGCTGGCCCGCATGATCCCGCTCCTTAGCCGCAGCCCTTGGAAGGCGCAATATACCCCAAAAGCCATGGAGGAATATAACCGGGCGGCTAATTGCACCCATTGCGGAAACTGCGCTTCCCGTTGCCCTTATCACCTGGACACCCCCAGGCTGGTGGAAACCAATTATAAATTCTACCTGAGTTTCCTAAAGGAAAAACAGGCCAAGGGCGAAATTTAGAGGACGCTAATCAGCCATGATTACCTTTGCTTCTCTGGAAAACAAAAAAACCTTCGTGGCGGTGGTCGGCCTTGGTTATGTGGGACTGCCTCTAGCCGTGGCCCTGGCGGAAAAATTCGGAGTCATAGGGTTTGATATAAATAAGGAACGAGTGGCCGGGCTAAATTCCGGGCGCGATCATACGGGCGAAGTTTCCTTTAAGGATTTATCCTGTAGCGCGATCCGCTTTACCAGTGACCCGTCTTCCCTGTCGGAGGCCGGCCTGTTCATTATTGCCGTGCCTACCCCCATTGACACGCATCGAAATCCGGATCTACGCGCGCTCCTCTCTGCCTCCAACCTGGTGGGAGCAAACATGAGCCGGGGATGCGTGGTGGTATATGAATCCACAGTATATCCCGGCGTGACGGAAGATATCTGCCTGCCAATTTTGGAACAGGCCTCCGGGCTACGTTGCGGCCAGGATTTCCATCTGGGTTATTCGCCTGAACGCATCAATCCCGGTGACAAGGAACATACCTTGAGCAACGTAATCAAGGTGGTCTCCGCTTCCGACGGGGCATCCTTGGAATTGCTGGCGAAAGTTTACGGATGTCTGACCAGGGCCGGGGTGCATAAGGCCGCGTCCATAAAAGTGGCTGAGGCGGCCAAGGTCATCGAAAACACGCAGCGTGACATAAATATCGCCCTGATGAACGAATTGGCCCTGATCTTCGGTAAAATGGGCATTGCCACGAGGGAAGTGCTGGAAGCCGCCGGCACCAAGTGGAACTTTCTCCCCTTCAAGCCGGGATTGGTGGGCGGGCATTGCATCGGCGTGGATCCTTATTACCTCACTTATAAGGCGGAAGAACTGGGCTATCATCCGGAAGTGATTCTGGCCGGACGGCGGATTAATGATTCCATGGGTAGCCTGGTGGCCGGACAATGCGTCAAGCTGATCAACAGGCAGGGAGTCTCAATGGCCTCGGCTGATATCGGCGTTTTGGGATTCACTTTCAAAGAAAACGTGCCTGATATAAGGAATACCCGGGTAGTGGATATTGTGCGGGAACTCGAGGGTCACGGCGCTTGTGTCTGGGTGCATGATCCTTTGGCCGATCCCTCTGAGTCACTGACCGAATATGGTTTAAAGCTCTTTCCCTTGAATGCCCTACAAAACCTGGACGCACTGGTGATGGCCGTACCCCATGCCGCTTTCAGGGATTTAGCCCTGGAAAGTTTGGTCAGTCGCTTCAAACCTGGTTCTCCTATGCTGCTGTTTGACATAAAGAATTTTTGGAACAGGGATGAAGCCCGACATTTGGGATATACATATTGGAGCCTGTAAATGACCGCTTATGCCGAATTGTTAAAAACTTTCACCGAAAAAAAGGAAACTTGGCTGGTGACCGGGGCGGCCGGCTTTATCGGCTCCCACCTGGTGGAAACCCTGTTGCGCCATGGGCAAAAGGTTCGCGGCCTGGATAATTTTTCCACCGGACATAAGAAAAACCTGGATGAGGTAAAAGAAAAAATAGGCGCGGCCGCCTGGGCCGGTTTTGCATTTACAGAAGGAGATATCCGCGATGCGCGAACCTGTCTGGAGACTTGCCGGGGGGTAGATTTCGTCCTGCACCAGGCCGCCCTGGGTTCCGTGCCGCGTTCGCTGGAAGACCCACTTACGACAAATCAGGCCAATGTAAACGGTTTTCTGAACATGCTGGAAGCGGCCCGCCGGACTGAAATCAGCGGTTTTGTCTATGCCTCTTCAAGCGCAGTATATGGCGATTCGCCGGAACTGCCCAAACTGGAAGGAAAGATCGGAAGCCCCCTCTCGCCTTATGCCGTGACCAAGGCGGTCAATGAATTATATGCCCGGGTCTTTGCCCTGAACTACAAATTTCGCAGTATCGGCTTGCGCTACTTCAACGTGTTCGGCGCAAGACAAGACCCGGAAGGAGCGTATGCGGCGGTTATTCCCAAATGGTTCGCCGCCGCCATACAGGGTAAGGACATCCATATATATGGCGATGGGAAAACTTCCCGTGATTTCTGCTTTATAGAAAACTGCGTACAGGCCAACTTGCTCGCCGCCAAAGCGGCTCATCCGGAATCCTGGAACAAGGTTTACAATGTGGCCGTGGGGCAGACCACGGATTTGAATGAACTTTGCGCCCTGATCCGCCGCGAGGCGGCCGCCTTTTCTCCTTCGGCCGCGAAGTCCGCCGCCGTATACGGCGATTTCCGTCCCGGCGACGTGCGCCATTCCCTAGCGGATATAAGCCTGGCGCGACGGCTGTTGGGCTATACGCCGGAATATGACCTCGCCGGGGGCCTAGCTGTTTGTTCCGGCTGGTATGCCCAAGCTCTGCTAAAGGTGCGGCATACGCGCCGCAAAACCTGATGACGCGCTTATAACGGAAGCCTCCCGTAAACCGCGCACAGGTCATGCAACCGCTGAAACCCCGGCGGCACGGATTTTTTCACCTCTTCCTCCAATGTTTCTTCATCCTCCACAGGTCTGAAAAGATTCCAATCCGCCTCGCTCAAACGCCATTCCCAATTACCCCGCCCCACTGACGGCGTATTCATGCGCCCTTCACTTCCCAAACCCAGGATATCCTGCATAGGAATCACGGCCAGATCCGCCGGGCTCCCCAAGGCCAGGCGCAACATGCCTTCCAGGGCCTCTTCCGGGGTCAAGATCCGCCCCAGGTACCTTGACAGGTTATCACGCTCCAGGACCGGAGCAGTCCTGAACCAGTCCAGGGTGGTGGTGTTGTCATGGGTTCCGGTATAGGCCACGCTGTTCCGCTGGTGACGGAAAGGCGCGTCCGGGTTCAGGGCTGGAGTATCCCCGCCAAAGGCGAACTGCAAGACCTTCATCCCCGGCAGATCAAAAGAACGCATCACGGCGCGCACATCATCGGTGATTACCCCCAGATCCTCGGCGATGAGCGGCAGATTTTCTCCAAAATGGGCTTGCATGGCCTTGAAAAAAGTTTCTCCCGGCCCCTTTACCCACTCGCCGTTCACCGCAGTGCTTTCCTCAGCCGGAATGGCCCAGTAACCGCAAAAACCCCGAAAATGATCCAGACGGACCAGATCGGCCAGATGCAAATTATGCTCCAGACGCTTAATCCACCAGGAAAAACCATCCCGGCTCATGGCCTCCCAGTCATATACCGGATTCCCCCAACGCTGTCCGGTGGCGCTGAAATAATCCGGAGGAACACCGGCAACTTTCAGAGGGCACCCTTTTTCATCCAATTGAAACAGGTTTTGGTTGGCCCAGACATCGGAACTGTCATGGGTTACATAAATGGGCAGATCTCCGATAAGGTCCAGGCCGGCAAGGCGGCAGTGCCGGCGCAAGGACCGCCATTGACGGAAAAAGATATACTGAATGAACTTATGCCTGAGCACGCTACGCCGGTGCTCCAGCTCCCAAATTCTCAGGGCGTCCGGATCCCGGTTCTTGAGTTTTTCCGGCCAGTCCACCCAGCTTTCGCCCGTATGCTCGTCCTTGATGGAGGCAAAAAGGGCATAATCATCCAGCCAACCAGCCTCGGCCCGGCAAAAAAACGCGAAATTCTCCTGTTTTTCCAGATCCGCGCAACGTTCGTAGGCCGCATGCAAAATCGCCCGCCGCTGGGCGCCAGCCCCGGCGTAATCCGCCAGTCCGCGCTTTACTCCAGCGCGGGACAAGGAATCATCCAGATCCGCCGGAGAAATCCACCCTTCTTCTAATAAAAGCTCCGGACTGATGAACAACGGATTTCCAGCAAAGGCCGAAGGACTGGAATAAGGCGAATTGCCTAAAAATTCCTCAGTCTGGGTCAACGGCAACATCTGCCAGTAACTTACCCCGGCCGCCGCCAGACCGGAAGCAAAACTCCTGGCCGCGGGACCGAGGTCGCCGATGCCGAAAGGGGCGGGCAGGGACGAGATATGTAGCAATACGCCGCAACTTCTTTCGCGCATGAATAGATTCCCCCCATAAGGTATAACTGCTCTTGCCCCAAGGCTGAAGTTTTAGCAACCATATTTGCAAAAAAGCGCTCCCTGGGGTAGACATTTTCACAGGGAGAACACATGTCTGACGCAAGTCCGATGGCCCCAAATTCCATCCCCGAACGGGCCTGCCTGATCCTCATCGGCATGGCTGGAGCCGGAAAAACCAAAATGGGTCTGGAATTGGCCCGTCTGCTGAACTGGGCGCATGTGGACGCGGATAGCCTCATTGAGGCGGCCTACGGGACAAACCTGCAACGCCTGGTGGACCGGGTGGACCGGGAAACCTTTCTGGACATGGAAGCCGCAATCATCCAAAGTATCCGCCTGCAACGCTGCGTTATCTCCACCGGAGGGAGCGTGGTTTACCGGGAAAAATCCATGAAATACCTGCACGGCCTGGGGCCGGTCATGAGACTGGATGTGCCCATGAACATCATCCTGGAGCGCATCGCCCGCAGGCCGGATCGCGGTCTGGTCATAGGGCTTGGGCAGACTGTGGAAGGCCTCTTCCATGAACGCCGCCTGCTCTATAAAAAATACTCTTCCTTGGCTATCGTTGGCGGAAACAGGCCAGCGCAGGATTACGCCCGGCAGGCCATGCCAGAAGTCCTTGAAGCCCTGCGCCGCTGGGCAGCGTAACTCCACTTCAAAATTTCCGTAACGCCTTCCCTAGGTAAGGGGAATCTTCCATAACCCGGCTCAAGCCTAAATCCAGGGCCAGATCCGCCGCCGCTTCTCCCTTGAAAATTTTTCGCCTGGACAGGGCGAGGGCGAGGCGGAGCAGACGCGCGCGCGTTCGCCCTTCTTCCATAGCCGGCGGGAGTTCCGGCGACGCCGGAACATCCGTGACGGACGCATCAAGCGCCAGATAGCCGCTGTTCTTGAGAATGGTATAAGCCATGCGCTGATCCGGGGGAAGATTAAGACTGTCGTCAGGAAGCATCGGACGACCCGCGCCCGGCAACCCATCAAAAGCCCCCTGGCGCTGGGCTTCCAGGATTTTTTCTTCCGCCACCAAGGATATGGCTGAAAACACGTCCAAACCAAACAATCTCACTTGCGTCCCGGCAGGACGGAACGAGACACGCACGGCAACAATGACGCCTTTCGGCCTGAACGGCACAACTCCCTAGCGTTCGTCATGCGCCTGGACGCGGGTCATGGCCCGCCGCAAGGCGATTCTGGCCCTTTCCATATTCACCTTGTCGGCCTGACTGGCTAGGCGTTCCTCCGCCCGGCGCTTGGCCGCCATCGCCCTGGCCAGATCGATGTTATCGGCCAACTCCGCGGACTCGGCCAGAATAATCACCTTATCGCCGGCGACATCGGCCACCCCGCCGCTGACAAAGGCCTTTTGACGTTTGCCGTTCACGGTGTAAACCAATTTGCCCACATCCAAGGAAGCCAGCATGGGAACATGGCCGGGCAGGACTCCGAAATACCCCTCTACCCCGCAAACGCTCACATACTCCACCCGTTCACTCAGCACCAGTTTATCCGGGGTAACTATGTCGAGCTGGAGAGTTTTGTCCATGCGGATCTCCTGCGCCTATTGCTCGGAGGCCTGACGGGCCTTATATTTTTCCATGGCCATTTCAATGCCGCCCACCATATAAAAATCCGATTCAGAAAGATAGTCATAATCGCCGTTGAGTATCCCACGGAAGGCCTTGACCGTATCTTCCAGCTTCACATACTGTCCGGGAGCGCCGGTAAAGGCTTCGGCAACATGGAAGGGCTGGGAAAGAAAACGCTGGATGCGCCTGGCCCTGGCTACCACCACCTTATCCTCGTCCGAGAGCTCATCCATGCCCAGGATGGCTATGATATCCTGCAAATCTTTGTATTTTTGCAATACCTGCTGCACCTCCCGGGCCACCGCGTAATGTTCCTGTCCTACCACCAGGGGGTCAAGGATGCGCGAGGTGGAATCCAGAGGGTCCACCGCCGGGTAAATGCCCAGTTCGGCAATCTGGCGGGAAAGCACCAAGGTTCCATCCAGATGGGCGAAGGTGGTCGCCGGCGCCGGGTCGGTCAAATCGTCGGCCGGCACATACACGGCCTGTACGGAAGTAATGGAACCGGATTGGGTGGAAGTGATGCGCTCCTGCAAGGCGCCCAAATCCGTGCCCAAGGTGGGCTGGTAGCCCACGGCCGAAGGCATGCGCCCGAGCAGGGCGGAAACTTCCGACCCGGCCTGGGTGAAACGGAAAATATTGTCTATGAAAAGCAAAACATCCTGATGTTCCTCATCCCGGAAATATTCCGCGCAGGTCAGGGCGGTCAAGGCCACCCTGGAACGGGCTCCCGGAGGCTCGTTCATCTGACCATATACCAAGGCGGTTTTATCCAGCACCCCGGCCTCTTTCATTTCGTAATACAGATCATTGCCCTCGCGGGTGCGTTCACCCACCCCGGCAAGCACGGAAATGCCGCCATGCTGCTTGGCGATATTGTTGATCATCTCCATGAGGATTACGGTCTTACCCACACCCGCGCCGCCGAAGAGTCCCATTTTGCCGCCCTTAGGGAAGGGAATGAGCAGATCCACCACTTTAATTCCGGTTTCCAGCATCTCAATCCTGGTGTTCTGATCGCTGAAGCTGGGAGCCGGGCGGTGAATGGGCAAAAATTTTTCGGCCTTAATCGGTCCAGCCTCATCCACAGGCTTCCCCACTACATTGATGATCCGCCCTAGGGCGGCATTGCCCACCGGGGCCTGGATCGGCTGGCCCGTATCCAGCGCCGGCATGCCGCGCACCAGGCCTTCCGTGGCGTCCATGGCGATAGTACGCACCAAGTTGTCTCCCAGATGCTGCGCCACTTCGCAGATAAGTTCCTGGGCGTTGGCGTTGTTGGGATTTTCGATCTTCAAGGCCGTAAGAATGCTCGGGAGCTGGCCGGAAGAAAATTCCACATCCACGACCGCGCCGATGACCTGAACTATTTTTCCCATATTCTGGCTCATTATGCACTCCCTTATTAAAATCCCATCCAGAGGATGATCCGCGTCAGCACTGGAAAATACTACCCTTTCAAAGCTTCCGCCCCGGAAACTATGTCAATCAGATCCGTGGTGATGGCCGACTGCCTGGTTTTATTGTAAAGCAGGTTCAGGGCCGCGGAAATCTCGTCACAGTTACGGGTAGCGTTATCCATAGCCGCCATCCTGGCCGCATGTTCGCCGGCCGAGGTCTCCAGAAGCCCCTGGTAAATCAGAACTTTGATGTGATGCGGCAGGATCGAGGCCAGCAAGGAGGCCGGATCCGGCTCGTAAAGACGTTCCCCCGGCTCTTTTCCGCCCGCGTCTACGGCCGGCAAGGGCAAAATAGTCCTGACCGCAGGTTTCTGCCGGCTCAGGCTCACAAACTCGCCATGCACCAAATAAACCTGATCCAGATCGCCGGAAAGGTATTCTTCAACCACCGCCTTGCCCAAATTGCCAGCCACCTGAAAATCCAGGGGATCCAAGGTAAAACGTTCCAGCTCGCCCTGGGGTTTGCCAGATTTTTTTATGGCGTCACGCCCCTTGCGCCCGGCATGGTAAAAGCGCACCCGCAGGCCTTCCGCTTCTTTTTCTCCGGCCAATTTGAGAGCGGCTGAGATCAGGGCGGTATTGAAGCCTCCGCACAGCCCGCGATCCGAAGTGGCCAGAATAATCCCGCAGGAGCGCGGATTTTCCCGCTCCCCCAATAACGGATGCACACTATCTTCCATCTTGCCGGACAAATCCAGAATCATTTCCTGGAACTTGCAGGAATACGGACGAAAACGCTCCATCCGGCTCTGGGCGCCGCGCAGTTTGGCCGAGGCCACCATGTTCATGGCCTTGGTGATCTGCTTGGTTTTTTTTACCCCAATGATCTTGGTTCTGACATTTTTCAAAGACGCCATGTCACCCTCCGCCCGGCCTAAATCTTAAAGCCCCTTTTGAATTCTCCCAGAGCGGAGGACAAACGATCTTCGATTTCCTTGTCCAGGGCCTTCTTGGCGGCGATATCTTTCAGGATGTCCGCCTTGCCCGTACGCACGAATTCCATAAATTCGCGCTCAAAACGGCCCACTTGGTCCACGGGAATATCATCCATGTAGCCCTTGTTGGCCGCGTAAATGGAAATCACCTGTTCCTGCACGGGCATGGGCTGATATTGCGGCTGTTTGAGCAATTCTACCAGTCTCGCCCCACGGTTCAGCTTGGTCTGGGTGGCCTTGTCCAAATCGGATCCGAACTGGGCAAAGGAAGCCAGTTCCCGATACTGGGCCAGATCCAACCGCAAGGTTCCGGCCACCTGCTTCATGGCCTTGATCTGGGCGTTACCCCCCACCCGGGAGACCGAAATACCCACGTTCACCGCCGGACGTATGCCGGAGTTGAACAGGTTCGGTTCCAGATAAACCTGACCGTCGGTGATGGAGATCACGTTAGTCGGAATGTAGGCGGATACATCCCCGGCCTGGGTTTCAATAATCGGCAGGGCGGTGAGGGAACCTGCGCCGTGTTCATCCGAGAGTTTGGCCGCCCTCTCCAACAGGCGGGAATGCAGGTAAAAAACGTCACCCGGAAAAGCTTCGCGCCCCGGAGGGCGGCGGAGCAACAGGGACATCTGCCGGTAAGCCGTGGCTTGCTTGGAAAGATCATCATAAATGATCAGGGCGTGTTTGCCGTTATCCCGGTAATATTCCGCCATAGTGCAACCGGAATAGGGGGCGATGTATTGCAGGGAAGCCGGCTCGGAAGCCGTGGCCGAGATAATGGTGGTATATTCCATGGCCCCGTATTTGCGCAGGGTCTCCGCCACCATGGCCACGGTGGATTTTTTCTGGCCTATGGCCACATAAAAACAGTGAATGCCGGTTTCTTTCTGGGCCAGGATGGCGTCCACGCAAATGGCCGTCTTGCCGGTCTGGCGATCCCCGATGATCAATTCGCGCTGGCCGCGACCGATAGGGGTCATGGCGTCAATGGCCTTTATTCCGGTAGGCATGGGTTCATGCACGGATTTTCTGGAGATGATCCCAGGGGCCTTGATCTCCACAGGGCGGATATCCTTAGTTTCCACCGGTCCCAGGCCGTCCAGGGGGTGTCCCAGGGGATCCAGCACCCGTCCCATTACCGCATCGCCCACGGGAACGGAAAAAATCCTCCCGGTACGCTTTACCGAATCGCCTTCCTTGATGCCAGTGTCCTGGCCGAGCAAGGCCACACCCACGTTGTCCTCTTCCAGATTGAGGACCATGCCCATAACCCCGCCAGGAAATTCCAATAATTCCATGGACATGGCCTTCTGCACCCCATGCACTCTGGCAATGCCGTCGCCCACGTACAAAACCGTGCCGGTTTCGCTCATTTCCACACGCAGCTCAAAATTTTCGATCTGTGACTCGATGATCTTGCTGATCTCTTCCACTTTCATCTGCATGACTTTACACACCCCTCTTGATCTGTTCTTTCAGGATGGAAAGCTGCGCCCGCAGGCTCGCATCCAGCACCCGGTCCTCCACCTTCAGCACCACTCCGCCCAAAATGGAAGAATCCACCGCATAACCCAGAACCAACTGACGTCCGGTTTGCTGGATCAGTTTTTCCAGCACCCGCCGGCGTTTGTTTTCATCCAGTTCCACCGCGCTGATCAGTTCACCGCGCAAAATCCCTTTTTTTTCATCCAGCAGGCGGTCAAAATGAGCCGCAATGGCCGGCAGAACCGCCAGCCGCCCTTTTTCGGACAGCAGACGGCAAAAATTCCGCACCTTCTCCCCAATCCCCAGACGGGATGCAATAGTGGAAATAACCCCGGACTTGTCCGCCGGGCTGAACACCGGACTGCGGCACAATTTGACCAGGGCGGGGGAGTCCAGGAGCGCCCGGCTCAATAGCGCAAGCTCCTCCGAAAAACGCTCCAGTTCCGGCAGGCCGGTTTTTCCGCCCACCGCGAACAAGGCGCCAGCATACCTGCGGGCCGCTATATCACCGCTCAATTCAGCACCACCTTGCTTAAACTTTTGTCCATCAGCTTTTCATGGGCCTGTCCGTCAAGTTTTTTGCGCAATAAGGATTCGGCGGTAGAAAAAATCTCTTCGGCTATTTCAGAACGCATATCCTGCATGGCCTTATCCACCTCGTTCTGGGCGGTCAGCTTGGCCTGGGCGATAATCTGGCGGGCGTTCTTCTCCGCCTTGACAATGATTTCAGACTTAAGAGCTTCTCCCTGCGCTTTATAAGCGATCAAAAGCGCTTGGCGTTCCTTGTCCAAATTGACGATTTTGGCTTCCACCTCTTTCAGGCGCCTGGAAGCCTGGACTTTTGCCTTTTCCAAATTTGCCAATTCCGCCGCGATCCTTTCACTGCGCCCGTTCAAAAAGCCTTTTACCCTGTCCCCTGCGGCCAGCCAGATCAAGGCGATGAAAAGTGTGAACGTCAGCAGACGGAAGCAGAAATCAACCCACCGGCTACCCGTGCCGTATCCAAAATAGAAAGCCGCGAGGCATAAAATAATCCCACCCGCGGCTAGAAGTCTGGTTCTGGATTTGCCCATAACTATGGCCTCTACTCTATAATCCTGGATACCGCTCTATCGGCCAGGACGCTTATCTTGCCGCGCAGGGCGCGCCTGAGCGTCTCCACTTCCTGTTCCATTTCCTTGCGCGAACGCTGTAAAAAAAGGCCAGCCTCGCTCTGGGCGCCCTCCAGAATGGAGCGCCCCGCTTCCTGGGCCTGAACCCTGACTGTCTCCCGCTGTCCGGCGGCCTGCGCTCTGGCTGTTTCCAGTTCAGACTCATAACGGGCGAGCCGCAGGTCCGCTTCATTCGCAAACCTGCCCGCATCTTTAGTCAATTTATCGGACAGGTCCAGACGTTGGCGGATAATCCCCCGCACGGGACGGATAATCAACAGGTTGATGACCACCAGCCCCACAATAAAATTCACTATCTGAATGACCAGGGTAATATTTAAATCAACACTAACCATAAGAACCCCCGTCCGCGTTCATCATGATCCTGAAATAACCCTGTAAAAATTCGCGCGGAACAACTTTCAGCAAAAATGAAGCCAAAACGGGAATTATTCTGACAAAACCGATGAATCGGCCAATTGCGCTCTGGGCACGGTCTGAAACCTGGTCCCTTCCGGCAAGGGATCTTTGGTCATCTGCACCGTGCCTTGCAAGGTGGCGCCTTCTTCCATCACCAGGATGGGTGTGACGATGTTGCCGGTAAGAAAAGCGGTTTTGTGCATGGTGGTCTGCTTGCTGACAAAAATATCCCCGTCAATCTTGCCGCTCAAAATAAGCTGAGACACGTTGATACGACCGGAAACACGGGCATCCTTACCCAAAATCAAAGTGCCCTCGGAGGAGATTTCACCGGTGAATTCGCCGTCAATACGCACCGAGCCGGCAAAGGAAAGCTGGCCGTTATAGGAGGTATCCGTACCCAAAAAAGCGTTAAACTTGGATTCGTCTTTGTTATTATTCATAATGAAAACTCCAGTGCGGACATTGTAATGTAAAGCACGCCATAAACCAAACTATTTTTTTGCCTGACGGCAAAAAAACCATCCCGTTTTCAACGGGTGCTAAACCACCCTGAAAACATAGCGGTGCATGGAGATATTCAAAAGCAGCCCGACCATGCAAAAATTAACCAGGGTGGCGCTCCCGCCATAGCTGATAAAGGGCAAAGGTATGCCCACCACGGGCATAATTCCCAGCACCATGCCCATGTTGATCAGCACCTGCCAGAAAAAATAAAAAAATATCCCGGCCCCGAGCATGCCGCCGAACCTGTCTCCGGCCGAGCTGACCGTGGCGTATATGCTTAGCAAAAATATACAGAACAAGACGACCAGAGTCACACTCCCCACAAAGCCCCATTCCTCGCCGAACACGGCCATGGCAAAGTCCGTATGCTTGGCCGGAATGAAACGCAATTTACTCTGGGTTCCTTCCAGGTAGCCACGCCCCCGGATCTGCCCCGACCCCACCGCGATCTTGGACTGCTCACTTTGGTATACAGATTTTGGCGAGGCCTTGTCTGGAGAAACAAACCCGATAAGGCGATCCCGCTGATAATCCAGAAGGTTCGGAAGCACAAGCTTGGCCAACGCCAAAGGACTGAACACCAAAAATACCAAACCGACCTTGACAATTGACACCTTGACCCCCCTGAAGAGGATCATCCCGCCCAAAATCAGCATGATAATCATGGCGGTGCCGAGATCCGGCTGTTTCAGCACCAGGATGGCCGGAACAAGGCCGATACAGACGATTATGCCGAATTCTTTCCAGCCTAGCGGATTTTTTCCCCTGGACAGCATTTTGGCCGCAAGCAGCATTACGCTGATCTTCACCGCTTCGCTGGGTTGAAAATTCACCGCTCCAAGAGGATACCAACGCTTGATGGCGTTATCCGGATAGAGCAAAAAGAGCGCCGCCAGCAGCGCCACGGACAGAATCAGAAATAACTCCGCAGAAGAAATCAGGCGGCGATAGTCCAAAAACATGCAGCCCAGCATGCAAAGCACCCCCAACCCCACCCACAGGCATTGGCGATGAAAATAAGGCGCGAGGCTGATGCCTTCGCCCAGCCGGATCACGCTGGCCGAATACAGGTTAAGGAGCCCAATAACCGACAGGACGACCGTAAAAAACAACAACGCCCAGTTGGCCTTCCAGATATGTCTCTCTTCCATGCCCTGAGTCATGCCCGGCCCGCCTGAGACATTTTATTTCGATCCTTCAATAAATTCGACCCATTGGGTGGAAGCCCGAATCGCCTCGTCCAGACCGCTGTCATCCTGCGGGCGCACCACATAACCGGAGGCCGCGACCTGCCTGGGGACGGAACGCGGTTTTACCGCGCCGAAAAGGTAATCGTACACCGCCACAGCCACCGGACCGGCCGAGGCGCTTCCCCCTCCGCCATGTTCCACCATCACCACCACCACATAACGCTGCTCGCCTTTAAGCCCCCAAGTGGCTATCCAGGCGTGATCCCTATGCTCATAAAGCGTATCTTCCACCCGCTGACGGACATCTTTCAGAGCCACCACCTGGGCGGTTCCGGTTTTGGCGCCGATGACCGCGTCCCTGCGTCCGAGCCTCTGGGCCGTACCCTGGCGGTCTTCCACCACCCGGCGCATGGCCTGGACGATAAAGGCCCGTTCCTCTTCCGTTGAAGGCGTACGCCCAAAGGCCTCCGGCCGCGCACCATCCAGGAGGAGGGGTTTAAACAGCAGACCGCCGTTAAGCAGCGAACTCACATACACGGCCATCTGCACCGGAGTGACCAGGGTATAGCCCTGGCCTATGGAGGCATTGACGGTCTCGCCCCGCTGCCAAGGCTCGCCGCGCATGGTTGCCTTCCACTCTCGCCCGGGAACCACTCCGGGTTTCTCCGAAGGCAGATCAATGCCGGTCAGTCTGCCGAACCCCGAAGACAGGGCAAAAGAGGTGAGCTTGTCGATGCCCACGCGATCCGCCATCTGGTAATAATAAACATCGCAGGATTCCACCAGGGAGCGGAGCATGTCCACCCTGCCGTGCCCCCCGCTTCGCCAGCAGCGGAACGAACGGTTGCCAAGCTTGAATTCGCCGGTACAGGCCACTGTTTCTCCCGGCTTAATTCCCTCACGCAAAAACATGGCCGCCATCATCAACTTCCAGACCGAACCCGGAGGATAGACACTCTGGATAGCCCGATTCTGCAAAGGATGACGCTCGTCATCGCGCAACTTGCCCCAATCCTCAGCGGAAAGACGGCCGGTGAACAGGTTGTTGTCGTATGAAGGGGCGGTGACCAGGGCCAAGAGCTTCCCCGTATCCGGATCCATAACCACAATGCAGCCGGAATGTCCGCCCAGGGCCAGGGCGGCGGCTTCCTGCAAGTCCGCATCCAGAGAAAGCCGGACATCTTCACCGCTGTGGGGGCGGTTTTTATTTTCACGAACCAACGGACGCCCCAAGGCATCCACCTCCTGCATTTCCAATCCCTTGGCTCCGCGCAGACGATTCTCTTGGATCAGCTCAACTCCCCGCTTGCCCACGCTGTCGCCCCGGAACAAGTCCTTGTAATCGCGCAATTCGGCGGCGTTGGCCAAGGCCACATAACCGAGCACATGAGAAAATTTGGCTCCGTGCGTATAAAACCTGCGCTGCTGCGCAACCACCGTCACCCCCGGCCAGTTGAGCGCCTCGCTCTCCAACCAGGCCACCCGCCCGAACTTTACGTCATGGGCCAGAATCACCGGGTTGAAACCGGGAACGCCTTCCAGCAGGGAATTTTGATAGCGCCGCTCCAGTTTGCTCAAAGCTTCCCCGGTCCACTGGCTGATCTTGGCCAGAGTGGAAGGGATGTCAGGGCAATCTTCCCTGGTCAGAGCCACCGCGTATGAAGGACGGTTTTCCGCAAGAATGACGCCCTGATCGTCCAGCACCAGACCGCGGTTGGCGTAGATCTGCCTCTCCCGCCAGCGGTTGGCCTGGGCCCTCTGCAAATTCAAATCCCCCTGGACAATCTGCAGATGCCAAAGACGAAAAACCAGCACGCAAAAAAGCAAGGCGAGCAATACCTGGAGCATGATCAAACCGTGCTTCGGCGGCTGATAACCTTCGGATTCAATACTGATTCGCATCGCCAAACCTTACGGATCTGCTTTTTTGGGCGGCCCACCAAAGCAGTGGGGTAAAAAACGTCTGCAACAAAAAGATCCACAGCATTCCCTGCGGCGTCATGGATGCGCCCCGCAGAAAATCCATCAGCAGCATAAAACCCAGTCGTCCGAGGCCAAGGGAGAGAGAAAGAAGCGCGATGAACACCAGGTTTCCGGACATAAACAGCCAGACGCCCATGTAATACAGGAGCAACACAACACCGTGCCAGAGAATGGAGAGGCCGAAAGGGAGCGTGCCGGCTCCTTCCTGGATAATTACGCTCAACAGCACGATAACGGCGGTCTGTTGCCTATTTTTCTCATGCAGGCATATTATAAACCCGGGGATCAGGGCGTCCAGGCCGGGAAAAAACTTCTGCAGCCAGATGCCCGCCACCATATACCCGATCCACCACAAAACATTGCCCAACATCGGATCATCGCTCCGTTTCCCCGATCTGTTCCTCGGCGGTCAGCGCGTCAAATTCAGGCACATCCGGCAAAAGATCAACATCGCGGAAAGGTTCGTACAGCAGGGCATCCGGCCTCATTCCCCTGGGCGGGATGAGCACCAGCACCTCTTCCAGGCGGGACAGTTCCGCCAGAGGCAGAGAGGTAATCTGGGGAAAAAAGGCGTCCTTGTCATAACGCGCGAAATTCACCCTGGCCGCCGGAACCCCCTTGGGCATAACGCCGTCCAGCCCGGAACAGATCAAAAGCTCACCCGGCTTCATATTGGTATTGGGGGCCACATATTGCACCAACAAAGGCTTTCCCGCCCCCGCTCCGGCGAGAATGCCCTGGGCGCGGCTCTCCTGCCCCACCACCGCCACACGGAAAGACGGGTCTGTGAGCAACAGCACCGTGGAACTATGGGGGGCAGTATGATAGACGCGTCCCACCACCCCCTGAACGCTGATCACCGGCGCCCCCGGCAAGGCTCCGCCAAGAAAACCCTTGTTCAGCATCACGCTGTTCAGCAGCGCCTGCGGGCCGAACTTTCCGGCAATCACTCTGGCCCCGGTCTTGCCCCAAGGAGAAACCGGCGGCAGAGCCAGCATTTTTTGCAGCCGGGCAAGCTCCCGCTGGTCTTCCTTGGCCTGCTCCAAATCCTGGCTGACCAGGCTCAAGGACTCGGTCAAACGGGCATTCTCCCCGGCCACCTCAACCAGGGCCAGATAATTGTCCACAAACTGCGCGGCTCGTTCCTTGATCCAGATCCCCGGATAAATAACCTGGCCGACAATTTCCAGGCCGCTCAGGCTGGAAAAACGGGCCAGGCGGCCAGTTCGGGCGTCCCAAGCGTAAAGCGCCAGGAAGCTGAGCAGGGCCAGGCCGAAAATGACCAGCATGCGTACAGGATTCACGTTATTCTATACAGACTTCTTTGAGGATGCCGATATTGTCCAGGGCTTTGCCCGTGCCCAGCACCACCGTGTACAAAGGCTCGTCCACCACCGTGATGGGCAGCATGGTTTCCTCACGCAGGAGTTGGTCCAACCCCTTGAGCATGGCCCCGCCCCCGGTCAGCACTATGCCGCGGTCCACGATATCCGCGGCCAGTTCCGGCGGAGTCTGCTCCAAGGCGCTGCGCACGAGCTGCACGATGGCTTCCACCTGCCCGGAAATGGCCTTGCGCACCTCTTCAGAGGTAACGTGCAGGTTCTGCGGGATGCCGGTGACCTGATCCCGCCCCTTGACCTCGAATTCCTGCTCCACAGGCAGGGGGTAAGCCGAAGCGATGGCGATCTTGACGGTTTCGGCCGTGGCCTCGCCGATGACTAAATTATATTTGGCCCGGATGTAATTAATGATGGCTTCATCCATTTTATCGCCGCCCACGCGCACGGATTTGGAATAGACGATGCCGGAAAGGGAGATGATCGCCACCTCGGTGGTTCCGCCGCCTATACCCACAACCATGTTGGAAGTGGGTTCCTGGATGGGGAGGTCGGCCCCGATGGCCGCGGCCATCGGCTCCTCTATAAGATAAACTTCCCGGGCGCCGGCGCTTTGGCAGGATTCCTTAACCGCCCGTTTTTCCACCTGGGTTATCCCGGTGGGCACGCAGACCATGATGCGAGGACGCACAAAACGGCGGTGGTTATGCACCTTGGAGATAAAAAAACGCAGCATGGCCTCGGCGATCTCAAAATCGGCGATCACGCCGTCTTTCATGGGGCGGATGGCTTCAATGTTGGCCGGAACCTTTCCCAACATGTCTTTGGCTTCCTTCCCGACAGCCAGGATGACGTTGCCGCCCCTGACGTCCTTCTTTACGGCCACTACCGAAGGTTCACGCAACACTACCCCCTTGCCCTTGACATAGACGCAGGTATTGGCCGTACCCAAATCTATCGCCAGATCGCTGGAAAATACGCCCAGAATGGAATCCATGAATTTAGCCATATTGTCCTTTACCTCACACTGGCTTGCTGCCCGCCTGACGGACAGAGCTATAGGTTACAACCGTAAACCCCGTTCCCAGCCTTCCAGATCCGCGTCCAAATCCAGGCCCGGTTTTAGCCTATAGGCAGGCAGACGCATCAGGCACTGCCTGTCCTGGCCGCACAAGAGCAACCGTAGTTCAACCCCGTCCCGATCCGTGGCGTGACGCAACAAAATGTCCTTAAGATCATCCATGTTTTTTTCTTCTAAATCCTCCAGCCCGCACTCCACCTGCCAGGGAGTGGGATCGCTCCGCACTGCCTCCGCCAGCGGGCGCATGGACAGGGCCTTAAGCTTGATCTCCCTGGGAAGCGTCTCTTCCTCTTCTTCAAAGGCGGACGCTTCTTCCAGCCTGTCCGCCAGGACCACGGCTGTAAGCTCAAAGGGAACGCCCGGCCTAAAAACCGGCGCGGCCGCCTTGCTCTGAATCTTGGATGTGGATGGCGCGGACCTCAGCAAAGGCGCCTCCGGAGTGAGCAGGAAAGCGGAGGGCGATGGCCTGGACAAGGCGGTTTCTACCCCGCGCAGGGCGGGATCCGCCCCGGCCGCGGCCCCTTCCTCAAACAACAGTCTGGCCTCTTCCGCCAAATCGGCGAAAAACAGGCATTCCCCGCTGGAGGTAAAATCGCTCACCCGGCAATTCGCCATATACTTGCCGCTCTTTTTAGCGCGTTTTCCGGCGAAATCACTCATCAAGACCGCGGTCTTGATGACCTCTCCCGGCGCGAATTCGCGCGCTTCCTCCAGGGGCAGAAGCCCGAGCCGGTTCATAATCCTCCGGAAAGGGCTCAAGGGATGCCCGGAAAGGAAAAAACCCAGGGCTTCCTTCTCATGGTGCAGTTTTTCCTCGTCCGGCCATTCTTCCAGCGCCTGTTCCGGCAAATCCATTCCCAGCCCTCCGTTGCCGGAAAGGCGGACGGGCGGGGCCAGGGCCAGCATGGACAATTGCCCGGAACCGGCCTCTTTTTGTTTTTTCTGAGCCAGGGTCAGCGCCTGCCCCAAAGTCTCGTGCATGACCCGGCGCGGACAGCCGAATACATCCATTGCCCCGCTCTTGATCAGATGTTCCAGGGATCGTCTGGTCACCTTGCGCAGATTCACCCTGGAACATAAATCCAACAACGAGGCGAAAGCGCCGTTCTTCTCCCGTTCCTCAACAATCTCACGGATAGCCTCCCCCCCGACATTCCTGACTCCTCCGAGGCCAAAGAGGATATTGCCGTTACGCACGGAAAAGGCGTACCCGCTTTCCTGCACCGAAGGCCTTTCCACCCGCAGGCTTAAATCCCGGCAGGCGTCCATATACTTGAGAAGCCTGTCCTGGTTGCCGATTTCCGAACTCAGCAGGGCGGCCATGAATTCAGGGGCATAATGGGCCTTGAGGTAGGCGGTTTGGTAAGAAATGAGGGCATAGGCCACAGAATGGGATTTATTGAAGCCGTAACGGGCAAACTTTTCGATCAACCCGAAAATTTCAGCGGCCTTGCCCTCGGGCACGCCGCCCTTCCTGGCCCCCTCCATGAATTTATTACGCTGGGCCAGCATGATCTCTTTATTCTTACCGCCTATGGCCTTACGCAAATCATCCGCCTCACCCTGGGTAAAGCCGGCTACCAGCCTGGCGATCTGCATGGCCTGTTCCTGATAGACGATCACCCCGTAAGTGGATTTCAGGCAATCTTCCAGGATGGGCAAGGGATAGACCACCTCGGTCGTTCCATGCTTGCATTCAATGAAATAATCCACCATGCCGCCTTCCAGTGGACCTGGGCGGTACAAGGCGATCATGGCGATTATATCCTCAAGGCGGGTAGGTCTTAGTTTACGCAGATAGCGGCGCATTCCGTCGCTTTCCACCTGGAAAATGCCGTCGGTATTTCCTGAAGAATACAGGTGGTAAGTCGCCTGGTCATCCAGGGGCAAATCCTCCAAATCCGGCGCCCGCCCATGTCTGGAACGAATGAGATCCAAAGCGTCGTGCAGCACGGTCATGGTGCGCAGACCCAGGAAATCGAACTTGACCAGGCCGATCTGCTCCACATTCTTCATATCATACTGGGTGACCAATTCATCGTGCTTGCCGCGGTAAAGCGGCAGATATTCCACCATGGGACGATCGGAAATCACCACCGCCGAGGCGTGGGTGGAGGCATGGCGGGAGAGACCCTCCAGACGCTTGGAAATATCCAGGAGTTTACGCAGGGACGAACCTTCCGCGCTCTGGTCGTATAATTCCTTGAGCCTGGGCGAATATTTCATGGCCAGAGTCATATTCAGCTTGATTTCTTCCTCGCCGGCGGGCAAGGCCTTATTCAGACGCCGGATCTCCCGTTCCGCCTCGCCCACCAGGGCGGCCAGGCGGTTGGTCTCTTCAAAGTCCAGCCCCAGAGCGCGGCCCACATCTTTGATTACCGCCTTGGTTTTCAAGGTGCCGAAGGTGGTAATCTGGGCCACCGCGTCCGCGCCGTAGCGTTCACCTATGTATTGCAGCACCAGGGGACGCTTGCGTTCACAAAAATCCACGTCGATGTCGGGCAGTTTTTTACGATCCGGGTTGAGGAAGCGCTCAAAAAGCAGATTATAGGCTATAGGGTCAAGATTGGTTATGCCCAAGGCCCAGGCAACCAGCGACCCGGCCGCGCTCCCCCGCCCGGGTCCCACCGGCACGCCGTTGCGCTTGGCCCAGTCTATAAAGTCGCGCACAATCAGGAAATAGCTCTGGTAACCCATCCTGCTGATGACCTCCAGCTCCATTTCCAACCTGGCCTGGTATTCTCCAGGATCCGCCCCTTCCGACAGCTTTTCCAAGCGAATCTCCAAGCCGGCGCTGGCCAGACGGCGAAATTCCTCATCCAGGGAAACTCCCGCCGGCGTCTCAAAACGCGGGAAATAATAAACCCCTTTGGGAGTCAGAGCCGCCGTGTAATCTTCGCATAAGTCCGCGATGCGCCCGGCATTGTCCAAGGCCTCCGGCGCCCAGGCGAAGGCTTTTTCCATTTCCGCCGGAGATTTGTAATACAATTCATCCGTATCCATGCGCATACGCCGGATTTCATCCACCTTGACCTTATTCTGGATGCACAGCAGAAGATCGTGCGCCTCGGCGTCCTCCCGGTTCAGGTAGTGGCAATCATTGGTGGCCACCAGCGGCAGACCGGAAAGGCGGGAAAGGTCAAGCAGTTTTTTATTCAGTTCATCCTGGACCTTCAGCCCGTTGGCCTGCACCTCCAGGAAAAAACGCCCCGGAAAAATATCCGCGTATTCCCGGCACAGCTCCTGGGCGGCTTCAAGGCCTTTTTCCTGCAAGGCCATGGGAATTTCCCCTTGCAGACAGGCGGAAAGGGCGATCAGCCCCTCGCTGCGGGCGCGCAAAATTTTCTTGTCCACCCTGGGTTTATAATAAAAACCTTCCAAGGCCCCCAGAGTGACTATCTCCACCAGGTTGCGGTAACCGCGCAGATTCTGGGCCAATAATACCAGATGCCACCGAATCTTGCCGCTTTCCGGGTTTCTGTCGGTATGATCCGGGCAAACATAAACCTCACAGCCGATAATCGGTTTAATTTTATGCTTCGCCGCTTCGTTGCACAGGTAAAGCGCGCCGTGCAGGGTGCCGTGATCGGTCACGGCCGCGGCCGTCATACCCAGCTCCATCGCCCGCCTGCACAAATCCCGAATCCGTAGCGAACCGTCCAGCAGGCTGTACTCACTATGGCAATGCAAGTGTACGAAATCGGACATAGGCTGAACAACAGTTAGCAAGTTTAGAAAAGCTGTAAAAAAAATCCAAAAGTGGACATAGCAGTTTTTTCCCCGCCAGGCAAGGCATAATCAACGGAATCACCGGAATATTATAAATCCGTTTTGAGGGTGCGCCCCCTTGAAAGGAAGTCTCGAAAATTGACAAAAATGCCGGCCGGCAATATAATGACGCTTATTTATCATGCTGAATAGTCCGCCTTTTGGGGAAGACCGTGACCCTGCGGGAAAATTCTAAAAAAAATCCAGAAAAGGAAGTCTTTGCCGCTAATTCCGCCATAGGCCAGAATGCGGCCTGCTGAAATAATGCGAAAATTCCCAGGCAAAGAAATCCAGTCGTTCACTGCCTACACGCGAGGTTTCCGAAGCGGAGACCCCGTCCGGGACAAACACCTGAACCTGAAATACGCGCACAGCCTGCGAGTGTTGCGTAACGCCAGAATCATCGCCAAGCAGGAAGAAGCCTTCCGCCGTTACCCCCAGGCGAAGCGCGCCCTGAACCTCGCCGCCCTTTACCATGATCTTGGACGTTTTGAACAACTGAAACGCTTCGGCACCTTCCGGGATGCCGATTCCGTCAACCACGGACTCCTTGGCGCGAAGCTCCTGGCGAAACAAGGCTTTTTGGCCGATGAAACCCCTGAACTGCGCCGGTTAACGCGTTGCGCGGTCCTCTGGCACAACCGCCTGGCCCTGCCGGACGGTTTGCCTGAAGAATTCGCCCTGGTGAGCCGGGCTATACGCGATGCGGATAAAATTGACATCATCGGCGTGCTGAACAGGGAGTTCCAGCCCGGCCGACAACCGGACAAAACCATTGTGCTGGAGCTGCGGAACGAGACAGGAGCTTACAGCCCCAAAGCTTTGGAAGCGGTACTGGCCGGGCGCACCGTGCTCTACGACGACATGCGGGTAATCAACGACTTCCGCCTGCTCCTGTGCAGCTGGGTCTTCGGTCTGGAATTCACCGCCTCCCGCCGCCTCCTGGCGCAAAGCGGCCTGCTGGAGGAAACGCTGGCCGGCCTGCCCGCCGGCGCGGACCTGGACAAGGCGCGCGCCCGCGTGCGGGGCAGGCTGAACGAATAAAAAATACGGCTCAATCCGGCTTTGCCAGCAAGCTTATTTTTTGATCTTTTTGATAAAGTCCGCCAAAATATCGTCCAGGTCCGGACGGCCGATTTCCTGCAGGCTGTATTCCACCCGCGTGCTTGGCTTGCTGATCTTTACTACCCGTTCCAAGTCAATAGGCGTAGCTATGACCACCGCGTCGCAATCCACGCGATCGATAGTGGCGCTCAGATCGCTCATCTGCTGTTCGCCATAGCCCATGGCCGGGAGTATGCCCTTGGCGTTGGGGTACTTCTTGTAGGTAGCGTCGATGGAGGCCACGGCGTAGGGGGTGGGGTCGACGATTTCGGCCACGCCTACGTTTTTGGCGGCCACCACCCCGGCGCCAAAGGACATGGAGCCGTGGGTGAGCGTTGGGCCGTCCTCAATCACGAGCACCTTTTTGCCCTTGACCAATTCGGGGTTTTCGGTGGTGACCGGGCTGTTGGCGCGGATGACCGTAGCCTTGGGGTTATACTTGGCTGCGTTTGCCTCAATCGACTTGATGTCTTCTTCCTTGGCGCTATCGCACTTGTTAATCAGGATGATGTCGGCGCGGAGGAAGTTTGTCTGGCCGGGGTAATAGGACAATTCATGCCCAGGGCGCAGAGGGTCGGGGATGACAACGTGTACATCGCTAACATAGAACGGCAGGTCATTGTTCCCTCCGTCCCAGAGAATGACTTCGGCTTCCTTTTCTGCCTCGCGGAGTATTTTTTCGTAGTCGACACCGGAATAGATGATGAAGCCGTGGTCGATGTGGGGCTCGTATTCTTCGCGCTCTTCGATGGTGCACTTATGCTTGTCGAGGTCGGCGTATGTCTCGAAGCGTTGGCAGGCCTGTTTTGCCAGGTCGCCGTAGGGCATCGGGTGCCTGATTGCCACGACCTTTTTGCCCATGTCTTTGAGTATCTTGCTGATATAGCGTGTAGTCTGGCTCTTGCCGCAGCCAGTCCGCACGGCGGTGATGGCGATAACGGGCTTGGTGGACTTGATCATGGTGCTGTTGCAGCCCATCAGCCTGAAATCCGCGCCCGCCGCCATGCACGAGCTCGCGAGGTGCATCACGTAGTCATTGGTAACGTCCGAATAGGCGAACACGCACTCGTCTACTTTTTCCCGCTTGATGACGTCGACGGCCTCGGATTCCTCATAGATGGGGATGCCGGCCGGGTAAAGTTTCCCTGCAAGCTCCACAGGGTATTTGCGCCCGGCTATGTCCGGTATCTGCGTGGCGGTGAAGGCCACGACCGTATACGCCTCGTTGTCGCGGTAGTAGGTGTTGAAGTTGTGGAAGTCCCTCCCGGCGGCTCCGAGGATGAGGACGCGTTTTGGTGTCGACATTAAATGCTCCGAAAATTGCGAAGGCCCGCCACTGCGGCCCCGGCACGCCATCGGGCCGGGGTGGGCCAGTCATGTATTCGATGATAGCTTGAGACTGGCCTGGTTTCAAGTTTTGCCGTCTGATACCAAATTGCGATCAACGGAGCATCGTTGTGCGAGACCCAACTGGCCCCGGGACAACCCGCCTGCTCCCCCCCTGTGGGCACCTACAGCTGTTTCAGGGCCTTCACCTCTGGGGGGGTCAGATAACGCCAGGCGCCCGGCTTGAGGCCGGGGTCGCCCAGTGGGCCGAATTGGACCCGCTTCAGTTTGTGCACCGGGTGCCCTATGGCGGCGAACATCTTCCTGATCTGCTGGTTTTTGCCCTCGACGAGTGTCACTCTGAACCAGGGGTTGCCCTGCCTTTCGGCCACTTCTATCTGGCAGGGCTTAAGCCGCCTGCCGTCGAGGCGGAAGCCGTCCCTGAGCTCCTGGAGGGCCT
>WRIL01000007.1 GCA_009782775.1 Desulfovibrionaceae bacterium
CGTTGCCAGCAGAAATAGCGCCATGTTTTTTTCTGGCTTTTGGTTGTGGCTGAGGCGGTTGCGGTGCGGCAGCAGATTCCCGAGGTGTACTATAATCTGCCTTTGGGCTTGGCGCATCTTCCCACAAAAGCCCTTTCACCTCACGGACTTGTCTAATTTGGTTTTTCCGGCAGTATGTACGGACATCTTCCCGTCTGAGCAGAAGGCTATCAAGGTAGAGTGACCGGAAACGCTCCAGAGGAAAGTCCGCATTTTGAGAGAAATCCTCTGGCAAACTATTCATTTCAGGCCTTTCCTCCTCATAAACCGATAAAATTACGTCTCTTAGTATACCTTGTGCTTGATAGACATGCTCACCGGCCAATTCCAACAACGAGGAATGCAACACGGTTGCTCTCAGGCCTATATCGGCAGATGGCGATACCGTCATAACGGGCGGAGTATTAACCAGACACCAGCTAAAGTATTCCTTAACCGCACCACTGATGGAAGCAAGCGATGCTACGAGCTTTTGGCGCGGTATGTCTTTTAGACCATATGCGACCTGAACTCTCCAACAGTAAACATACTCGGACATGAACTCCCCCCCTCCTGTCGGGGATTACCCTGGATAATTCCCCCGGCAGGCTGTCAGGTGCAGTTTTTCGGCGTGGTTCATGAGGTCGCGCCTAGCCGGGGAAATTTTTATACAGCCCGCGCCAGAAAGTGACCCGGCACAGTATGCAAAAGTGCAGCAAGCTGTTCAGCCTTGGCGGTTGGAATAGGGCGTTTGTTCTTTTCATATGCGGAGATATGGCTTTGTGGAACACCCAAGGTTTTCGCCAACTCTTTTTGTGTCAATCCTTCCCGCAACCGCAGCCCCCTGAGCATCCGGCCAACTCGCTCCGATTCAGGAATAGGGGGGATAGTTACCGTATCGCCAGCTTCATCCATAATTTGCCCGCCAAGGCGGGTAATAAGCGCCGCCACCAAGTCAAAACTATCTGCCGGGATCGCAATACGGGCTTCTGTCACTGTGTTGGTGTACATATCCTTAACCTCGCTTTAATAGGGGGCTTTCCCTCGCGTCCCTACATATTCAAAACGGCACAGGACAATGCAAATTTTCCCTGCCTTATCAGTTTCTATTAGCCAGACCGCCACCTTGTTTCGGGTGAAATGGCAGTGCCAGGCGTTAGCAGCATACTGCTTGACTGGCCCAAGGCTTTGCCAGCCACGACCCAATGGCTTCCCGGCTGTCTCGCGCAAGTCCTGTTCCAGCGCTTCAAGGATGGCTTTTTCGTTGCCGGACAGGGAATTTTTCCCCTTGAGCGCTTTTTTTGTGTATTGAATCTGTGCCGCCATAGTTGTGCTTCTTTGGTATATAATAGACCAAAATAGACCGCATGACAATAGAATATTTATATGCTCACGCGCCTCCCTTCACAAAGGGCAGCACTTTGGCTTTATTATGTCTGCTTGCCGTCTTCACCAGCCCCATTCATGGCGGCAATGGTTTCCGCATTCGGCGTCACGAAGTGGCTGGGGATGGAGCACCGACGATATTTCTGCTCTCGGCTGTTCGGCTTGCTCGGGATAGTCATTTCAATAAGCCCAGACTGGAGTGCGGGCAGCAGATACCTTTCCCGGAAGGATTTACGATCCTTCAATCCCAATGCCGTTTGCAGCCCGTCCCGCGTCATTTCTCCGGTCAGGATCGCCAGGAGGCGTTTGACTTGGGGGCTGACTTGAGGGGCGACTTGGGGGGTGTCGAAAGTGTGAATGGCACCTTGAATCATAGCGAGCATGAATTCAATGAATGCTGAACAGTTGGTATTGGCCGTACTTTGCCGGATAGCCTCGTAGTATTCGCTTTGGTGTTCGTAAATCAGGCTTTCCACCGGAATACGGGCGAACAGGGCATTCCAGCGGCACAAAATAAGCGTCTGCCAGAGCCTGCCCATACGGCCGTTTCCATCGCTGAACGGATGGATGAATTCAAACTCGTAATGAAAGACAGAGCTGGCAACCAGGGGGTGGTAGTCGGTTGAAGTCAGCCAATGCAGCAGGTCGTGCATCAAAATCGGTACTCGCTTGGCAGGCGGGGCCATGTGCAGGATCTGTCCGCCGCCCATGACTCCCACGCCGCCGCTGCGATAATGACCAGCATCGTCTGCGAGTCCTAGCATAAGGATGCCGTGAGCGGCCAATAGATCAGCCTCGCCGTGAGGATTCCACTGTTCTAATTGGTCGTAGGCGGCAATAGCGTTTTTGACCTCCTGAATTTCACGCAGAGGAGCGATAACACGCTTGCCATCCAAAATGGCGGTAATCTGTTCTTGGCTCAAGGTATTGCCTTCAATGGCCAGAGAACCTTGGATAGTACGGATGCGGTTGGTGCGCCGCAGGTGCAAATCCAGTACACTCTCCCCTCGGGCGGAAATGTGGCCCACCATTTCGCTGATCTCGGCGACCAGGCGTAAAATCTGCGGAGTGACTGTGAATGGCGGATGGTACGCATCTTTTGTATTCGTGTGGTTCATGCTCCCCCCAGCCTCGTAAATGGAAGAATCTTTACTTTATCCGACGGGGCCAGCGTCTTTTCAAGCGCCGCCATTGCCGCCCGCTTCGTATCCTCATTGCTGTGAATATATCGGGCAGCCATTGCAACCACCTTCCAGCCCATAATATCCATCAAACTCCGCACATCCAGAGATTTGGCGAGTTGCGTTGCAACGGTATGCCGGATGGTATGAAAGCTCACACGGTCACGATGGGAGCGCCCCTCATTCAGCCCAAGACCTTCAACCACGGTGCGAAATGAAGACGGCGCTTCTACATGCTGCCTACCATCAGAACGCGGAAAAACAATTCCATCAGGCCTGCCAGGGCCGAAGCCGGTGAGCAATTCCAGCACGGCAGGGGAGAGAAAAATAACGCGGTCATCTTTATTTTTTGTATCAATAAGCCGGAGCTGCTTTTCTTCCAGATTCACGTCATGCCATCGTAGAGTAAATACCTCACTGGCGCGGCACCCTGTCAACATAGCGAATTTAACGAGGCGCCAAGCGTGGACACTGCGCTTTTCAAGCTCGCTCAAAATATCCTCAGATTCTTTTGGAGTGAGTACGCGCAAGCGCCGGTTGTCTTTGGGTGCGGTCACGCCTACCTGTTTTCCCGTAGGCACCTTGACATCAAGGCCGCGCTCGACAGCATGCCGCAATATCCGGCGCAAGGTTCCGGTTATGTATTCCTTTGTGCGTTGCGCCAGTTGCGCCTTGTCCAGTCTTTTGAGCAATATCTCCCATTGGGGAAAGCCAATTTCCATAACCGGCAGATGCCCCAATGCCGGGTTTATCCAGTTATTGAAATGGGAGAGCTCATGCCCCCATGAGTCCGGTTTTTTCGTGCGCTTGGCATAGGGCAGGAAATGCTGCTCGAAATAATCGGCAACGGTAATGAGACGGCTTTGCTCAACAATTTCCCGCGCTTTCTGTTCAGCTTTTTGCTTGGCGGCAGCGGCCTTCATCTCTGCATAGGTCTGCGGGCCTGTTCCGTTGCGCCAGTTGTCACGGAGTTGTACCAGCAACTTTTCGCACGAATCTTGCGTCACGCCGTCAGAAGACCAGCCGACAGCCTCACGAATTGTTTTCCCACCGAGCTTAAAAATGAGGACATAATACCTGTCAGCCCGCTTGCCGTGCTTGCGGGAAGGGTGTTCACGGTAGGCAATGCCCTTTGCTGCCCTTTGATAGCTGAGGGATTTTTTATCACTCATTTTGTGCAACCCCTGTGCAACTTTTTCCGATGAAAAACGATGTTTCATTATTCATAATACGAGATAGAAATATCCGTATTTTTGAGTAATGACAAGGGAAATGTTATGAAAAATGGAAAATCGTGATGGGCATTTCGTCGGACTTAAAATCCCTCGGCCTAACGGCTGTGCCGGTTCAAGTCCGGCCCTGGGCACCAAGCAAACAGTGAGGAAAAACGGCTCTTTCCCCCCACAAAAAAGGCCGGAGCGCTGACGGCGGCTATACCTCCTTCACAAAGATTCCTGAGAGGGCTTCTCGTGAAAGGCGTCTTCCAGCAACATGACGGCGAGGCTCTTGGCCACCTCTTCCTCTTCAAAGGCAATGGCGTCCACTCCGACATGGCGCAGTAGTTCATTTTCCCCAAGAAAGCGCGTCCGCGCCAGGATGCGGATATCCGGATTCAGGCTACGGGCGGCGGCCGCCGTGGCGACCGCGTCTTCCGTAACCGGCACGGTGATGACCAGGTAGGCCGCGCATTCTATGCCAGCGGCCAGGAGGATGTCCCGCTTGGAGGCATCACCGAAGATCGCCAACTTGCCCTCGCCGGTCAGGCTGTTGACCGTGTCCAGGTTGAGATCAATGACTACCGGTGTCAGACCTCGATCAGACAGAGCCTGGGCCACGCTCTGCCCCGCGGGTCCATAGCCCACGACCAGCGCTATGGGGGAGTTCGGCACGGAGCTATCCGCCCCGTGCCTTTGGGCGGTATGGGCGTCATTGGCCTTAAACGCCCTGGTTTCGGCCCTGGCGTTGAGAAAATGCCAGAGTTTCTCCCGCTTTTTCAGGGCCGCCTCAATTTTGGGAATGGTTCTGAACAGGCCAGGGTTCAAAGTGATGGAAACCAGCGCGCAGGCCACCAGCACATTATATACGGCGTCCGGGATAAGGCCTAGGTATTGGGCCTGCTGGGCCAGGATGAAAGAAAATTCGCCCACCTGGGCCAAGCTGATAGCCACGGTCAGGCCGGTGTAAGTTGAATAGCCAAGGACGGTCACCGCCAATATGGCGGCCAGGGGTTTGAGCAACAGGACTATGCCCAGACAAATCGCGATGAGCAGGGGCTGTTCCAGCAGAAAACCCGGATCGAACAGCATACCCACGGAAAGAAAAAAGAGTACGGCAAAGGCATCGCGCAAAGGGAGAAGATCCGCCCCTGCCTGATGGCTGAGTTCGGTCTTGCCAATGACCATGCCGCCAAGAAAAGCTCCCAGGGCCATAGAGGCGTGAAAAAACACGGCCGCCCCCACGGCCGTGGCAAAGGCCCCCACCAACACGGTCAAGGTGAAGAGCTCCTGCGACCGGGTGCGCACGATATGGGTCAGCAGCCAGGGGATCACACGGCCGCCCACGACCATGACCGTCACCCACAAGGCGATGAGGTTCAGCACCGCCAGTCCCAGCGCCTTGAACACGGACAGGACGCCCACGGAAGATCCCGCTTCCGCGCCGCCCATAAGCCCGGCCACGCTGGGCAACAGGACCAAAATAAACACGGTGAAGAGGTCTTCCACCACCAGCCAGCCTATGCTTACATGTCCGTGTATGGTGTTGATCATGTTGTTGTCGCCCAGCACCCTGAGCAGCACCACGGTGCTGGCCACGGCTAGGCCCATGCCCAGCATGAGGCCAGCGGTCAGGGACAATCCCAGAGATACGGCCGCCCAAGCACCGGCGGTGGTGGCTACCACGCTTTGCAGCACGGCGCCGGGCAAGGATACCCCCTTGACTGCCAGGAGATCCTCCAGCTTGAAATGCAACCCCACTCCGAACATGAGCAGGATGACCCCGGCTTCGGAAAGTTGGGCGGCCAAATTTGCATCCGCCACAAAGCCTGGAGACTGGGGGCCGACCAAAAAACCGGCCAGCAGATAGCCCACGATGGGGGAAAGTTTCAGGCGCAGGGCCAGATAACCGAAAACCAGGGCCAGGGCGAAACCAGCGGCCAGAATTTCAAGCAGGGTATATTCGTGCATCGTTTCTCCCGCATCGTTGGCGTAGAAAAGCAGGGGGTAGAGGTAACAGCCGCGAACAGCTTTGGCAAGGCATTAGATTTGCTTTGACATTCGCCGGGCTTTTTTATAATGAAAACCATTCATCCAGGGCAGTTAGCTCAGTTGGTAGAGCACCGCCTTCACACGGCGGGGGTCGTAGGTTCAAGTCCTATACTGCCCACCAGGAATTACAAGGGGTTACGATACACGAGATCGTAGCCCCTTTACTCTTCCCCACACCATTCCCCACACCGAAAAGAAATAAGTTGTCTGATGACAAGGCTTTTTCTGGAAAAGAAAATTGTCTTCCCCACAACCAAGGCAATAGGGATTTTTTGCCTTTTGGGTTTCTACTTGATATTATCAGAACACAAAGCCTCCGCCGGAGGCACCGCACCCCTTGTGGTAATATTTGATGGCCAGGGGCAAGGCGCACTGAGCAGTCCGACAGGATTTGGCCTTGATGGCCCTGCCGTTCATGGCAAGAGTGGTGGGGCAAGGGGCATTGGCACTTAGCGCAGATTGAAGGATTGCTAAAATACGGTAAAAGGAATCATAAATGATCCGCAAAGTGGCAAGACTTGAACACGTCGGGAAATTTTCATCTTTAACGCAGGAGACAGATTTTCAGTATGGCACACATGGCGCACAAAATTGTAACATAGTTTTTGGCTTCAATGGCTCTGGAAAAACAACGCTATCAAACGCCATAACTTTCTTTGCAGACAAAACATTCATAGGCGATGATGAGAAGACGGCGCTTTTTGAAGATATAAAAAGTAGTGCTGCTGCTACAGTTGAACTGGAGTTACAAGATAGAAACCAATGTAAATATCCTGCAAACAAACATAGTAAGAGTATTTATGTCTTTAATTCAAATTTTATCGTAACACATGTCTTTGATGGGGCAAAAGGAAAATTAAAAAAATTCTTAAATACTAGTGGTGAAATAAAAAATGCTATAATAGAAGAATTGAATAAAAAAATAATGGAACTGGAAGCTGAAAAGAAGAAATTAGAAGGAGAAAACGAAAATTTTGAAGAAAAAATTAAGACGATAAATAAAGAGCATAGCTCAAATTTTAATAAAACGCTTACAGATAAAAACAAAAAACTTACTTCTCCAACGTTATCAAAAGAAATTTTACCAACAGAAACGATTGATGATCTACAACAGAAACTCACGGATTTGGCAGCTGACTATGATCTGAGCAAAAAACAACAAGATTTGACCGGCGATTTAGCTGCGCTAGGGCAACTAGTATTTCAGAAGTGCGACATTGATTTAAGTGAAGTTAGTAGTTTATTAAATAAGAGTGTCCAGCAATTATCCAAAGAAGTAATAGAAGCTAAAATCAAAGAGGTAAAAGACCTATTCGCTGATGAGGTCCATAAGCAAAGCGTAGAGAAATGGTTTAGCTTTGGGAAAAGCATATTGGATACTGCAAAAACACACAACGGGCAAAAAATGTGTCCGATTTGCGATACGGATATTTCGGATCGCTTGGACGATATTTTGGAAAATTTTAACGGATATTTTGATAAGGAATATGAAGATTTTACAATACAATTGAAATCATGCAAGGAACAACTCCAATCGGCTATTAATTTATTAAATCAATGCGAAACAAATGTAAGTGTTTTGAGAAGGCTATGGGAAAAATACAAAACACAAATAACTGGACAAATTTTTACGGATTTTGATTTCAAGACCGCCAAGGCGGAACTGGAAATAATTCTGAATGCTTGCGATTCAAAATTGGCAAATATCCAGTTTTCTTACTCCATGCAGCAATCCGTAACAGATTCGCTGTCAAAGGCAAAAACCGCCATTAATAAATTTGATCACTTAAAAAACACGTACCAGTTAACTTTGGGGGCGAAACAACTAAATACTGGTAAGATAGAGGATGAAATTCGCTTCGTGTATAAAGGCTTAACTTTACTAGAATTTGATAAACTTGGTAAAGGCAATAATATCGAAAAATATAATGCAAATCAAAAAAGAATATCTGTCATATCCACTCAGGATTCCACAAATACGGGCGGTTTGCTATTTTACTATAACAAACGCCGAGAAGAAATGAAAAAGATAAAAGTAGAATCAAAAAGTATTTCAAAATTTTTAAAGATTATGGGCATAGATCATTTTATAGTAGATATAAATGAAGACGAGCCTGACGAAAATATCATCATACAATATAATTCATCGGCAATGAATAAAAGCAAGCTGAGAAACAGTTTGAGCGACGGGGAAAAAACTGCGTTGGCGTTTGCTTACTTTTTAAGCAAGTTTGAAAATGAGCGAGAATCTGAAGATAAACGCAAGGAATCTGTCGTTGTAATAGACGATCCAATTTCCAGCTTGGATGAGAATCGACTTTATAGTACGGCGTATTTGATACGGGAGAACTTCGAAGCTGTAAAGCAACTCATAGTTTTGAGCCACAACTTTTTATTCTTAAAATTCCTAAATTCTTTATATAACGGCAATACAAACTGCCTATTCCTAAATCACAATAAGTTATCAGGCTTACCAGAAGAGCTTAAAAATTTTGAAAGTCCTTACTTTTATATGTTAAAAATCATCATTGAGTTTTCTGACGGGGTCAATACTGACTATCAGAATGCAAAAAAATATTTGCCTAATTATATTCGCAGGGTTCTTGAAACATTTTTATCGTTTAAATTTGCTAAGGTTTTCACAAAACTAGGAGGGAAACGTAGTCCTGGACTTACTGAATTCTATACAGACATAGAACATTTAGATATTAACGACATTGTAAAAAAAGACTTAAAACAAAAACTATCAAGTATTTCAAAAATTGTTGACCAACACTCGCATGGAAATACCCAATTAACGGAAGAAAATTTTTATATTGCTGAAAGTGAACTGAAAATATTGGCTAATAATGCAATTGCTATAATTGATATCTTGGACAGCGTCCATAAAAACAGCACCCTTATCATGCAATAGCTATTTTGCAGTCTTATATTCTGTAAAGCAAGTAAACAATTCTTGAAAGTTTTTACAATGATATTTCCCAAATCCTCCTTGATCCACAAATACAAAATCAAAGACGATTTTTTGCTGAGCCTTGTTGATATCTTCGCACCATTGCTTCAGCCTCGCCATTTTCAACGGCACATCTAAATCTTCTTGGCCTTTGGTTTCCACGATGACAATTTTATTGCTCGGCAATTTTACCAGAAAGTCCGGGTAATAGTTGGAAATATCGCCATCGGCGTTGACGTAATCCAGCTTGAAATTCACCGCCAGATAGTTTTTGGCGTAGGATATGATATCGCCACATTTATCCAGAAAACCCGCAAATATCAATTCAAAATGGCTGTCGCCGATGATGCGGTTGAATACGCTCTTCTGCGGCAACAGATACTCTCGGTCTTTCACCACAAAAGGCCGGGTTTTACGCAGCTTGATGGTGTCTCGGATTTCAGCGTCGCCCTTATCTTGAATAGTCAGAGCATTGATGGCTTTTTTGAAGGTTTCAATAATGGTCTTTGTCGCTTCAAGTTCAGAGAGGTTGCGCAAGGTATTGGGGTGTTCCAGATTGACCTCTTGGGCAAAAAGCTCGTGTTGCACGAAATTTTTCATCTTGCCGTACAGCACGTCATAGCCGCTGAACAAGCGTAATTCTTTCATGATGGTCTGGACAAAATACCCGATGACGCTACGGTAATCGGCAATCCCGGCGGTATCAAGAATGGTGGTGTGCGTTATCTCGCCGGTGGTGATGTCCCTGAAAACAATCTCGCGTTGTTCTTCCTCGGTAAACCGGCGATAGGATACCTTCGTATGCCCCAAGGCATGAATATCCAGATCGGCCAAATTTTTGTATTCCCGGTATACGCGCGGCGTCAGCACAGGGATTTCGATATCCAGGGCGTCTATGTCTTTTTTGGTG
This sequence comes from Desulfovibrionaceae bacterium, assembly GCA_009782775.1. GTDB lineage: Bacteria > Desulfobacterota > Desulfovibrionia > Desulfovibrionales > Desulfovibrionaceae > WRHT01. The sequence goes on from WRIL01000007.1 coordinate 9,715, forward strand.
TTCTCGTTGTCGATTTCCACTACCAGAGGCGCTTTCGGCCCTGTGCCCTCGCCCATGGCCTTGCGTTCCAGTTCCACGCCTTCAGCCTGGATGGATTCCACAAACTCCATGAAAGCGTTTGTGCCCACAACACTGACGTATTCCTCAACACTACTGCGATACATTTTACGCAACCCACGGCCAAGAGTCTGTTCCGGCAGGATATTACTCTTGGCGGAATAGGCCCGCAGGCCGATGATGGTGGTCACATTGCGCACGTCCCAGCCTTCTTTGAGCATCAGGACGGACACGATGGCTTTATAGGGGCTGAGGTCGTCGTCGATTTCATTGGATTGCTTGCGGAGCAGTTCCAGTTCCTCTTTGGCCTTGCCGGAACTCCTTTCGTGAAAACTGTTGTTTGTCTTGACGCAACTACGGCTATGCTTGCTGTTGAAAAAGATGAAACTGCAAAAAGTGGGATTGCAAATATGCAATTGGTTATTCTCGCTTTTTCTACGGAATGACCGCGGTCACACATCCATTTCCGCCAACGCCATACCGCAAATTCAGTATTCAGGTCACTGTACGGAATGGTTTGATTGCTTGTTGGGGATTAGGTGGTTAGGCGGATGGCATCATAAACCCCTCATATCACGCCTACGCCCTCTCCAGGCGAGCTTCCGGCAAAGGCGGAAAACCGCCTTTACCGGAAGCCTATCAGAGTCAATGAATCAGGATATACCGGCTTGCAGGATCTGTTGCAGGAGCTGGGACTTGGCCGCGTCGTCGTCGTTGTGCAGGTCTGCGACCATGGCGCTGTCCAAAGGATCGCTCAAGCTGATATGCACGGTCTGCTCGTTGCTACCGTCGTTATAGATCAGCTCCAACTGGCTCTCATGGGTAATGGAGAGGAGAAGCTGCCCATCGTTGAGCATCTGGTCGATCTGTTCTCCCACCTCCTGACCGCCGCTGTGATCGAACATATCCTCGAAGAAGAGCTTGTCTCCGCCCAAGTTAAAGTCCACGACATGGTCAACTCCGCCCAAGGCGTCCTGGGTCCAGGCGAAAACCTCTCCAGATCCTCCCTGCATGGTTTCATCCGCGGAAGTGGCAAAAATGGTCTGGGAACCGGATGCCGCGTCCGCGGGATCCGCAAGGAGCGGGATGGCTCCTTCCGTTTGCCCGGAGATGTGCGGGACGGCCTGGGAAAAATCATCCTGGGCGTCATCAAGCAGAGCGGCGGACATTGGCGCTACGGACAAGGTCTCATTTACAGCGCCGGGGGTCTGAATCTCAATCTGGCCGCTCAGTTCCATACGATCGCCGTCGCCGTCCACCAAGACGATCCTGATGCTGTCATAAACGGCATTGGTCGCATCGCCGCGGACGGTCAGGATATAGTCGCCGTTCTCCTTGACCTCCATAACCGTGGTATTGCCCTTCCCGTCGTCAGCCAGGACAATCTTGTAATAACCACCGCCCACCTGGCCCCAGTCAACGACATGCTCATTGCCCTGGCCGTCGATGTAGCTGTAAAACTCGGTGACCCCGTCGGCCCCCAGCACATTCTGGGCGGCCAGATTGCCGTAAGTGATGTTGGCCGCGTCGTGGAGAACCTCGGTGAGTTGACTGAAGTTATTGACATGGATGTAAGTGTCGCCGCCGTCCTGCCCCAGTTCCCCCTGGTTGCAGATGGCCTGCAAATTATTCACCGCGCTCGCGCCCAAGGCGCCGGAACCCACGCCCACGGCGTAAACATCAAAATTGTCATGCTGGTCGCCATTGACCAGGTCCTTCCAGTCCTGGGGCACATAGCCGCCTCCGGGCTGGGGGTGGGTGTTGGGCGCACCGTCGGAAATGAAGAATACTTGATTGGTGTAGTCGCTGAAATTGTCCAGGCCTTCGGTCACCAGCGGGAATATCGCGTTCAGGGGCGCGGCGTAGCTGGTGTTGCCGCTGGCCACGGCGTTGTTGATATAGGTTATGGCCTCGGCAGGGGTAATATCCGCATGAACCGTGGCCGTGGTGCTGAACAGAACCAGGTTGATCTTCACATCGCCGGCCACATTCTCGTATTCCTGCATCAGGGATACCAGGGCCGCCTTGGCCAGGGCCATGGGAGTGCCGCTCATGCTGCCGGTCACGTCAAAGGCAATGGTCACATAGTAGTCGGTGGTCGGGGCTCCGGTCAGGATGATCGTGTCCGGGTTGATGGCGCAGATGCCGTCATCCACCACGTTGATGCCGGTGCCCGCCGAGGCCGTCTCGCCGCCCAACCCCTGCACGTTGACCTGCAATGAAATCTCAAGCTGCCGCGTGCCGTCGGCGTTTTCCGGGACGCCGCTGTGATCCTTGGCCGCGTTCATGGTATATTCATAAGAATAATTTCCGCCACCGTTATTGGTGACCGTCAGTACATCACCCACGCAGGAGCCGTCTGTGAGGGATACGGTCACGGTTTCGCCATCCGCCGGCAGAGATATATCGGAGCTGCCGCCCATGGACACCGTGCCGGATTCCATATGGCCGTTGACCTGGAAGGAGCCGGTAGCGGTTAGGGGAAGGTCGGAGGGGGCCATACCGTTGGCCGGACCGCCAGGGACCCAGGCCGTGCCGGAGAAGCCGGTGGGGTTGGTGTCGCCGTGCAGAAAGGCCTCTTGCACCGTATCGGTGTCGGCAAAAATAGTCACCGCCACCGGCACAGTCACATAGGGGAAGACGCCGGACTCCGAGCCAAAGGCTTGGGCTTCAAACTCGCCAGCGGTGGAGGTAAAGCCGGTCACCCGCGCGTCCACGGCGATGTCGCCGCTGTTGCCAGCATAGTCCAGTACTCCGGGCAAGGATATCGACACGGAGGTGTCCTTGCCGCTAATATCGGCGGAGTACGTCTGCCCGTTGACGGTAAAGGTCACCGTGGTGGTCTGCCCTTCGCCGGGAGCGGTATCCAGGCCGTCCTCGTTGGTCAGGCTGATAGTGACGACCAGTTGGCCGCTCTCATCCGTGCCCAGGGCGATCTCCGCCGTGGTCGTGTCAATGGTGTCTTCTATATGGGCGGTATCGCTGGCGTCCACCACCGGCAGGGCATAGCCGCCGCCCTCAACCGAGGCAGTCACCGTGATGTCGGACTCATCCAGGTAGATGTCTTCATCGTTGCCGTGCGGCACCTCCACCACATATTCACTCTGGCCGGGCACCAAGTCCACGGTCACCGCGCCTATTACGTTGCCGCCGGGATCCGTCACCGTCAGGGTGATTGTTCCTGCCTCGGTCGGCGGTTCTCCCAAGGTCAATGTGGCCGGGACCATACCCCCGTCCCCTTCCAGGCCGTCCGCGACCGAGATGGTCAAAGGCACCGTGGCCGGAGGCTGGGGCACATTAAAGCTGAAATCCGCGCCGTCGCCCTGAGCCGCCAGGGCCTCAAAATTGCCGGCATTGGGGTCAGAAACTCCCAGGCTTATGGTGACCTCCTGTTCCGCGCCCGTATACGGGCTGGAATCAAGCACATTGTCAAAGGTGATCGAGGAACTGGTCGAGCCCGCCGGGATAATCACGGTCTGGGTCACACCGTTTACCACCACCTGGATGGGCACATCCGTCTGCGGGGCCGGGTTGTCGCTGATCGGGTTGGTCAGCTGCACGGTCACGGTCACTCCGCCGTTCCCGTCAGGAACGACCTCAAAAATCTCCGCCGTGGTCGTGTCAATAGTGTCGGCGATATTGGCTACGGCGCTTACGCCGATACCCCCAACATCTTCGTAATTGCCGCCGATAACCTCCTTGACCGTCGCCGTCATGCTGGAGGCGTCCAGGTAGATGTCTTCGGTGTTGGGATTATCCACAAGAAGCGTGCCCGTGCCGTCAGCACCGATAGACACGTTGTAGTCCTGGCCGTCAACAGTCACGATTACCGTGCAGGGATGCCCTTCCTGCGGGGGATTGCTCATAGACACGTTAAATTGCACATGTTCCGCGCCTTCCACCGTATCCACGGCCGTGATGCTCACATAGGTCGTATCGATGGTATCCTCAATATGCGCGCTGTCGGAAACCTCATCCACGGGCAGGGCATAGCCGCCACCTTCAACGGCCACGGTAACGGTGATCTCGGAAGCGTCCTTATACACATCATCTTCGTTGCCGTGAGGCACTTCCACCACATATTCACTCTGGCCAGGCACCAGATCCACGGTCACAACGCCGATGATTTCTCCATCCTCTCCGGTCACCGTCAGGGTGATCGTCCCGGCCTCGACCGGCGGTTCTCCAAGATTCACCGTTGCCGGAACCGTTTCGCTACCCTCCAGGCCGTCCGCCACCGAGAGGCTCAAGGGCACCGAGGCCGGGGGTTGGGGAACGTTAAAGCTGAAATCCGCGCCGTCACCTTGGGCCGCTAGGGCCTCAAAATTGCCGGCATTGGGGTCAGAAACTCCCAGGCTGATCGCGACCTCCTGTTCCGCGCCCGCGTATGGGCTGGAATCAAGCACATTGTCAAAGGTGATCGCGGCACTGGTGGAACCCGCCGGAATGATCACAGTCTGGGTCACCCCGTTTACCACCACCTGGATGGGCACATCCGTCTGCGGGGCCGGGTTGTCGCTGATCGGGCTGGTCAGTTGCACGGTCACGGCCACTCCGCCGTTCCCGTCAGGCACGACCTCAAAAATCTCCGCCGTGGTCGTGTCGATGGTGTCGGCGATATTGGCGGTATCGGAAGCGCCGGCCACAGGAAGGGCATAGCCGCCGCCCTCAACCGAGGCGGTCACGGTGATCGCGGATTCGTCCAGGTAGATGTCTTCGGCGTTGCCGTGCGGAACATCCACCACATACTCGCTCTGGCCGGGCTCCAGGTTTACGGTCACCGTGCCGATGACGCTACCGCCAGGATCCGTCACCGTCAGGGTGATCGTGCCCGCTTCTGTGGGCGCGACGCCCAGATTGATGGTCGCAGGAACCGTTTCGCTCCCCTCAACCCCGTCCGCCACCGAGAGGCTCAAGGGCACCGAGGCCGGGGGTTGGGGAACGTTAAAGCTGAAATCCGCGCCGTCACCCTGAGCCGCCAGAGCCTCAAAATTGCCGGCATGGGAATCAGACACACCCAGGCTGATGGCGACCTCCTGCTCCGCGCCCGCGTATGGGCTGGAATCAAGCACCTTATCAAAGGTGATCGAGGAACTGGTCGAGCCCGCCGGGATAATCACGGTCTGGGTCACCCCGTTCACCACCACCTGGATGGGCACGTCCGTCTGCGGGGCCGGGTTGTCGCTGATCGGGTTGGTCAGCTGCACGGTCACGGTCACTCCGCCGTTACCGTCAGGGATGACCTCAAAAATCTCCGCCGTGGTCGTGTCAATAGTGTCGGCGATATTGGCTACGGCGCTTACGCCGATACCCCCAACATCTTCGTAATTGCCGCCGATAACCTCCTTGACCGTCGCCGTCATGCTGGAGGCGTCCAGGTAGATGTCTTCGGTGTTGGGATTATCCACAAGAAGCGTGCCCGTGCCGTCAGCACCGATAGACACGTTGTAGTCCTGGCCGTCAACAGTCACGATTACCGTGCAGGGATGCCCTTCCTGCGGGGGATTGCTCATAGACACGTTAAATTGCACATGTTCCGCGCCTTCCACCGTATCCACGGCCGTGATGCTCACATAGGTCGTATCGATGGTATCCTCAATATGCGCGCTGTCGGAAACCTCATCCACGGGCAGGGCATAGCCGCCACCTTCAACGGCCACGGTAACGGTGATCTCGGAAGCGTCCTTATACACATCATCTTCGTTGCCGTGAGGCACTTCCACCACATATTCACTCTGGCCAGGCACCAGATCCACGGTCACAACGCCGATGATTTCTCCATCCTCTCCGGTCACCGTCAGGGTGATCGTCCCGGCCTCGACCGGCGGTTCTCCAAGATTCACCGTTGCCGGAACCGTCTCGCTGCCCTCCTGGCCGTCCGCTACCGAGATGGTCGCTTTCACCTCGGACGGAGGCTGTGGCACATTAAAGCTGAAGTCCGCGCCATCACCCTGGGCCGCCAGAGCCTCAAAATTGCCGGCATGGGAATCAGACACACCCAGGCTGATCGCGACCTCCTGTTCCGCGCCCGTATACGGGCTGGAATCAAGCACATTGTCAAAGGTGATCGAGGCATTGGTCGAGCCCGCTGGAATGATCACGGTCTGGGTCACCCCGTTTACCACCACCTGGATAGGCACATCCGTCTGCGGGGCCGGGTTGTCGCTGATCGGGTTGGTCAGCTGCACGGTCACGGTCACTCCGCCGTTCCCGTCAGGAACAACCTCAAAAATCTCCGCCGTGGTCGTGTCAATGGTGTCCAACACCTGCGCCGTGGCGCTCTGGCCAACGGTCACCTTATCGTAATTGCCCCCGGTAACGCCCACAACCGTCAGAGTCACATGCGACGGGTCAAGGTAGATATCTTCCGTGTTGTCGTTGACAATGGTCAGGAGCCCATAGCCGTTTGCGTCCACTGTCACATAATGGGTCGTTGTTTCGCCGGTCACGGAATTGAAGGTCGTCACCTCGACGACGGTGGGGGCGGCCCCCGTAGGCGGAAGGCTCAACTGGATTCCAAAGCTTATTGTGCCGTCGCCTTCATTTACATCCGCGGTGGAGATCGCTATCGTGACTTCCCTGGGCGCGGGCGCGGCAGAAGCGGGACTTTCGCCATCCACAGCAAACTCAGACCTGGCGGTTCCTCCCCCCCAGCCGGGTTGCGCCTGGGTTCCGAGGCGGTCAACGCCGTCAATGAGATTGCCCGCGTCATCGCTATACGCGCCCAGACGGCCGGTGGGACCTTCACCGGCCGCAGTGGCCATATCCGGGGCAAAAGCGGCCAAGAAGTCCGCCACGCTGAGTTCCGCTCCCGACACCGCCAGACTGTTGTCCATAAAAAGAAAAAAATCCTGCAAGACAATGCTGCCACCATGATCAAAATTAAAGATCAGGTCATTGTCCTGTTTGAGCATATCCACATCGACTTCGCCGGGAGTAAAGCCAAGATTAATTTGTTGTCCTTCCGTCACCGCATAAACAATACGATCTCCGGAGGCGGGTACAGTCAGTTCGCTGTCAGCCATATTCAACTCCTTGATTTTAGACCGGTTCCGCTGGACTACCCAGTAAGCAAATAATTACAGCTTATTACACAGCTTCATGGTTAGTTATATGACTATATAACAGGCATACTACTAAATCCTCTATTACCGCTAGTCCTAAAATTACAGTTTTTTCACAAGCGCATCCGGCCCCTTCCGGCGACAAAGAGATGATAAGCGCATCCTCCCGCATATGGCGCGCAAGGCATAACCGCTTCAGTAGGCGTTTTCGCCCCCCTGGCGGGCACACGAAAGATAGATGCGCAGTTTCAGCAACACGTTATCTAGGTCCAGTGGTTTGCCCACATGGTCGTTCGTGCCGGCTTCCGCGCCTCTTTACAATGTCCTCGTGGAAGACATTGGCGGTCATGGCGACAATGGGGACAGCCTTGGCCTTCGGGATTTCAAGAGCCCGGATGCGGCGCGTGGCAGAAAACCTCCAGCTTCATTGCTCAGAGAGTGAACAACGTGTTGACACTCTACACCTAGACCAAAAGCCATGAAAATTCAAATTAGGCCATTACCTTCCGAAAACGTCCGATTGACGTTTGCCATTTAGACCGCTAAATTGCTTCTTTAAAATAACTTTGAGACATCTTAGCACAAAAACGCGCTACGGAAACAGAAATCTAAACCACGCTCAAGGCCATGGAAAAACTTATGCAACAGACCGAACAGCTCCTGGCCATCATGGACGGCCTACGGAAGGGCTAAGCCGCGTCCGCCATGCTGGAAGCCGTCGCTTTTTTATGCGGGGCCGCGGTCATGGCCCTGGAGATGACCGGCTCCCGCCTGCTCTCCCCGTACCTAGGCAGCTCGGTGCTGGTCTGGACTGCCCTCATCGGGGTGATCATGGCCTTTTTGTCATGCGGCTACTGGCTGGGCGGCAAGGCCGCGGACCGCAGACCCAGTTCCCTCCGGCTGGCCGCCCTCATCCTGGCCGCAGCCTTTTGCGTGCTGATCATCGGCCTCTTTCACCAGGGGCTCCTGGCCTGGGTCAGCGGCCTGTCCATGCACCCGGAGTACGCCGCCATGCTGGCGGCCGCTCTGCTTTTTGGGCCTGCCAGCCTGCTCCTGGGCATGGTTTCGCCCTACGCCGTGCGGGTAGCCCTGGAGACGCGCCAAACCGCCGTGGAAAAATCCGGGGCGATCATCGGGCGCTTTTCCGCCGCCGGGGCCATCGGCTCCATCCTGGGCACCTTTGCCGGCGGCTACTACCTCATTGTCTGGGTCGGCTCCCGCCAGAGCCTCTATTTCATCTCCACCTCCCTGCTTTTCGTGGCTCTGATCGCCCTTTTCTCGGACAAGCTCCGCCTGCGCCGCCAGAGCCCTCCCCTGCTCATCCTTTGCGGATTAGGGCTGGGGCTCGTCCTGAACATCCAGGCCGGGCACAGCCGACATGTTCTGGAAAAAAACAAACGGTCCTCCGGAGACTTCCGCCTGGACACCCGCTACAACCACCTGCATATCTGGGAGAGCAACCATACGGATCGCCTCCGCATTCGCATCCTCTCCACCCCCCCCCAACTGACCCAGGCAGCCATGGATTTGGACGACCCCCAACGACTGTGTCTGGAATACACCAGGCATTTCTCCCTAGCCTGGCAACTGCGCCCCGAGGCCGAAAAATTCCTCCTCCTGGGCGGAGCGGCGTACTCCATGCCCAAATACCTCCTAGGCACCAGGGATAGCCTGGCCCTGGACGTGGTGGAAATTGACCCGGCCATGACCGCGCTTGCGCGGGAATTCTTCGCCCTGCGGGAAGACAGCCGCCTGCGCGTCCACCACGAAGACGCCCGCACCTACCTGAACCGCTATGCCGCCTCCGGGGCGGCTGATTATGACATCATCATGGCCGATGCCTTCAGTTCCACCTACAACATCCCTTTTCAGCTCTGCACCGTGGAATTCGCCAAGCGCGTCCATGACTCCCTGGCTCCCAAAGGCATTTACATAGCCAACGTCCTTTCGGCCGTGACCGGGGAAAAATCCATGCTGCTACGCAGCTTCCGGGCCAGCTTCGAGCAGGTCTTCCCATCGGTGCATGTCTTCCCGCTCAGGCCGGGCGCGCCCTCCACCGTGCAAAATATCATGCTCCTGGCCATGAAAGAGGAACTCCCCACTCCGGAGATCCTGGAAAAGGCCGGCCCGAACCGGTTGCTCTCTTCCTCCCACCCGCAACAAGCGGTGGAAGAATTTGCCCTGGCTTACAAGATGCTGCGTAACGAATGGCGGATCATCCTGGAGGAGGATCTTCCGCCCCTGTACGACAACTTTGCTCCGGTAGAGCGTTACTCCCTGCCGCTTATGAGGGAATAAAAAAATGTTCACGCCCAAACGCATTCTGGTGACCGGTGGAGCCGGCTTTCTGGGATCCCATCTCTGCGAGCGTCTACTGGCCTCCGGGGCCGAGGTGCTCTGCCTGGACAACTACTACTGCAGCACCCGGAGCAATGTGCACCACCTGCTCCCGCACAGCCGCTTTGAACTAATCCGGCACGATGTTTGCTTCCCCATTTATCTGGAAGTGGACGAAATCTACAACCTGGCCTGCCCGGCCTCGCCCATCCATTACCAGCGCGACCCGGTGCAAACCATGAAGACCTCGGTGAGCGGAGCCATCAACATGCTGGGCTTGGCCAAGCGCACCCGGGCCAAAATTCTGCAGACATCCACCTCGGAGGTTTACGGCAACCCTGCCGTGCACCCGCAGCCGGAAAGCTACTGGGGCAATGTCAACCCCCACGGTCTCCGCTCTTGCTACGACGAAGGCAAGCGGGCCGCCGAAAGCCTGTTCATGGATTACCACCGCCAGCACTGCCTCAAGATCAAGATCGCCCGCCTCTTCAATACTTACGGGCCGCGCATGCATCCGGACGACGGCCGGGTGGTCTCCAACTTCATCATCCAGGCCCTGCAAAACCAGCCCATCACCCTTTACGGCGACGGCAGCCAGACCCGCTCCTTCTGTTTCGTCAACGACATGATCGATGCCCTGACCTTGCTCATGGATTCGCCGGACCGCTTCACCGGCCCGGTCAACTTGGGCAACCCCGCCGAATTCACCATACGGGAACTGGCCGAAAGCGTCCTGCGCCTGTCCGGCTCACGCTCGGAAATCATACTGAAACCCCTGCCCCCCGACGACCCGGAACGTCGCCGCCCGGACATCTTCCTGGCCCGCGGACAACTGGGTTGGACCCCCAAGACCGACCTGGAACAAGGCTTGAAAAGCACCATTGATTACTTCCGCCAGGTGCTGGATCGCGGCACGGTGACGGAAAAGTAAACGAAGCGGTTGCAAAAAAAACTCCCCCGGCTCTCTGGACGATACGAAAATGTGTTTTATTCTTATGATGAAAATTAATTGACTTCAGGACATGGAGCGGACCGCGCGGCCGCCCGCCGTCTTTTCAGGAGGATTTCATCATGGGTAAAATTATCGGCATTGACTTGGGTACCACCAATTCCTGCCTCTTCGTCATGGAAGGCAAGGAAGCCAAATGTATCACCAATCCCGAGGGAGGGCGCACTACCCCCTCCATCGTCGGATTTACCGATAAAGACCGCCTGGTGGGGGACATCGCCAAGCGCCAGGCCGTTACCAACCCGACACGCACCGTTTTCGCCATCAAGCGCCTCATGGGGCGCAAGGCCGACGCGCCGGAGGTCAAACACTGGGCCTCCAACAGCCCCTACAGGATCATGGGCGGCAAAAACGGCGACGCTGCTGTGGAAATCGAAGACCGCGCCCATACCCCGGCGGAAGTTTCCGCCATGATCCTGGGCAAGCTCAAGGCCGACGCCGAGGCCTACCTAGGCGAGAGCGTGACCGAAGCCGTGATCACCGTGCCGGCCTATTTCAACGATTCCCAGCGCCAAGCCACCAAGGACGCCGGCCGCATCGCCGGGCTGGAGGTCAAACGCATCATCAACGAGCCCACCGCCGCTTCCTTGGCCTACGGCTTTGACCGCAAGAGCGACGAAAAGATCGCCGTCTTTGATCTGGGCGGCGGAACCTTTGACATTTCCGTGCTGGAAGTGGGCGACAAGGTGGTGGAGGTGCGCTCCACCAACGGCGACACTTTCCTGGGCGGCGAAGATTTTGACCAGCGGGTGATCAACTGGCTGGTGGATGAATTCAAAAAGGAGCAGGGCATTGACCTCTCCAAGGACCGCATGGCCTTGCAGCGCCTCAAGGAAGCCGCGGAAAAGGCCAAAAAGGACCTTTCCGCCTCCATGGAGGCTGAGATCAATCTCCCCTTCATCACCGCAGATCAAAACGGCCCCAAGCACCTCCTGTACAAACTCTCCAGGGCCAAGCTGGAAAGCTTGGTGGAAGACTTGGTGCGGCGCACCATTGAGCCCTGCAAAAAGGCCCTGGCCGATGCCGGACTGACCGTGAACCAGATCGATGAAATCATCCTGGTGGGTGGCATGACCCGCATGCCCCTGGTGCAGAAAACCGTGCAGGAATTCTTTGGCAAAGAGCCCAATCGCTCGGTCAACCCGGACGAAGTGGTGGCCATGGGCGCAGCTATCCAGGGCGGCATCCTCCAAGGCGAAGTCAAAGACGTGCTGCTCCTGGACGTCACCCCCCTCTCTCTGGGCATTGAAACTCTGGGCGGGGTGCTGACCAGGCTTATTGAACGCAACACCACCATCCCCACCCGCAAAAGCCAGGTCTTTACCACGGCCGCAGACAACCAGCCCTCGGTCTCCATCCATGTGCTCCAGGGAGAACGTCCCATGGCCGCCGACAACATGACCCTGGGGCGCTTCGAGCTCACCGGCATCCCCCCCGCCCCGCGGGGCATCCCGCAAATCGAGGTCTCCTTTGACATCGACGCCAACGGCATCGTCAATGTCAGCGCCAAGGACATGGGCACGGGCAAGGAGCAGACCATCCGCATCACCGCCTCCTCGGGCATGGCTGAGGAGGATATCCAGCGCCTGGTCAAAGAGGCCGAGGCTCATGCCGACGAAGACAAGAAAAAGCAGGAATTCATTGAGACGCGCAACCGGGCCGACGCCTCCATTTATGCCGCGGAAAAATCCCTGGCCGACTTGGGCGATAAGGTGGACTCCGACCTGCGCGGCGACATCGAGGCCAAGATCAGCAACCTAAAAAGCGTCATGGAAAGCAAGGATCCAGATGCCCTACGCGCGGCCATGGAGGCCCTGGACAAATCATCGCACAAACTGGCCGAACAGCTTTACGCCCAGAAGGCCCAGACCGAGACCGAACCTGGAAATGGAGGCGACGGAAGCGGGAGCGGAGCAACCAAGGGCGAAGACGTGGTGGACGCGGACTTCACGGAAGTTAAGTAAATAACAGAAGTATTACGGCGGGTTAAACCCGCCGTAATACTTTTTAAGGCCATTGCGGAGGCGACGGCCTACGTTTTTTTAATCAAGCACATGCTAAAACGGACCTTCTTCACCTATTCCCTGCCGGGCTTCATCCTGGCCGCCGCCCTGCTGCCGGCGGTCCTTTGGCTTTTTTGGAACGCCAAGATTCCTTGGGATTCATGGAACATTGACGTCTACATCGACACGCTGTACTTCTGGGCGTTTGAAGAAGGAACCACGATGCCCAGGAGCTTGGCGAGCGCGGCCTTGGCAATCGCGGCGGGATGGCTCTGGGCGGCCAGAGCGCCTCTGCCGGATACCCTGTTCGCCCGCTGGCTGCCCCTTGTGTTGCCGCCGCTGTTGCCGTTTCCGGCGTACATTCCCCGCATTCTGGATCACGGACCCGTCGTTTACCACGAGGCCCTTTTTGTCTGATCCGCTCCGAGCGGCGGCGCAGAAGCACAAAAACCATACGCGGCGCCACCTGTCTGCTTGGCCTTGTCCTGGCCTGCGCCGGTTCGGCCATAGCCGTCCATCATACCGCCATGAGCAATATCGTGCATCCTCCGGCGGGTATGTGCCGCTGGCGGGAAAATGAAACCAAAGGGGCGCGTTGTCAATACATGTATATACCTACTACTAGGGTCTCCCGAGACCAAAACGTCTTTCCACCTCAATTAGCATACGCAAGCTGACGGCAGCTCTTACCCAGTTCTAATCAAAAAGCCTGTTTTTCAGATAGCTGTAGTAGGTATCATACTGCTGCAAGGCCGCCAGCGGGTTGTGCCCCAACAAACGGTCCTTGACCGCCAGGATGGTCGCTGGGGCCTTCAGATGGGCCAACGCCAGGGTGTCATGCCCCACGCACAGCCCCAGCAGAATATTAAAATCCACCCCGGCCTCGTTGGCTAGGGCCGCCTGCATGACCGGGTTGCACATGCTTTCGTCGCCGTTGCTGTTGAGCTGATCTTCTTTGGTCAGCCCCAGTTCCTCCTTGGGCAGGCAACCGACCTTGCAGATGGCGGAAAGCACCTCAAAACCGTTGGTTTCCAAGATCTCCCCGGCCACGGCTGCTTCCTTCCGCAAGCCTATGCAAAATAGCAGGGCCACTTTCTTGTAGCCCATGCGGCGGGCGAAATCCATAAGCTCCACGATGCGTGGGCGGGCAGGCCTAAGGCCAAGGCCGGCCTTCTCATACCCGGCCCGTTCCGTCCGGGCCGCGACCCGCGCCATCCTGGCACAGGGTTCGCCTTTATATACGCCGAGGCTCTCCTTGCCCATCTCCGGCCTGGAAAGCGTGGGACAATCCAGGGGGCCCTGGCCTCCTTCCTGGACGCAACGGCGCATGCCTACCCTGGTCATGGGGCAGGCCGCACAATGGGCCTCCGGGAGCGTGTTCGCCCTGCTCATGTTTCTCCTTCCCGGCCCTCTTCCCCGGCCTCCACCGGGCGGCCCTGCTCCCGGTATTCGTTCAGCTTGTTGCGCAGCGTGCGCACGGAGATGCCCAGAAGCTCAGCTGCCTGGGTGCGGTTGCCCCTGGTCTGCTCCAGACCCTTGATGATCATGATGCGTTCCATCTCGTGCAGGGGGATAACCCCGCCGCTGAAAGCCGCCCCGCTCTCCCCCCCGTTTACCGATCCCGCAGACTGTACGCCATCCCCGGCCTGGAAGCCCTCATCACCGACAAAAAACGGCCAGCTATCCTGGTCCAGCAGGAAATGCGCCGGCAGGATGGGCTTTCCCCCACACAGCAAGGTGGCCCGCTCCATGAGGTTTTGCAATTCCCGCACATTGCCCGGCCAGGCGTAATCCATAATCCAGGCGGCGGCTTCATCCGAGAGGGAGGTAGGAGGCAGACGGTATTCGTCCACATAGAGCTGGAGGAAAAAATTCGCCAGCAAGAGCGCGTCTTCGGCCCTTTCCTTCAGGGCAGGCAGACGCAAGGGGATGACGTTCAGTCGGAAAAAGAGGTCCTGGCGGAACTTGCCTTCCTCGACCCAGGTCTCAAGATCCCGGTTGGTGGTGGCCAGCACGCGCACGTCAATGTTCACGCTTTCCGCGCCGCCCACTCGGTCGATCTGGTTTTCCTGCAAGGCGCGCAGGAGCTTGGCCTGCAAGGCCAGATCCATTTCCGAGATTTCATCCAGGAGCATGGAGCCCCCGCTGGCCAGTTCAAATTTGCCCAGCTTGCGGGCAATGGCCCCGGTAAAGGCTCCTTTTTCATGGCCGAAAAGTTCGCTCTCCAGGAGGTGCTCTGGCAGGGCCGCGCAGTTTACGGCAATGAACGGACCGGCGGCCCGATCGCTCTGGGCGTGCAGGTAGCGGGCGAACATCTCCTTGCCCGTGCCCGAGGCTCCGGAAATAAGCACTGTGGCCCTGGATTTGGCCACCTGCATGGCCAGGGAGAGCACCCGGCGCAGAGCGGGGTGTTCGCCGATGATCCGCGTCTGGGCGCTGGGGCGGCTCCGGCCCAGCACCGAATTGGGAGGAGCCGGGGGGGCTTCCTTGCGCGCCGGGAGCAGGGCGGCTATTTTTTCCGCGAACAGCGGCTCCAGCCAGTAATCCTTGGCCCCCAAGCTCATGATCCTAGAAGCTTCCTCGACATCGCCCTTATCCGTGAAGACCACCACCGGCGGAAAGGCCGGATCCTCCTGCCCAACGCTCAGCAGATCCTCCACCTTATAGCCGGGCATGCCCGGACGGGAGAGGATGACCCCAGGCGGGGTTTTGCGGATAAAGGCCGCGGCTCCCTTGACGTTCTCCGCTATGCCTACTTCAAAACCGGCTTCGCGCAGTTCGGGAAAGAGGCGCGTAACCGTCTGGGTAGGGGCGATGAACAAAATCCTGCGCGCATACATAGTTGACTGCATACATGCTTATCCAGCCTTAATCAATACCTTGCGCCCCGCCCGCAAGAAGGGTATGGAAGATATATGACGAACCTGCTGAATATCCTGCACCTGGTCGGGGCGGGAGAACTTTCCCCGGAGGAAGCCGCCGGGCGGATGCGTTTCACTCCCTTTGAAGAACTACTGAACGGGGTGAACCTGGACCTGCACCGGGAACTACGCACCGGCCGGGGAGAATGCGTGCTGGCCCAGGACAAGAGCCAGGATCGTCTGCTGGCGGCCATGCGCGGGCTGGCCGGGCCGGAGGGCTCCCTACCGGTTCTGGCCACCAGGGTCTCCGAGGTCCAGGGCAAAGGGCTGAGTCGGGAGTTTCCCCAAGGCGAATGGAGCCGGGAGGCCGGACTGTTCACCCTGAACCGCTACCTGCGCCTGAGTCCTCCCTGGCCGCGCAACGGCGAGCTGATGATCGTCACCGCCGGAGCCTCGGACATGCGGGTGGCCCTGGAAGCTTTGGGAACGGCGCGTTTTTGCGGCCTAGACTGCGGCTTGGCCCCAGACATCGGCGTAGCTGGGCTACATCGCATGACCCCATGGCTGGAGGCATTTGCCCAAGCCAAACTGCTCATGGTCATTGCCGGCATGGAAGGCGCCCTGCCCAGCGTGATCGCCGGACTGACGGGCAAGCCTGTGCTGGCCGTGCCAACTTCCGTGGGCTACGGAGTAAGCGCCGGCGGCTTCGCCGCCCTGGCCGGAATGCTTTCTTCCTGCGCCGCCGGAATAAGCGTGTTCAATATTGATAATGGATATGGCGCGACGGTTTTCGCCGACCGCGTATTGCGCGCCTCTACCGGCTGAGCGCCGGAACAAGCCGGCGGACCGGCTTCACCACCACGCCGGAGCGCAGACAGCGGGTACAGACCCGCAGGGTAAGCACTTGGCCGTTGCTCTTCTGGTGACGCACTTTTTGCAGGTTGGGACGAAAAAGACGGGCGGTCTTAATATTGGAATGGCTGACCCGGTTGCCCACCTGGGCCTGCTTGCCACATATATCGCACACTCTGGCCATGAGAGCTTCTCCTTATAATATGGAAGGGGAATCCTACCCGCCGGGCGAAAAAAAAGCAAGCTAAAAAGCCTCGGGCAGGGTATCTCCTTGACAACATTCTTGTTTCGTGGCTATTCTTTTTAGTTCAGGCGGCGCTTTCTTCCGCCGGGCCCACCCCGGCGGAAAATTTTATTCCCGGCTGAACGGACGGACTATGCGGGCGGACTGGCTGCCTTTATCAGCAGCGCTGAACCAGGGCGGCGAAATCATTTTGACGGATCAGTCCATCTGGCTTGCTCCCCTGGAGGAATTCAAGATAGACTGCCGGATCGCCGTTCCCATGGAAGCGCGTTTGCGTCTTCTACCCCAGGAAGGCGGTCTTCTGGCACACGGGCACATATGCGGGGCGGTAATTCTGCCGTGCAGCCGTTGCGCCGAAGAGGCGCGGGTGGAACTGCGGCGCGATTTTGACAGCTACGAACCCTTTCCTCCCCTGGAGACGGACCCGACCCTGAGCGATCCGGAAGTTGACCAGTACTTCATCCGCTGGTCCCCGGTCCTGCTTCCGCCAGGGCGGCCCGGAAAAAAAGCCGCACGCCGCCGCCCCCCACGGGAAACGCCTTCGCCGGTGGATTGGAACGGACTGGAAATCAACCCGGCCAACCTGGCCTGGGAGGAATTCGCCCAGGCCCTGCCCCAGTTTCCCGTGTGCCGTGAGGACTGCGCCGGACTGTGTCCCGGCTGCGGGCAAAACTTGAACCAGGGCTCTTGCGGCTGTGAAACGGAATATGCCGACCCGCGCCTGGAAAAACTACGCGGACTGAAATTGAACAAATAAGGAGAATGGACATGGCGGTTCAACAAAATAAAAAATCCAAGTCCAGAAAAAACATGCGCCGGTCCCATGACCGGGTGGACATTCCCACAGTGGTAATCTGCAAATGCGGGGAACCGGCCCTGCCCCACGCCATCTGCCCTTCCTGCGGCAATTACCGCGGCCGACAACTGGCCGCACCGGCCGGCGCGGAAAACTAATCCCCCATGTCGCCGCATGACCTCGAATTAAGCCGCCCCATTGAAGAGGCCGCGCCGGAGACCTATTACCCGGCCGTACCCGCCGCTCCGCAAACAGCGCCGGTGATTGCCGTGGATGTCATGGGCGGCGATTTCGGGCCTGAAGTGACCGTACCCGGCAGCATCCAAGCCGCCCGCGAATGCGGATGCAAGCTCATCTTGGTCGGTCAGACCGAGGCCGTCAAAGAAGCCTTGCGCAAGGAAGAGCTGCGCGGCGTGGATTACGATCTGGCCCATGCCTCGGATGTGGTGCACATGACGGATCGCCCATCCGATGTATTGCGCCGCAAAAAAAACTCCCCGGTGCAAATGGCCTGCCGCCTGGTCAAGGAAGGCAAGGCCGACGGCATGATCAGCCCCGGCCATTCCGGGGCCACCGTGGCCTGCGCCATGTTCATCATCGGCCGCATCATCGGGGTGGACCGCCTAGCCATGGCCACCATGCTCCCTTCGGAAAAGGAGCAACCCACCGTGTTGCTGGATGTGGGGGCCAATGTGGACTGCAAGCCGCACCACCTCTTTCAGTTCGGACTCATGGGTTCGGCTATGGCCCAAACCGTCCTGGCCCGCTCCCAGCCCAAGGTCGGACTACTCTCTATCGGCGAGGAAGAAGGCAAGGGCAATTCCCTGGTCAAAGAGGCCTACGACCTGATGAAGCTGGCCCATAATCTGAATTTCGCGGGCAACGCCGAAGGCCGGGATATCTTCACCGGAGACTTGGACGTGATTGTCTGCGACGGCTTCGTGGGCAATGTCGCCCTCAAGCTGGCCGAAGGCCTGGGATCTTCCCTGGGGCACCTCCTGAAGAAAGCCCTGCTCTCCTCCCTGGCCTCCAAGCTGGGAACCCTGCTGGCCAAAGGCGCCCTGACCCGCTTCGCCCGCCTGGTGGACTACGCGGAATACGGCGGCGCCCCGCTCCTCGGTTTGCAGGGCGTGGCCCTGGTCTGCCACGGCAAATCCAATGTCCGGTCAATCTGCACCTCCGCCAAAATGGCCGCAGCCTTTGTGCGTCAGGAAACCAACAAGCTCTTGATGGAAAGCATCAGCGCCAACGAAGAGTTAACCCTGTACAGCAGGGCGACCAAGTATCAAGGCAACCTAAAAGGCTGACCCCGGCCCAGACAGGACAGGATCATGGCACAAGCAGCATATATCAAGGGCTTCGGCTATTATGCCCCGGAGCGCATTCTGGATAACGCCGAAATCTCCACCATGGTGGACACCTCTGATGAATGGATACGGACGCGCACCGGCATTGAGCAACGCCGGATCGTCGCCCACGGACAGCCCTGTTCCGACATGCTGGCCAGGGCATCGGTCCAGGCCCTGGAAGCCTCGGGAGTGTCCCCGGAGGAGATTACCCACATAATTACCGGCACGGTCACCGGTGATGACCGTTTCCCGTCCACGGCCACACATCTGCAGGAACGGCTGGGGATCTCAGGCATGGCATTTGACCTGCAAGCGGCCTGCTCTGGCTTCCTTTACTCCCTGTATGTGGCTCAAGGCATCCTGGCCCTGGAGCCCGAATCAAGAATCTTGGTGACCGCCGGAGAAGTCGCCTCCATCATCCTGAACTGGACAGACCGGGATACCTGTGTACTGTTTGGCGATGGCGGCGGAGCGGCGGTGCTGAGCACGGACGACAAAGCCCCGGACCGGAACCTGCCGCTCACGGCCAATGCCCGCGTCGAAGGGTTGCTCTGCGATGCCGATGGAAAACTGGGCAAGCTGCTTTACGGACACGGCGGCGGCTCCAGCCACCCCTATAAATTGGGCGATACCGTCGGACCGGAGTGCTTCACCAGCATGAACGGCCGGGAACTCTTCCGGCACGCCGTGCGCAATATGTGTTCCATCTGCGAAAAATTGCTGGACAAACTCGGCCTAGGACTTAAAGACATTGACCTGGTCATCCCGCACCAGGCCAATTTGCGCATCATTTCGGCGGTGGCCGAACGCTTGGGCGTACCGGAGGAAAAGCTCTTCATCAATGTACAAAAATACGGCAACACCTCGGCCGGATCCATCCCCATCGCCATGGGCGAGGCCATAGAACAAGGGCGGCTCAAGCCGGGCATGCGGGTGCTCCTGACCACCTTCGGGGCTGGCCTGACCTGGAGCGCGGCGATCCTGAAATTTTAAATTTTTTTTACCGCCGACTTGGCTGGAAAAAACGCAGGCGCAGGGCGTTGCCTACCACGGAGAAGGAACTCAGGGCCATGGCCCCGCCAGCCAGCATCGGCGAGAGGGACGGCCCGCCGAAGAGCAGCAGAACCCCGGCGGCCACCGGGATGCCAAGCACATTATAGGCGAAGGCCCAGAAGAGATTTTGCCGTACATTGCGCATGACCGCCCGGCTGAGTTCCAGAGAGACCGGCAAACCGGCCAAGGAAGGCCTCATCAGCACCACATCTCCGGCTTCCACCGCTATGTCGGCGCCGTTACTCATGGCAAAGCCCACATCCGCCAGAGCCAAGGCCGGGGCATCGTTGATCCCGTCACCCACCATGCCGATCTTCAGACCGCTCTCCTTCAATCCGGCAATTTTAGCGGCCTTGTCTTCGGGCAAGACCTCGGCAAGGACTTCATCAAGCCCCAGCCTCGCGGCCATGGCTCCGGCGGTTCGCCGGTTGTCGCCGGTGAGCATCAGCACCTTCAACCCCATCCGGCGCAAAGATCGAATCACTCCGGCGCTCTCCGGCCTGGGAGGGTCGGCCACCGCCAGCAGGGCCAAGGGCTCCCGTCCACCCGACAGGAGAAGCGGGGTTTTGCCTTCCTCCCCCAAGCGTCTCAAAAGCCCTTCCAACACAACGTCAGCCTCCGGCGCGTCCTGCCCCCGGCCCAGGCGGTAATGTTCCACCCCTCCCTCCAGCACGAGATCCGCCTCAACCCCCAGGCCGGGCAGGG
This sequence comes from Desulfovibrionaceae bacterium, assembly GCA_009782775.1. Lineage (GTDB taxonomy): Bacteria > Desulfobacterota > Desulfovibrionia > Desulfovibrionales > Desulfovibrionaceae > WRHT01. Next base: position 30,045 of record WRIL01000007.1, read on the forward strand.
TCTGGAAGCCACGCGCCGGGTATAGGGCCAGTCCACGTTTCCAAGCCTCCTTGCTCACGGCCAGAGCAAGGGGATGCTCTGAAAAGGCCTCCAGGGATGCGGCCAGAGCCAAAATTTCGTCCTCTTGCAAGGATCTGCCGGCGGAGAGCGGGAGTATGTCCGTAAGGACCGGTTGCCCAAGAGTCAGGGTGCCGGTTTTGTCAAGAACCAGAACCCTCAGGGCGGCGGCCTTTTCCAGGGCTTCCCCGCCTTTGAAGAGGATGCCGAGTTGCGCCCCCCGCCCGGTCCCAGCAATGATGGATATGGGCGTGGCCAGCCCCAAGGCGCAGGGGCAGGCAATGACCATAACCGAGATAAAGACGCGCACGGCAAAGGCCGCGTCGGCCCCCACCACCAGCCAAGCCAAGGCGGCGCAGAGAGCCATGATCATGACCGCCGGCACAAAATACAGACTGACGCGGTCAGCCAGGGCGGCTATGGGGGCCTTGGACCCCTGGGCGGCCCGCACCAGGGCGATGACTCGCGCCAGGGCCATATCCGCCCCCACCCGATCGGCGCGCATGGCAAAGACCCCACGTAAGTTCAAGGTTCCTCCAACGGCCTGATCCCCAGGAGCCTTATCCACCGGCAGGCTTTCACCGGTGAGCATGGATTCGTCCAGGCTGGATCTCCCTTCCAGGAGAGAACCGTCCACCGGAACCCGCTCTCCAGGACGGACCAGCAAAACATCGCCCACCCGCACCCAGGAGGCGGGAATCTCCCGCCTGGGACCATCCATGCGCCCATACGGCAGAAGGATGGTCCGGGCCGGGGCCAGATCCAGCAAATCTTTGACCGCCGCCGAAGTCTTGCCCTTGGCGCGCAATTCCAGGTACTTGCCCAGAGAAACCAGAACCAGGATCACAGCCGCGGATTCATAGTACAGATCCATGACCAGAGGTATGGCCTGCGTGCTCCCGGCGGGTAGGAGCAAAACCTCCGCCGTGTTGAAGAGGCTGTGCAGGAAGGCCGCGCCCGTGCCCAAGGCCACCAGGGAATCCATGTTGGGGACGAAACGCCGCAGGGCTGGCAGCCCGGAAAGGTAAAAACGCCTGCCGGCCAGCAACGCCGGCAGGCACAAGGCCAGTTGGGCCAGGGCGAAAACGCGCGGGGCGGTATGAGGGGCCAGGAAAAAAGGCAAGGGCAGGCCGAGCATGGAACCCATGGAAAGGAGCAGCAGGGGCAAGACAAAACCCATGGCCAAGCGCAGTTCCCGCCAACGCCGGGCCAGTTCGGCCTCCTGCCCGGCCTCCTGTTCTTTCCAGCGGGTCGCGGCCTCGCTCAAGGCCGCGCCGCCATCCGGCCCATATTCTTCCAAGGCCGCGCCAAAACCCAAATCTTCAACCCGGCTGAGCGCCAGTTGGCAAAGCCCGGACAGCTCCACCCCATCTTCCAGAAACACGCGGGCCTTTTCCGTAACCAGGTTCACCTCGGCCCGCTGAACTCCCGCCAGGCCGGACAAGACGCGTTCAACACGGCTGGAGCAGGCCGCGCAATGCATGCCGCTGATGGCGAATTCCAGGATATGGGGGTGGGTTTCCATAAAACAAAGCCTCCGGGGGGCATGGCCCCCCGGAATTATGAAGAACGGATTAATTCGGTCAATACGAAATCACAAAGTTGCGGCCATACTCTTCTTCAAGGGTACGGGCCACGCCGTTGGCCTGTTCCAGGCGGGCGTACGGCCCCACCTGCACCCGCCAGAGCTTGTTGCTATCGGCATAAAGCGTGCGGACGTTGTAACCCCTGGAACGCAGTTGCTGAACCAGCCTGTTGGCGTTGGCCTCCACGGAGAAAGCCCCCACCTGGATGTAAAAGCCGCTTTCGGATTGGCTCACGCTCTGGGAAGCCGAAGAAGACGGGGCCTGCGCGGCTCCGGCCGCCGGCGGGAGGCTCACGGCCCCCTTCTGCGTCTGCCCCAAGGAAGGTGCATCTTCCAGCGCGGTCAGGCGCACTATGGCCGTGCCGCTTTCCGCAAAGTCCAACTGCTTCGCCCCGCTGTAAGTCAGATCAATGATCCGCTCACCCACGAAAGGCCCACGGTCATTGATGCGCACCACCACGCTCCGGTTGTTCTCCAGGTTGGTTACCCGCACCATACTGCCGAAGGGCAGGGTTTTATGCGCGGCGGTCATGGCGTTCATGTCGTAACGCTCACCGTTGGCCGTCTGTTTGCCGTGGAAATCCTTGCCGTACCAGGAGGCAATGCCTTCCTCCACAAACCCGGAGGCACTGGTCAGCGGCACATAGGTTTTTCCGTTTTTGATATACGGCCTGCTGCCTCCGGAGAGATCCGCAGACACGGCGCCGTCTCCCTCAACCACCGTGGAATCCCAGGCTTCAGCAGGCGCCTGCACCTGGTCCGGACCGGGCTGGATGGTCTGCTTGCCGCAGGCGCTGAGGAAAAACACGCTGATGACGGCCAGGATCAACAAATATTTGCTATGATAGTTCACGGGCATAGGCATCTCCTTGTGCATCCCGGTTATATACGCAGAGGCGGGAATAAGCGCAAGCCTTTCGCAAGCGCCTTTCCGCCTCCGGCTATCCGCGTACGCCGCAGTCATATATTCAACGCAGACTTTTCAAATTCGCCTGAACCTGCAAAGCCGCTTCACTCACTCCATTGGCGAACTGCACCGCTGTGCCGTAACAGGTGAAATACTTGCTGCCGTCAGGATGAAAAGCCACCTGTTCCTGGTAGCCCACAATGGCCTGGGCGCCTTTATTCACCGCCCGCACCGCCATGCCATAAAAAGCGTCTTCAGAGTCAAAACCCCGACAAGCCACAAGCCCCAGTACCTTGCCGATGGGGCGATCCGCGTCAATGCTGGCTGTGGTCACCACCGGAAAACGCCCCACGCTAAAAAGCTCCTTGACCTTATCCAAGTTCTCCACACTTTTGGGTTTTCCCGCCTTTTTTGCGGGACCGCTCATTAAAAACAACATGGCTATCTCCTTGTTATACCCCCATCGCTTGACGGCGGATCCGGCCCGCCGGAAGGGTCTTGCCCGATCTATGCAAGGAGCTTGCCAAGAACATAAGCTGTTTATTTATATAATTTTACCCCAAGAACACCGCCTTGGTCGGCGAGTTTTTGACAAGCGCGGAACTGGCTATTTCATCCGCAGCAGCCTGGCGATCCTCTCTTCCATGGGCGGATGGGTGCTGAAGAGCTTGCTCAGGCTCTGGGCGTTCAGAGGATTGACGATGAACATGTGCGCCGTGCTGGCGGATTCACGGCGCAGGGGAATTTGCCGACTGTAATTTTGCAGTTTGTCCAGAGCCGACGCCAGGGAGCGGGGGTTGCGGCAGAAACGCGCCCCGCTGGCATCCGCCAGATATTCTCGGGAACGGGAAATAGCCATCTGGATCAGGGTGGCGGCTAGGGGCGCGAGCAGCGCCATAAGAATTCCGGCCAGGGCGTTGCCCCCGCCAGAGCGGCTACGATTGTTCCCGCCGAAAACAGCCGCGAAACGCGCCATGTTGGCCAGGAACATCACCACTGAAGCCAGGACCGAGGCCACGCTCTGGATCAGGATGTCCCGGTTGGCTATATGCCCGATTTCATGAGCCAGCACCCCGCGCAGTTCCTCGGAGTCCAAAAGGCGCAAAATCCCTTCGGTCACCGCCACCACGGCGTGTGCCGGGTTGCGCCCGGTGGCAAAGGCATTGGGGGCCTCCTCCGGAACCACGCAGACGCGCGGCTTGGGTATGCCGGCGTTCGCGGCCAGTTCCTCCACCATACGGTGCAGCATAGGCGCATCCGCTGGGTTCACCTCCCTGGCCGAATACATGGACAAGACAATCTTGTCCGAAAACCAGTAACTGCCAAGATTCATCACCAAGGCAAAAACAAAGGCGATAATAAGCCCCTGTTCCCCCCCGGCCAGGCCGCCCATAAGCATGATCAACCCGGAAAGGACGGATAAAAGGATAACGGTTTTTAATTGTGACGTCATATTTCCCTCCGCCGGTATTACTATAAGGCCTCAGCCGGCTTTGTCAAAACGGCGGTTGCCCCGGAGGCTCCGCCAAGCTATTTGACTCGAACGGAGATTATGCGATACTGCTCTCACGGGAAACAACGCTCCCCCGGCCGACCGGCCAGCTTTGCAGCGGCAATGCTTCTTCTTTCAGCAGAACCGGGATGCCGTCCTGGATCGGATAAACCAGAGAGCAGCCTGAACAGATCAAGGCGGCCACAGATTCGCGCCCTTCCAGGGTGAGATGCCCACGGCAAGCAGGGCAGGCCAGAATTTGCAAAAAATCGAGTTCGAACATGGGCAGCTCCGGGATTTCCTTCCCCTATAGCCGGTCATACCAAGAGCTTCAAGATCATTATGTCGGAATATTTGGATTTACATATGCACAGCACCGTCTCGGACGGCTCCCTCACCCCCTCCGCCCTGGCGGGCAAGGCGGCCGAGGCCGGTGTAACCGCGCTGTCCCTGACGGATCATGACAGCACGGAAGGTCTGGAAGAGGCCGAAAGCGCCGCCGGCTGGCTGGGCCTGGAATTTATTCGCGGCTGTGAGATCAGCGCGAACGGTTCCGTGGATGTGCTTGGTTACTATCTGCCTAGGCACAGCCCTCTTCTGGAAGAGGCGCTGGCCCGGTTGCGGAACACGCGGAACGTCAGGAACGCCGCCATATTGGAGCGCCTGGCCTCCCTGGGGATGCCCCTGAGCGAGGAGGAGGTGCGGGCGCAGGGCGTCAATGTCTTTGGGCGCCCGCACATTGCCGCGGCCATGCTGCACCGGGGCTATGTCCGTCGGCTGGGCGAAGCCTTCTCGCTCTACCTGGGCCGTGGGAAATCCGCTTATGTCCCCAAGGATGTTTTTTCGGCCGAAGAGGCGGTGAGCCTCCTGACCGGGATCGGGGCCAGTTCTTTTATCGCCCATCCCCTGCTTTTGCGCTTGGCCGAAGCCGACCTGGAAAAGCTGGTCCGGCGGCTGATCCCCATAGGGCTCACGGGAATAGAGATATATCACAGTGAACATGACCGCCGGGGCGAACGCCTCCTCCTGGGCATAGCCGAAAGGTACGGACTGTTAAGCTGCGGCGGTTCCGACTTTCACGGCCAGGCCAAACCCGGCGTGGAACTGGGACGGGGGCGGGGCGGACTGAGAGTGCCGGCCCTGGTGCTGGACAAACTGAAAGAACACCGCCTGGAAAAAGGGCTGCCGGTATAACAGCTGGGTTTGTCATCCAAAAGGAGCAGATATGACTGGGGAACATGTCTTGATGGACGCTGAGGAAATAAGCTTCTGCCTGGAACGGCTGGCCTTGGAGGTCCGCTCCCGGCGAGGCGCCGACGACACGCCCCTGGCCTTGGTAGGCATCCGGCGGCGGGGAGTCTATCTGGCGGATCGCTTGGGCCGGCTTCTGCACGGGCAGCTTGGTCTGGATCTCCTCCCCGCTGGCGTGCTGGATATCAATCTTTACCGGGATGACTGGAGTACCCTGGGACCCAGGGCCGAAGTCGGGCGCACAGCGCTGGATTTTGAGGTGAACGGCAGCTCCATCCTGCTGGTGGATGACGTGCTCTACACCGGGCGCACCACGCGCGCGGCCATGGAGGCTCTAGCCGACTATGGACGCCCCCGCAGACTGGAGCTATTGGTCCTGGTGGATCGGGGACTACGCGAACTGCCTATCCAGGCAGATTATATCGGCCTGAAGGCCGAGACTCTGTCCGACGAACGGGTGGATGTGCATCTGCGGGAGCTGGACGGAGAAGACCGGGTCGTTCTGCGGCGGACATAAAACGTTCTCAGCCCGGACCGGACGGATCCAACGCCGGGGCAAGCTCCGCCACCGCCCGGGCTAGTTTTTGCGGCAGACTCTCCCCTTCCAGCCGGATCTCCAACCCGGCAGGAGGGTTAAGCCGGACGCGCCCATTGCTGCCCTGTACCCAGGATATCACCGCCACCGGGTCAAGCCTCTCGCCACCCCGTCCCATCTGCAAACGCAGCCTATCTGCCTGGATTTCGGCGCTTTCAGCCCCCCAGGCGGCCAGACGGCGCTTCAGATTTAGAACGCTGAAAAAACTTTCCAACTCCTCTGGAACCGGCCCGAAACGGTCGCGCAGCTCAAATTCCACCTCCCGCTGTTCCTCGATGCTGTCGGCGGCTGAGAGGGTTTTATAGTAGCGCAGACGTTCCCGGCCGTCCTCGATATAGCTTTCCGGAATATGGGCGGATACGCCCAGACGCATCTCCATCTCTACACGCTCGCGCAGAGGGCGGCCGCGCAGGCGGGAAACCTCTTCCTCCAGCATTTCCAGAAAGAGGTCCAGCCCCAGGCGCTGCATGTGTCCGCTCTGCGATTCTCCCAGGATGTTACCGGCCCCGCGCAGACGCAAGTCCTCCATCGCCACCTGCATCCCGGCCCCCAGGTAATCCATCTCCAGGATCACCCGCAGACGCTGACGGGCTTTGTCCTGAAGACGATCCATATCCGGGCATACAAAAACGGCATAGGCCTGACGGTCGGATCTCCCCACCCGGCCGCGCAACTGGTAAAGCTGCCCCAGCCCGAACATCTGGGCCTGGTCCACCACCAAGGTATTGGCCATGGGGAAATCCAGGCCCGATTCAATAATCGCCGTACACACCAGCACATCCAATTCCCCATGCCAGAAGCGCCGCATGGATTCTTCCAGGGCCTTTTCCTCCATCTGACCGTGGGCCAGCCCCACCCGGGCCTCCGGAGCCAGCTTTTTTACATAATCCGCGGCCCGTTCCAGTCCATGCACCCGGTTATACACCCAGAAAACCTGCCCCTGGCGAGCCAGTTCCCGCTCCAGCACGGCGCGCAAGGCGGCATCATCCCGCTCGATCATGGCCGTGGTCACGGATTTGCGCTCCGGCGGCGGGGTCTCAATGACCGAAAGCTCCCGCACGCCAGAAAGGGAAAGCTGCAAAGTGCGCGGAATGGGGGTTGCGGTAAGGGTCAGCACGTCCACATTTTTTTTGAGCTGCTTCAGATTTTCCTTGTGCCGCACCCCAAAACGCTGTTCCTCGTCCAGGATCAGCAGTCCCAAGTTGGGCAGACGCACATCTTTGGAAAGAACACGATGGGTGCCGATGAGGATGTCAATCCGGCCGGCTGCCAGCTCCTTGAGCACTTCGGCCTGGCCGGTCCTGGAGACAAAACGGGAAAGCAGCCCCACGTTCAGAGGAAAACCGGCCAGACGGGCGCGGAAGGTCTGGTAATGTTGTTCGGCCAGCACGGTGGTCGGGCAAAGCAACACGCTCTGCCGCCCGTCCAGGGCGGCCCGGAAGGCGGCGCGCAAGGCCACCTCGGTCTTGCCGAAGCCCACGTCGCCGCAGATCAGGCGATCCATGGGTTCCGGCCTGGACATGTCTTCCAGCACCTCCTCAATAGCCCTGGTCTGGTCCGGGGTTTCCTCAAAACCGAAACCGGCCTCGAATTCCCGGTAAAGTTCGCCGGGATTACTGTAACCATAGCCTTTGGCTACTTTGCGGTAGGCGTACATCTCCACCAGATCCCTGGCGATTTCTTCAATGGCCTTGCGGGCTTTTTCCTTGCCAGCCGACCATTGCCCGCCGCCCAGCCGATCCAGGACCGGGCTGAAGCCGTCCGGGGTCTTGAACAACTGCACCAGCCCCAGGCGGTCCACCGGCAGATAGAGCTTGTCGTCACCGGCATAGCGTAGGAGCAAAAAATCATTGGCCGCTTCTCCCAGTTGCAGGCGTTTCAGCCCTCCGAAGGCGCAGATGCCGTAGTCCCTATGCACCAGCAGATCTCCTTCGGCCAGTTCATCATAACGATCCAGGCCCTTGAAGGGCGCAGAACCCCTGCGTTCCGCCCTGTTCCCCTGCGGTTGCAACACGTCTTCGCCCAGGATGAGGATCTCCCCTGGCCGCAAACGGAAAGGGGAAGGCTCTTCCCGCCGGACAGGAGATCGATCCGCGGGTCCCTCCGGAAGTCCCATGAGGAGCCCTCGGCGGAAGGAAGAGATCCGGGCATAAAGCCCGGGGCGGCCAGCTATATAACTCTCCCTGGGAACTATGCCTTCCTGTCCGGCGAGATCCAAAAACTTGGCCCTGGTCCGTTCGCCGGAAAAACTGAGCAAAACCTGTCCGTTCTTCTCCTCGCTCCATTCCCGCATGGCCTGGACCAAAAAATGCCAGGGCCGCTCCAGGACCTCCAGACCGGCGGCGGACGGCGGCGGACCCTTGAGCACCTCACCTGGCGAGTACGGCGAACCGACCTTTCCCTTTCCACCGGACGGGACGGAACCGAGCGAAGCAGCCAAGGGGAGGAAAAATTCCTTAAAGGAATGGATGGCCCGTTCGGGCAGGGCCTCTCCAGCGGCCTCCACCCCCACGTAAAGATCCTCGAAATACAGGCGATCCTGCCGCCCCAACCAGGCCAAAACCTCGCTCTCCGGGCGCATGACCAACGCCTCCGGCTGGCGCGGAGCATCCCCGTCCTTGGCCTGCCCCTCCAGCCAGGAAGCCCAAGTCCCGGACGCAGCCCGCAGGCTATCTTCAAGGGCTACCCTGCCGGGCAACAGCAGCACCGGATCCTTGGGCAGCCAATCCTCTATGCGCGAGCATTTTTCATAGTACATGCCCGGCAGGAGACGCCGGCCCCCGGCCTCCAGATCCTTGCGCAAAAGATAGACATCGTCTGAATCCAAACGCCCCGCGTCCAGCATCTTTTCCCAGCGCTCCAGGGCCTGCCTCCGCAGATCCGCTGACATAGCTAGGCCACGGACCGGCAGGATGGTCAATTTCTCAAGCCCACCGCTGGAACGCTGGCTGGCCGGGTCGAAGATCCGCAAGTCCTCCAGGCTGTCTCCGAAAAACTCCAGGCGCGCCGGGCGGGGATAGCCCGGACAGAAGATATCCAGGATATCCCCCCGGATGGAGAATTCGCCCTGGCTCCCCACCATGGGAGAGCGCACATAGCCCCATTCCGTCAGTTGGTCCGGAATAAGCTCCAAAGGCATCTCCTGCCCCTTGCGCAGACAGAGGCTGTGCCGGGTGAAAAGATCCGCGGGCGGCGCGCGCAAAAGCAGCGCGTCCGGGGACAGCAACGTACAGGCGCATTCCCCTTGGGACAAGGCATAAAGGGCGGCCGCCCTCTCTGATTGGCCGGAGAAATGTCCCGCGCGCATGGAATACGGCGAAAAATGCGCCACCCGGCGTTCCCAGAGCGGCAAAACTTCTGTCTTCTCTCCTCCCGCCGGATCCAGCAAGGCCAGCAACGCGCGCAACTCCGCCAGCTCCTCCCCGTCCCGGACAAAAATCGCCACCTTCCGGCCACGGGAGATGAGATCCAGAGCCAGCCTGGCCCGGCCGCCCGGCCCGGAGCGGCTCACTCGCCCAATCCTGGGCGCGTCCTCTCGATCTGGAGCATTGAAAAACAAAGCCGCTCCCGGAATCATGCCCGGAAGCGGCTCGCCTGACCTGAAATTCATGCCTAGAACTGGCCCAAGGCTTCCAGATCTGAACTGGACAGCAACTTATCCAGGTCCAGGAGGATGAGCAGCCGGTCATGGAGCTTGCCCACCCCGCTGATGTATTCGGATTCAACTCCGGCCACCACCGGGGGCGGCGGCTCAACCGTGCTGGACGGAATACGCAACACCTCGGATACGGAGTCCACCACAAAGCCCACGATCATGTTGCTGATCTCGATGACGATTATCCGCGTGTGCTTGTCATGGGCCTTGGAAGAAAGGCCGAAACGGCGACGCAAGTCAATGATTGGAATGACCTTGCCGCGCAGGTTGATCACCCCTTCCACGAAATCCTGAGCCCTGGGGACCTTGGTGATCTCCATGGTGCGGATGATTTCCTGCACCTTCAGGATGTCCACCCCAAACTCTTCTTCACCTATACTGAATGTAACCAGCTGAATAAGTTCATCATCTTGTTTTTTCTGCGCTTGAGTCATAGCTTTACCCCTTATTTGCCCTATCTATACCCATATAGCAGGAGTGACAAAAATTGCCAATCATAAAAATGGCAACAAACCCTTTATTCAACTTCCCCGGCCGATGCAAAAGTATTCCAGGCCGTGTCCGTGCATCTCTTCCGGGCTGTATAGGTTGCGTCCGTCAAACAAGGCCGGGCGGCGCAGGGCGGCTTTGATCCTCACAAAGTCCGGGGTGCGGAACTGGTTCCATTCCGTAGCCACCAGCAGGGCGTCCGCCCCTTCCAGGGCCGCGTACTGGTCCGCCACCATAGTTACCAAGGGGTTATCCGCAAAGAGCTTGTTCCCCCCTTCACCGGCCGCCGGGTCATAAATGCGCGCGGCCATGCCCTCGGTATTCAAGGCCTTGACCACCTCCACCGGGGAGGATTCACGCAGGTCATCGGTATTGGCCTTAAAAGCCAGTCCCCACAGGGCCAGAATGCGCCCCCGCACACCGCCCGAGGACGCGAAATAATCCATAATCCTCCGGGCCATAACCAGCTTTTGCCGGTTATTCACATCCTCAACCGCCCGCAAAAGCTGCGGCTCCATGCCGTGGAGGCGGGCCGTGTAGATAAGCGCCCGTACGTCCTTGGGAAAACATGACCCCCCAAAGCCCATGCCCGGATAAATAAAATGATAGCCGATGCGGTGATCCGCCCCAATGCCCGTGCGCACGTCGCGCACATCCGCCCCCACCAGCTCGCATATGCCGGAAATTTCGTTAATGAAAGATATCTTGGCCGCCAATATGCCGTTGGCCGCGTACTTGGTCATCTCGGCGCTACGCACACCCATGTTGATAAATTTCTCACGGCTGCGCGCGAACGGGGCGTACAGGCTCCTAAGCGCGGCCGCCGGCCTGGGGTCATCCGTGCCCACCACCACCCGGTCAGGCTTCATGAAGTCATTGACCGCATCCCCTTCCTTCAAAAACTCCGGGTTGGAAGCCACGTGAAATTCCAAGGCCTCCAGCCCCCGGTCGCGCAATTCCCCGGCAATGATATCCCGCACCAGATCCGCCGTGCCCACCGGTACCGTGGACTTGTTCACCACCAACAGCGAGGCGCTCATCTTCTGCCCGATCTCCTTGGCGACAGCCCGCACAAAACGCAGGTCCGCCGAACCGTCCGCCCCTGAAGGCGTACCCACGCAAATGAAGAGAACCTCGGCCCCCACAAGTCCTTCCTCCAGCCGGGTGCTGAAAAAAAGCCTGCCTTCCCCGGCATTGCGCGACACCAGGCCCTCCAGTCCGGGCTCGTAAATGGGGATGATTCCGGCCCGGAGCTTCTCCACCACCCCCGAATCGGCATCAACACAGCGCACGTCATTGCCCATTTCCGCGAAACAAGCCGCGCTCACCAGCCCCACATAGCCCGTGCCCACAATACATATTTTCATCGCAAGCCTCCCCGGCGGCCAGGTTCCAAGGCCCCAAGACCGCTTCGCCAGAAACTGTTCAAAAAGATTTTTGAGAGGGTCTCTATAATATGATTGCCCCGTATTGTCCACCAGCCGTCCGGAGTGGGCGTTGCCCGGCGGCACATTATTTGCTAGTCTTCCTTCATGGATATTTTCAGCTTTGATCCCGCCAATTTTTTGAGTTTCGTACTCTCCTTCATGCGAATCAGTCTGGTGCTTTTCCTGTTGCCCTTTTTTGGCGGCGAGAACATTCCCACCCAAGTCAAGGCGTCGATCTGCCTGGTGCTGACCATTGCGATCTGGCCGCATACCGCGGTTCAGGGCGTAATCTTTCCGGCGGACTCCGTTAATCTCCTCCTTTTGCTGCTGGGCGAACTCACCCTCGGGCTGGGAATGGGGCTGATGGCGCAATTCATCTTTGCAGGCGCGCAACTGGGCGGACAGGTCATCGGCTTCCAGATGGGCTTCAGCATGATCACCATGATGGACCCTGCCTCCAACCAGCAACTGGTCATCACCTCTTTCCTGCTCCAGACTGTCGCCCTGAGCCTCTTTCTGTTGCTGGACGGGCATCTTCTGCTGATCCAGGCCCTGGTAAGCAGTTTTACGCTGATTGAACCGGGGAGCCTGCTCATCAAGGAACACACGCTCCAGGACATGATCCGCCTTTCCGCCAGCATGTTTGTCCTGGCCTTGAAAATCGCCGGACCAATCCTGGCCTGCCTGTTCATGGTGGAGCTGGCCCTGGCCCTGATGGCCCGGGTGGCCCCCCAGATGCACCTCATGGTCCTGGGTTTTCCCATCAAGATCGGGGTGGGCTTTTTCTTTTTCAGCATCATGTTTTCCCTGCTACACCTGAATGTTCGTGAATTCGTGGGCGGTCTTTCCCCCATGCTCAACAATTTCATGCGTAGCGTGAACGGAGGCTGAGATGCCGCAGTCAGATCCTAGCCGCACGGAAAAACCCACTCCCAAGCGCATCAAAAAGGCGCGCGAAAAGGGCAATGTCCCCAAATCCGCGGAGATCAGCTCCACCCTGAACATATTAACAGGGGCGATCATCGCCTATTTCTGGATCAGCTTTGTCGGACGGGAGATGATGGAACTTCTGCGCCGTCTGTTCGGTCCTGAGAGCTATGCCTTTGACCCCACACCGGGCAACATCTACGTGCTCTTTCTCTCCCTTGCGGCCTCGGTGGCCAAGATGACCCTGCCCATACTCCTGACCATCGGCTTCTTTTCCTACATGGTGCAGCGCTTGCAGGTCGGCAAGCTCTGGACCACCGAACCCCTGCGCCCCAAGTTCTCCAAGATGAACCCGATTAATGGACTGAAGCGCATGTTCTTTTCCCTGCAAACCCTGATCCGCCTGTTCAAAAACGTTCTCAAGGCCGTGGTCATCGGACTGGCCCCCTTCCTGGTCCTGAAAGGCGAACTGCCGGTCCTGAGCACTCTCTATTATACCGATGCTACCGGCCTAGCCGTCTATATCCTGAAAATCGGCTTCAAAATGGCCGTTTACGCCCTGATCCCCATGATCATACTGGCGGTGGCCGACTTGATTTACACCCGCTGGGATTACATAGAGAACCTGAAAATGACCAAATCCGAGGTCAAGGACGAAATGCGTCAAGCGGAAGGCGACCCGGCGATCAAGAGCAAACAGCGCCAGAAGATGCTCCAGATCAGCAGACGTCGTATGATGCAGGCGGTGCCCAAGGCCGATGTGGTCATCACCAACCCCACGCATCTGGCTGTGGCCTTGAAATACGACTTCAAGATCGCCCCTGCCCCGGTGGTGGTGGCCAAGGGCGCGGACCGGGTGGCCGAAAGGATCAAGGAAATCGCCAAGGAAAACCGTGTGCCCATCCGCGAGAACAAACCCCTGGCCCGCGCCCTCTTCAGTCAGACCGAGGTGGGGGAAGTGATCCCCGAAGATCTCTACCAGGCCGTAGCCACCATGCTGGCCCAGCTTTGGAACCAGAAAGGCCGGCGACCTGGAAGCTGAGCGGATCTATGCGCCTCTCCGCCAATACAGCCCCGGCCAGAGCGCTGCTCTTAAGCGCCGGCGCGCTTTTTTCCCGTCTCCTGGGCCTAGTCAGGGATCTCCTTTTCGCCTTTATCCTGGGCGGCGGCTGGGCCGGCGATCTTTTCCTGGCCGCCTTCCGCCTGCCGCATCTTGCCCGCCGCCTGCCCAGGAGGGGGCCGTCTCTCTGGCCTTCATCCCGTTCTTCGTCCGGGAAGACGCGGAGCGCGGCCGGCAGTCGGCCCTGGACCTAGGGAGGAACGCCCTGCTAAGTCTGGGCCTGCTCAGCCTGATTCCGTCCCTGGCCGGGGCTATAGCCGCAGCTCCACTGGCTTTGGCCTTTCTGCCCGGCCTGGCCTATGACCGCGAACTGAGTTCCCAGGCGGCAAGCCTCCTCCGCTTGGGTTTCTTTTACCTACCTCCGGCAGCCATGGCCGCCGGAGGCGTTTCCATCCTCCTGGCCCTAGGGAGTTACGCCGCCCCGGCTTGCGCGTCCCTGGCTCTGAATTTGGGGCTCCTGGGCGCGGGCCGGACCGCCATTTTCCTGGGACAGAGCGGCTGGGAGGCGGCCCTGACCCTGTGCCTGGGCTTCATCCTGGGCGGTTGCCTGCAATTTATCCTACAACTGCCGTCCCTGTACGGACAGGGCTTTCATCTTCGGGGCTCATGCCGGCTTCGGGAGCCAGCGCACCTGAACTTTCTGCGATCCTTGCCCCCTGCCCTTTGCGGGGCCGCAGCCCAACAGCTGCACTTTCTGGCCGGAACCCTGCTGGCTTCCTTCCTGGAGCAAGGGAGCATCAGTGCCCTCTATTACGCCGAACGGCTCGTGGAATTGCCCTTGGCCCTAGTGGGCCCGCCCCTGGGCATGGCCAGCCTGGCCGGTTTCAGCGCCCTAGCCCTGGTCGGGGGGCACCCTGCCCTGCTGGAAGGAACACGCCGCCTCAGCGGCCTAGCCCTCTTTCTAACCATGCCCGCGGCCGTTGGGCTGATGGCCTTTGCCGCCCCGATAGTCCGCCTGCTTTTCATGCGCGGGGCCTTTGATCCGGCGGCCGCCTCCCTGACCGGCGCGGCCCTGCTCCTGTATGCCCCGGTCCTGCCTGCCGCGGCCGCGAGCAGGCCGCTCTTGGCCGCCCTAAACGCCCAAGGTCAACGGCGAGCCGCCGCCGCGAGCGCCCTGATCTCCTTGGCCGGTCTGATTCTGGCCGCTCCCCTACTCATGACCGCCTGGGGGTTGCCCGGCCTGGCCTTGGGGGAAAGCCTGGCCGCCTGGCTGAACCTGATCCTGCTCACCCGCGCCCTGCACCACGGTCTTGGAAATCCAGGGATAACGGGCACACCGGGGGCAATATCCAGGGGACTGTTCTCCTGGGACGCCTTCGGCCGCGCCCTCCTGCTCAGCTTGACCATGCTGGGCGCGGCTCTGGGTCTGGAGGCCGGGGCCGAATCTTTGGGGCTGGAAAGCGGCCCGCGCCTCGCCCTGATCATCCCCCTGGCCACGGGGATCTACTTCGCCCTGGCCGCCCTGACCCGCAACCCCGAACTACGGATGCTCCTTGACCGTAATAATTTTGGAGCCAGGAGTTCCCCCGCCACATAATTTTTCCGTGAATTCCAGGCAGCAAACGCCGGAAGACGCGGCCTTGACGGCATTTTAGCGGCAAGCTAGAACAAAGAACTTATGATTCACCCAGGTTTTTTCTGTAATCTGCTGGCCGCCCATGACACGGAATTCTTCACCGGCGTGCCGGATTCGCTCCTCAAGCATTTCTGCGCTTGGCTGGGCGATCACGTGGCGGAACAGAACCATGTCATCGCGGTCAACGAAGGCGCGGCCCTGGCCCTAGCCTCGGGCTACCATTTGGCCACCGGGAAGATCCCTTTGGTGTACATGCAAAATTCCGGCATCGGAAACGCGGTGAACCCGCTGCTTTCCTTGGCCGACGGTGATGTGTACCGCATCCCTATAATCCTGCTGATCGGCTGGCGCGGCGAACCGGGAGTGCCGGACGAACCGCAGCACCTCAAGCAAGGCAAAGTAACCCACGCCTTGTTCGAGGCCATGGACATACCCTGCCGGGTACTATCCCGCCGGGAGAACGAAATCCGTAGCCAACTTGAAGAATGCCACGCGCAAATTAAAAAAAGCAACTCCCCACTGGCGCTGATCGCGCGGCAGGATACCTTTACGCCCTATACTCCGGATTCCGGCGCCAATACGCCCGATTCCACGACGGAAATGAGCCGCGAACAGGCCATTGAGGAAATCCTCCGCGCCTCCGTGCCGGAAGAGGTGTTTGTCTCCACTACCGGCATGGCTTCGCGGGAACTGTACGAACTGCGGGAAAAGCGCCATCAGGGACACGAGCAGGATTTTCTCACGGTCGGGTCCATGGGGCACGCCTCTTCGCTGGCCCTAGCCCTGGCCCTGCAAAAGCCGGAGATCCCGGTAACCTGCCTGGACGGCGACGGCGCGGCCCTCATGCACCTGGGGAGCATCGCGGCCGTTGGAGAAAGGAAGCCCCCGAACCTGCGGCATGTGATCTTGAATAACGGTGCCCACGATTCTGTTGGCGGACAGCCCACGATCGCCAGGAAAATCGACCTAGCCGGCATCGCCCGCGCTGCGGGATACCCCTGCGTTTTTTCCGTAAAAACCCCGGAAGAGCTGCGCCAGGCCCTGGCTAAAAAAGGAAGGCCGCTCTTCATTGAGGCACTGGTCCGCAAAGGCGCCCGTAAAGACTTAGGACGGCCTCGCTCCAGTCCGCAGGAAAACAAGGAAGCCTTTATGCGCTTTATCACAGAGGAAAAAACATGATTCGCCGGGCGCTGATTCTTGAAACAGGACCACTCCTGCCCTTCCGAAACCGGCTCATCCCCAAAGGGGCGCTGCCGGTGGGGGATCTGCCGGTGGCGGAACGCTCGGCGCGCAACCTCTTTGCCGCCGGGGTGGAGGAAATTTTCATTCTCGCGGAAAACGGCACGGACTGGTACTCGAAGTTCGCGGCCAAATATACGGGGCTGCGCCTCTTGCCCGCCGGAACTGCCTGGCGGGAAGAATACGGTGACGCGCTGGTTTTATTATCGGATGTACTCTACGAAACCGCCGCCCTCACGCTTCTGCTCAACGAACCCCGGCGGGATGTGCAACTGGCTTCCAGCGCGAAAGAACCCTCCGGAATCTGCCGCCTGAACGGCAAAAACCTGGCCGCCTCCTTGCCCGGAGCCATATCCGACGCGGTCTTACGCCCGTGCGGCCGCCTGCTCTGGAGCAGGATACAAAACCCGGAACAGCGGGAGGCGGCGGAAAATTCCTTGCTTCTCCAAATCCGGGAAGCCGACGCCCCACGGCAGGTGCGACGGGAAGTGCTGCTCAACCCCGGACCGGCCACCACCAGCGACAGTGTCAAATACGCGCAGGTTTGCGCGGACATATGCCCCCGTGAACAGGACTTCGGCGAGATCATGGCCTGGATATGCGACGAGCTCTCCCTGATGGCCGGGAGGGCCGGCCGGGTGGAGACGGTGCTTTTCGGCGGCTCCGGCACCGCCGCCGATGAGGCCATGCTTTCCTCCTGCGTGCCGGATGACGCCAGGCTCCTGATCCTGGACAACGGCGCATACGGAGAGCGCCTCGCCAAGATTGCCTCGGTGTATAAACTCAACTTCGATATCTACAAAAGCTCCGGGGCCGCGCCCCTGGATCTCGCGGCGCTAAAGGACAAACTCGCCACCGGGAGTTTCACCCATTTTGCCCTGGTTTACCACGAAACCACCACCGGACTGCTCAACCCCGCCCCGGAACTCTGCCGTTTCTGCCAGGAGAAGGGAATCACCACCATTATTGACGCGGTAAGCGCCTTCGCGGCCATCCCCATTGATATGGACCGCGACGGCTTTGACTTCATGGCCTCCACCTCCAACAAGAACATCCAGAGCATGGCCGGCGTGGCCTTTGTCTTCTGCCGCAAAGAGGCCCTGGAAAAAACCGCCGCCTACCCCATGCGCAACTATTACCTGAACCTTTGGGATCAGCACGCGCATTTCAAAAAGACCGGACAAACCCGCTTTACCCCGCCGGTGCAAAGCCTGTACGCCCTGCGCCAGGCGATTATCGAAACCAGGCTGGAAGGGATCGAAAATCGTTACGCCCGCTACGCGGCCTGCTGGGAGATCCTGGCCGGGGCGGTGAAAAAACTCGGCCTGTCAATGCTGGTTCCCGAAGAAGCCCAGGCGAAACTCATTACCGCCATCCTCGAACCCGCCTCCCCTGATTATTCCTTCGCGGCCCTGCACGATTTCGCCAGGGCCGGGGGATTCACCATCTATCCGGGAAAACTTTCCGGGGCCGACACCTTCAGGATCGCCAACATCGGAGACATCCGCCCCGAAGAAATGGCCGCATTCGCCGATCTGCTTACAGACTACATGCGCTCTCTTGGGGTGGCTGAAAACCGCCCAAAGGATAAGAGATGAAAACGATCTACCTGGGATTGCGGGGCGACATCATCCATCCCGGCATCATCAACATCATCAGGGAAGCGGCCGGACGCGGCGAGGTGCTGGTAGGACTGCTCACCGACTCCGCCATCGCCTCGCACAAGCGCCTGCCCTACCTTACCTGGGAACAACGGCGGGAAGTGCTGGAAAACATCAAGGGCGTCTCCAAGGTGGTGCCCCAGGAAGAGTGGAGCTATATCCCCAACCTGAAAAAATACCGCCCCGACGCCATCATCCACGGCGACGACTGGCTCTCCGGCCCACTGAGCGGGGAACGCGAAGAGGTCTTCGCCCTGATGCGGGAAACGGGCGGCGAGGTTATCGAAATCCCCTACACCCAGGGTGTCAATTCCTCGGCCCTGAACGAAAGTATGCGCTCCCTTGGGACCACGCCGGACATACGCCTCAAAACCTTGCGGCGGCTGCTGGATCTCAAAAAACCGCTACGCATCCTGGAAGCCCATTCCGGTCTCTCGGGGCTGATCATCGAACACCTTGAAATAAAAAAAGAAAACGGCCTACGCGCCTTTGACGGGATCTGGTCTTCCAGCCTCACCGATTCCGCCAGCAAGGGCAAACCCGACATCGAGGCCGTGGACCTGACCACCCGCCTGCAAGATCTCACCAATATCCTGGAATGCACCACCAAGCCGATCATCTTTGACGGCGACACCGGCGGCAAGTCGGAACATTTCATTTATACCGTCCGCACCCTGGAAAGGAACGGCGTCTCCGCGGTGATCATTGAGGACAAGGTCGGCCTGAAAAAAAACTCCCTCTTCGGGACCGAAGTAGCCCAAGAACTTGCTCCCATTGAGGATTTTTGCGAAAAGATCAGCTCCGGTAAACGCGCCCAAGTCACCAAGGAATTCATGATCATCGCGCGCCTGGAAAGCCTGATCGCCGGGCAGACGCCAGCCGCGGCCCTGGAGCGGGCGCACGCTTACGTGGCCGCAGGCGCGGACGGCGTCATGATCCACAGCAAGGAAAAATCCGGTGAGGATATCCAGGGATTCTGCCAAAAGTTCCGCGCCGAATACCGTAGCCTGCCGCTGGTCCTGGTGCCCACCACTTACAACCGCTTCACCGAACAAGAACTCGCCGCTTGGGGGGCCAGCATCGTCATTTATGCCAACCACCTGCTCCGGGCCTCATACCCTGCCATGATGAAAGCCGCCAGAAGCATCTTGGAAAACGAGCGCTCCCTGGAAGCCGAGGCCCTGTGCATGCCCATCAAGGAAATTCTGGAACTGATCCCCGGCGGGAAGTAAAGGTTTAAATATCGGCCTGGCGGCCCAGGCGGGCGGTCTCCTGCTTGCGTTCGCGGGTGCCTTTGGGGGCGGCCTGCTCAAAGTCCGCGCTTTTGACCTGCTGGCGGGCGAAGACCAGGAAGCCGGTGTGGGCGATCATGCGGTCTTCTGGACGCAGGCGGTCGGGCAGCGGCTTCCAGCGGCGCAGGAGCAATTCTTCCACTTCCACCTCGGCAAAGGGGCCGCGTTCCAGTCCCAGGAGCAATTCTTCCACCTGCCCCACGGTGGGCAGCAGAAAAGCCAGGGAGGCACCTGGTTTTACGGCCCGGACAACCTGATCCAGATAGTCCCAGGGAGCGCGCACATCCAGGAAGAGGGCGTCCGCTTCGCTTTCCAAGAAACCTTCGGTGATATCCCGGCAGTGCTGGGTGACATTGCCGCCCAACCCAGCCCAGTCCAGGTTCCGGCGGCAGAGCTTGAAAAATTCCTCCCTGGCTTCATAACTGTAAACTTGGCCACTCTCGCCACTGAACCAGGACAAGGCCAGGGTTAGCGCCCCGGAGCCGGAACCGGCCTCGATCACCCGGCTCCCCCGGCCCACGCTCAGCCGCAGGCAGATGTAGCCTATATCCTTGGGGTAAAGCACCTGAGTCTGGCGGCGCACACCGCGCACCAGGTCATAGAGGCCAGGACGCAAGAGCCGGTATGGCAGGCCCAGATGCGTGCGCACCTCGCCTCCGAATTCCGCCGCCGCTATATCGGAGGCGGCCAGCACCCCTCCCTCGCCGTGGACGTCCGCCCCTTTTTCCAGACGGCGTAAACGCCTCCGCCCGCCGGGAGCAAGCAGGATGATCAATTCTCCATAGTCAGGCATGAGCGAACTGTTCCTTCCAAACCTGTTATTTCTTGAAATTCAATCCTTTAAGTCCTATATCCCGGCGGTAGAAAGACTGGGGCAGGCGGATCTTTTTCAGGGCGGCATAGGCCGTTTCCCTGGCCATAGACAAATCCGCCCCCATGGCGGTCACCCCCAGCACCCGCCCGCCGCTGGAAAGAAGCCGCCCTCCTGCCATCCTGGTCCCAGCCTGGAAAATCTTTACCAGGCCGATGGCGCTCCATTCGGCTTCCTCCAGCCCGGCCAAGGGGAGATCTTTGGCATAGTCCCCAGGATAGCCCTTGGCGGCCATGACCACGCACAGTGCCGGCCAGGGATTGAAATGCATGGAGACCCGATCCAACCTGCCTTCCATGCAGGCCAGCAGGATCTCCACCAAATCGCTTTCCAGGCGCATGAGCAGGGGCTGGCACTCGGGATCGCCAAAGCGCACGTTGTATTCCAGGACCACGGGGCCGCGATCCGTAAGCATCAGTCCGGCATAGAGCACCCCTTTGAAAGGATGCCCCCTTTGCTTAAGCACACGCAGCACCGGGTCCATCACCTGCCGGCATACCTTGGCCGCTTCCGCCTCCGGCAGCATGGGAGCCGGGCTGTACGCGCCCATGCCTCCCGTATTGGGGCCCCGGTCGCCATCCAGCGCCCGCTTGTGATCCTGGGCCGTGGGCATAGGCACGGCCCGTTCGCCATCGCAAAAAGCCAGTAGAGACACTTCCTCTCCTTCCAGCCTTTCCTCTATAAGCACGGTCTCCCCGGCCCCGCCCAAGGTCTTTCTGCGCAAAAAGGCATCCAGCGCCTGCAGGGCCCCGGCCCTGTCCTCAGGCACCACCACCCCCTTGCCAGCCGCCAGACCGTCGGCCTTGATTACCACCCGGCCGCCCAAAGCCTCCATGCTCTCCCGCGCTTCGGCGTAATCCCTGGCCACCCGGTAAGAGGCCGTGGGGACCCCGGCCTCGCCCATCACTTCTTTGGCGAAAAGCTTGGAGCCTTCCAGTTGCGCCGCATAGGCGTCCGGCCCGAAACAGGCCACCCCGGCCTCCCGGCAGGCATCCACAATGCCCAGGACCAGCGGTGTTTCCCCCCCCGGCACCACCAGATCCACCTTCTCCTCACGGGCATAGCGCGCCAAAGCTTCGGTATCCGTCGGTTCCAGCGGCACATTCACCCAGTGGCCGACCGCGCCGTTGCCCGGAGCCAACAGCAAATCCACCGCCAGACGGCTCTGGGCAATCTTCCAGACCAGGGCATGTTCCCGCCCGCCTGAACCTATAATCATAATACGCATCTCGACTCCTTTTATGGCTACCGCCCCGGCCCATCATAAAAATCCGACTTAAGACTGATACAGCGGAGCGCGGCAGAAAGCAAGGTCCAGAAGTACGGGCAATTGCTTTTCCCGGAAACATGGTCTAAAATTTCGTCATTCGAGAGAGGCAGTATGGCTAAAGAGCCCGTTTTTTTGGGAATATATTCAAGGCAAGTCCCTGGAGAAAAAGATACTGAAGGCCGCTGGCAGGTATGGGAGTTGGAGGATGGACGCTTCCTTGCGCAACGCACGGCGCGCGGCGGAGAAGGCGGAACGCTTCCTGAAGCGGTTGATTCCGACACTTTTTTTAAGGAATTCAGGGTACAGGCGGCCTTCAAAAGGGCCGCCGCAGGGAAAAAAACCGAAAAACGGCCGGTGCCGACGGCGGAACCCTGGAAAGCCGCCTTTCGCTCCATCTCCGGCGGAGA
This sequence comes from Desulfovibrionaceae bacterium, assembly GCA_009782775.1. Taxonomy (GTDB): domain Bacteria; phylum Desulfobacterota; class Desulfovibrionia; order Desulfovibrionales; family Desulfovibrionaceae; genus WRHT01. The sequence goes on from WRIL01000007.1 coordinate 51,866, forward strand.
TTCCCAAGAAGATGTTTACCTGAACACGGCCTTTACGAAAAAACGGGATGCTCCCAAAACGGACGGACCGGGCAAGGCCCCGGCCACCGGGATCAGCGATCTTGAAATCGAGAAAATGCTCTATCCGCGCTGGGAAGGAATCAAAACCCGGGACGCCGTAACGCCGCCGGAGAAACCCCGCCCGGCTCCAGCGCCTGCGGACATAGCCTTGACGGAAAACGAGATGCGCTCGGATTTTTCCCTGGCATTGATGCGCCTGCGCAACAACAGGCACGCGGCCATTGAAGACCTGGAAAAAATTCTTAAGCGCAAAGCCCCTTTTAAGGCGGAACACAAGCACATGTTTTCGGATTTCGGCACCGCCCTGCGCCGCAAGAAGGTCAACGCCCTGGCCTGCCGTTTTCATGAGCGGGCCAGAGAACTTAGCCCGAATGACGAGCATATCCTGTTCAACCTAGCCCGGGTTCTGTATGACTCCGGAAAATTCGCCCAGGCCCACGAACAATTGCGCAAGGCCGTGGAGATAGCCAGTGACTTCAAATACGGCAAAGATTTCCTGGAATATATCGAACTCAGGCACAAAAATTTTTTATGAACCCCGCGGCCGCCCAAAGCCGGTGCACTGAACCCGCAAAACCCCGCCTCAAAGCCTCTATTGTGGACGAAGGAGCGGAAGAATGAGCAGACATATTTTCTGGATGCTTGGGTCCGTGATCATAGCGGCCGCGTTGTTGCTGGTATTTGTCCACAGCGGCGATGAGCCCGAAAGCTCGCCGTCCTCCCGCCCCCAGGAGACGGACTCCCAGACGCGTCCGGCCGAAAGCGCCGAGATGCCGGAACAGGCTCGCCCTGAAGAAACCAGGACGCCGGAAGCCGCCCCCGTGCCTCCGGGGGCCATGGTCACCGCTCCAGCTCCCCCGCCCCAAGCCGATCCCCCAAACGCCGCTCTTCCCCAAAACGCATCAGCCCGCCTGGAAACGGGAACCATAACGGATCTTAGCCTGCATTTCCGCAACCAGGGCATGTACCTACGCCTGGAAGGAAACAAGCCCCTGCAGATCCGTTACTTTGTTCTCCGCGAGCCGGACCGGCTGGTAGTGGACCTGTCCGGGCGCTGGCAGGGGCTGAGAACTCCGGCTGTGCCGAGCAACAACCTGGTCAAAAGCATCCGTTTGGGCCGGCAGAACGCCGCGGACCGCCTGGTGCTGGACCTTCTGGCCCCTCTCCAAAACCACGAACTCGTCCGCCTGAGCGACACCCTGTTTGAAGTATATTTTCAATAACGGCGCAGATTGGGTAATCTCCAAAATTTTAACCCCGGCGCAATTCTTGGCAAGGTAAAACTTGCCGGAAACAATAAACCTAACCCACAGCCGGCACATGGTCAAAAAGCATGTCCAGAAAGACCCGTGCGTCCGCCAGGGTAAAGCTGAGGCTGCTCTTTTCGTTGGGCTGGTGGGCATTGCCCGCCAAGGTGCCCCAGCATACCGCCGGGATGCCCCTGGCCCGCAGAAAGGAGGCCACCGTCTGTCCGCCCGCGCCCATAGCTTCTCCCCGGATGCCACGCAGCTTTTGCAGGCTGCTCCTTAGACGAATCGCCACCTCCGAGCCCATGGAAGTGGGCGGCGGAGACACCGCATCAAAAACCACCGTTTCCACCAGCGCCTCGCACCCGTATTTCCCGGTCGCCTCCCGCACCAGTTCCTCCAACCGGGCCAAGGGCGCGCGCGGATCCAGATCCGGCAAAATCCGACAGTCCACATAAAAAACATCCCGGCCAGGCAGGGTATTGATATTCTCCACATTGGCCTCTTTTTTGGTAGGCACAAAGGTGGAGCAAGGCGGGCTGAACAGGGAATCCGTCCGCGGAAACTCCCGGTGCAGGCGATCCACGGCCAGTACCGCGGCCGAAGCAGCGGCCAGGGAATTAATCCCCTGGTCCGGCCTGGAGGCGTGGCTCTGCTTGCCCGTTACCGTCACCCGCGCCCACAGGCAGCTTTTTTCGGAAATCTCAATGCCCTGTCCTTCAGGATCCCCCATATCCGGAACCAGCACCAGATCTTCGGGGCGGATCAATCCGGGGGCCTCCCGCAACACGTAATCCAGGCCATAGACGCTATGGGTTTCCTCGTCCGCCGCCAGCAGCAGCCCATAGCTCAAATCCGGGGACACCTTATGCCTGACGAGGGTTTCCAGGACCAGCAAACCGCTGGCAATAGCCTGCTGGTTATCCTCCACCCCCCGCCCGTGGATCCAGTCCCCGAAGCGATGCAATTCAAAGGGAGGGGTTTCCCAGAGATCCTGAGCGCCGGCCGGAACTACGTCCATGTGCCCGATAATCCAGAGGGTTTTCCGGCTTTTGCCAGTCAGGCGGGCCGCCAGGTTGGGGCGGGAGCCACCGCTCACCCGTTCGTCCGGGGCTTCGATAAAACGCAGGGTCAGTCCGGGAGGATCTCCGCGCAACTCCAACTTTGCCCCGGCTTTCCAAGGCAAAACCCGCGCCCCCAGCCCCAGGAGCCTGGACTCCAGGAGACGCGCCTTGCCCCATTCTCCGTCCCCTCCGTTCTCCGGACCCAGGGCCGGAACCGCCGTCAAGTCCCTCTGTAAATCCTCCACCCAGTCTGCCTGCCCGTCTATATAGGCAAACAGTTTTTCCAGCACGGCCCTTTTTTCCGGACTCGCGCCCGAAAACAAGCTATTCACATTGCCTTCCTGAAGATCAGCGAGGTATTGATCCCGCCGAAGGCGAAATTGTTGGACATGACATATTCGGTCTGCAAATGCCGCCCCGCTCCAGTGAGGTAATCCAGAGGAGCGCATTCCGGATCCAGATCCGACAAGTTGATGTTGGGATGGAACCAGCCTTCCCGCAGCATGTTCACCAAAACCCAAGCTTCAATGGCCCCGCAGGCTCCCAGGGTGTGCCCAAGGTAATTTTTCAGCGTGCTCATAGGCACGGCCCGCTTAAATACATCATAAACCGCCTGGCTCTCCGCGATGTCGCCGCTCTTGGTGGCCGTGCCGTGGGCGCTCACATAACCTATGCTTCCCGGCTCCAGCCCGGCGTCCTCCAGGGCCAGGAGCATGACCCGGCCCATGGTGGATCGGTTCGGCTGGGTGAGATGCTTCCCATCGGCATTGGTGCCGAAGCCTACAAGCTCCGCGTAGATCTCCGCCCCTCGGTCCAGGGCGCGCTCATATTCTTCCAGGATCAGCGTTCCGGCCCCTTCGCCCACCACCAGGCCATCACGCCGGAGATCATAGGCCCTGGGGGTCAGTTCCGGGATATCATTCCTGGAACTGGCCGCGAACAGCGTATCAAAAACCGCGGCATCCGCTGGAGAAAGCTCCTCCGCGCCGCCGGCAATCATGATCTCCTGCTTCCCCTCCCGGATGCTCTCACAGGCATAGCCTATGGCCATGCTTCCGGAAGTGCAGGCGGTGTTGCAGGTGATCACCCGCCCGGTCAGGCCGTAAAAGACCTCAATGTTGGCCGCGCAAGTCTGGGGCATGCTCCTGAGATAGGTGGTGGCGTCAATCTCCCTGGAATCGCCGTTCAGCAGCATGCTGTAAAGCGCAACCATGGCATCCACGCTGCCAGCCGAAGACCCGTAGGCCACTCCGCAACATCCTTGGTCAAGTTCCGGTGAACTTTCCAGCCCGGCCATTCTCAGGGCCTGGTCCGTGGCCGCCAGGGCCAGTTGCGCCACCCTCCCCATGCCGCGCATTTTCTTGCGCGGAAGATCCGGCGGCGTAAAGTCCACCGGCGCGGCCAGCCGGGTATTCATATAGGGAAACCTGTCCCACTCCTCCATCCGGCGCACCTTGTTCGCCCCGCGCCTAAGCCCTTCCAGCGCCTCAGTCCAGCTCGAACCCAGAGCGCTTACCAGACCGCCGCCGGTCACCGCCACCCGTCTGCGCATAAAATGCTCCTTCCCGGCTACACCATGCCGCCGTTTACGGAGATGACCTGCCTAGTGATGTAACCCGCCTCTTCAGAGAGCAGGAAAACGGCCAGGGCGGCCACTTCTTCCGGCCGGCCTATCCTACCCAGGGGAATGGCAGGAAGGATCTTGTCCAGGGGCGCGTCCCGGATCATTTCCGTATCGATCACCCCCGGCGCGATGCAGTTCACCGTGATGGAACGGCTGGCCAGCTCCACGGCCAGAGCCTTGGCCGCGCCGATGATCCCGGCCTTGGAGGCGCTGTAATTGACCTGCCCCCGGTTGCCGGTAATCCCGGCCACAGAGGTCAAGGCCAGGATACGGCCACGGCGTACGCGGCACATGGGCAGAACTAGAGGATGCAGTAGGTTGTAAAAGCCGTCCAGGTTGGTGCGCAGGACCGAATCCCAGTCTTCGGCGCTCAGGGCGGGGAAGGCGTTGTCCGCGCAGATGCCGGCATTGCAGACCACTCCCCAGGGCGGGCCGTATTCTTCCAGGCAAGCTTCCAGCCTGGCGGCGACTTCTTCACGATTCGCCAGATCAAAGCCTACCAGCTCCATACGGCCGCCCCCGGAGACGACTTCCTCCTGCAACCGGCGGGCCTCTTCCGCGCTACGATGGTAATGGGCCAGCAGCGCGTGCCCGGCGGAGGCCAAGGCCAAGGCGATGGCCCGCCCGATGCCCCGGCCGGCCCCGGTGACCAGCACATATCTTTCCAGACTCATAAACCCTCCAGGACCGCGAGGTTTTCATCCAGTTCCATCACCGAAAGCCGGGCCACGGCCACCACCTCGTCCGCCAGGCTCACCTGGGCATGAAAATTAAAAATCTGATCCGCCTTGTAATCCTCACTTACGCTGATGTGGATGGTGGAACCTGCCGGCAATACGGGACGGCGCAATTCCAGCCCACTGACGCTGAGGATGAAGCCGACTCTGGGCTTAAGCCCCTTTTCCCTCTCCGTCAGCCCGGACAGGGCCGAGATGCTCTGAGCCATACATTCAAAAGAAACCCAGGCGTAAATCCCGCCAATTACCGGATCATAAAACAGGCACCCCTCATCCACATCGTATTCCGCCGTGAGCAGTCCCCGTTCACAGTCATAATCCAGCACCCGGCTGAGCAGGATCATGCCCCTCTGGTGCGGAAGGATTTCGGAAAGAACCAGCTTATCCATCAGGCAACCCTCAAAAGCAGACTGACGTTGCTCCCGCCAAAGGCGAAGGAGTTGCTCAGGACATGCCTCGCCCCGCCTGGAAGCTCATCCCCTTTGCGAACCAAACGCAAAGGAGGCAGATGCTCATCGGCCGCGCCGTCCCACAAATGCGGCGGGAGCCTGGCTGGAATCCCCTGCCGCACCTTGTCCAGAACCATCCAGCCCAAGGCCAGTTCCAAGGCCCCGGCAGCTCCCAGGGTATGCCCGGTGATCGGCTTGCTGGAGCCGGACAGCGGCTGCCTCCCAAAAACCGCGGCCATGGCCGCGGCTTCCGCCAGATCGTTCAAGGAAGTGCCGGTGCCGTGCAAATTCACATAGCCCACGTCTTCCGGGGAAATCCCGGCCATCTCCAAGGCCAGGCGCATGGCCGCAGCCGCCCCGGCCCCGTCTTCACTGGGGGCGGTGATATGGAAGGCGTCGGAGCTTTCGCCATAGCCGGCCAGTTCCAGGCCGCCCAGATCCAGACCAGGGCCATGCAGCAGAAAAAAGGTCGCCCCTTCGCCAAGATTGATGCCCCGGCGATTCCTGCTGAAAGGGTTGCCCGGCTCCGGGGATATGAGTTCCAGGGAATCAAAACCAAGCAAGGTCAGCTCCGAGACCACATCCACGCCCCCGGCGACGGCCGCGTCGCAAAGACCGGCCCGTACAAGCTCCGCCGCCCGGATAAGCGCCCCGGCGCTGGATGAACAGGCGGTGGACACGGTGAAGGCCGGACCATCCAGACCCAGATAACGGGCAATGAATTCCGCCATGTAGGCCGGTCCCTGCGCCCTGAGGGCGTAATCCTCCGGAAATTCCCCCCCAGAGAGCCAGGCCGCATGGGCGGGCAGGGAACACTCCAGACCGTTGTCACATACGCCGGCGCAGACCGCCACCCGATCCCGCCCGTAACGGGCAACGGCTTCTTCCACCTGCTGACGGATCTGCGACAAGGCGGCCCCGGCCAGGCGCAGGAGGCGCATGTCAAAGGGATCCTCCACCGGCCCGAGCAGGCTCTCCTCCACCCGGCCGACCAGAAAGGTTCCGCCGGGAAAAACATGCGGGCGCAGCCCGGATTGATCTCCGGCCAAGGCCGCCCGGAAAAACTCCTCACGATCCCGGCCCGCACAGCACAGCAGACCCGGCGGGGCAAGGTACACCGGCCCGGACCGCGGGACGGACATCAGAAATCCCCCCACAAAGTATAGGCATAGTCGAGAGCCAAGTTTTCAAAACGGATCCGCCCCGGACTTTTTTCAATAACGATGATCTTTTTCTCCTCCTGGAAAATTACGCGCCGTTCAGCCCCAGGCCGGCTAGCCGGACTTTCGACGCGCAGGACCAAGCCCGCATCCCCCAAAGCCCGTTCCAGGGCCACTATCCGGTAAAAACACAGTTGGAAATCCGCCACAATATACTCCGGGAGCAACCCCGCAGGCAAAAAGGCCGAAGAAAGCTCAAGGCCGGAAGATTGGAAAACCAGCCTCCCGATCTCCGCCCCCAGAGCGTTCAGCCAAACCATGCGCATCTCCCGCTCATCCGCCTGTACCCAAGCCTGGAGAACGAAATCCCGACCGCCGCCCCGGCCTTCCATCTGCTGCGCCATGTCCATGGGCCGCTCCAGTTCCGCCGGGGGCAGTAAAAGGTACGGCGCGCCCTCCGCGATATACGCCGGCGACAAGGAAACGGTTTCCGGCAGGCTGGCGCAGGAGGGGGCAACACACGGCAACATAAGGATCAAGGCCGCCAGAGCGTGACGCATGTCGATCTTTCTATGGGCCGCCGGAGCTTATGTCAAGATTGGGACGGATTCAGGAGCAGAGCCACGAGAAAGGCGGCGCTGACTCCGGCCAGGACGGTGAGGCCGAAGATGCGGACCGGCGGGAAAGACGTCAGGGCCAGGACGCCGAAGGACAGGGCTGTGGTGCAGTAAGAAAGGGTTACGGCCAGGAGGGCGGCTTGCCGTCCTTCCGGATTCAGGCCGGCCCCTCCTTCTTCCAAGTGAAGAAGATAATCCAGGCCTAGGCCAAAAATCAGCGCCAGGCCGACCACGGAAAAAAAACTCAGAGGGAGTCCGCCGAGAACCGAGAGCAGAGCCAAGGCATAGAGCGCCAGAAGCAGGAGAGCGGCGCAGAGGCGGGATGCGGCCTGACGGGCGTACACCTTCAGGATGAGCAAAAGCGCCAGGACGCCCGCGACCGCGAACAGGCGCAACATGATACGGCTTAAGGAATCCAGGGCGAGACTGGAATCCTTGGCCCGGTGGACGAAAAATACGCCCTCCATATCAGCGGCTAGGGCGCGCAGAAAATCCTCATCCCTACTCAGGGGCAGCAGACGGGAATAATGCCGCCCGGAAGCGGCCTGCCCAAAATACAGCTTGTCCAGCAATGGACGCAGGAACTCCGGGGGCTGATCCGGTGACAGAAAAACCCCGGCCGCCTTGGCAAAGTCTTCTTGCAAGCCCACGGCCTTTTCCGGCGGAAAACCCAGATGGGCATACTGCTCCCCGGCCAGGGGCAAAAGACGCTCCGCCGCCGCCCGGCTGTCCCTCTGGGAGCGGAGCGATGGCGTCAAAAGCGCGCCTGCCAATCCTCCGCCCGCAAGTCCGGCCAGGGTTTCCTCCTTTTCCAGCAGTTCCTCCCGGTCCCGGCCGGAAAGAATGAAATACCCGCCCATTCCCGGGGAGCCGGCCAGTCTGGAGGCCAGACGCTCAGACTCCAACAGATCCGCAGGCATGTGGTAAAGCTGATCCAGCCGGTTCTCCACTCTCAGTCCCTCCCATTGCGCCGCGAGGCAGAGGAGCGCCGGCAGGATCAGGAGCAGGGCAATTTTCCGGCGGGAGACGGAACCGGGTAACCGCGAAAGGAGGCGGCGGACGCGCCCTCCCAAATCCGCCGGCCCTGAAGGAAGGCAGGGGAAGAGACAGTTCACCGACAAAAAGGAACTCAGCAAACCCACTGCGGTGAAGAGGGCGAATTGTTTCAAAATGCTGAAGGGCGCAAAAAAAACGGCTATAAAACAAATCTCGGAAGACAACAGGCAGAGCAACATGGCCCGCCGCGCCCCGGCCCGCTCTTCCAGGCCGGCACCTTCCCGCTGGTGCGCGAAATGATGGATGGAGTAGTCAATACTGATGCCGATAAGGGTGGTTCCGAAAACAAAGGTGAGCAGATGGATTTCATGAAAAAAGGCCAGCACGGCCCCGGCGGCGGCCAGGATCGAACAGGCGATCATGGCCAGGGTGGCCAGTATGGGCAAGAGGGAACGGTAAATCAGGAGAAAAAGCAGGGCGATGAGGCCCAGGCTCACCACGGAAATGAGGCTGACTTCGCGCTCCGCGGCCGCGGCCGCGGCCTGGCTGTGAAAGGGCGGCCCGGAATACACCACGGTCAGTTCCGAATCATCGGACTCAAGCCCGGCGCAGAAGGTCCGGATCTCCGCCAGGACGCCCGCGCCTGAAAGAGAAGCCGCCTCCGGGGCGAGCGAGCCTTGCAACTGCACATACCACTTGCCTTCCAGGCGCCCCGCCAGTACTCCCTCCTGCAGGGAAAGAAGCCCCGACTGCAAGCCGGAGCTAAGCAGGCCGCGCATGGCCCGCTGGGTCAGCAAAAAAGGGTCGTCTTCCAGATACTCCAAACCCGGCAGACTGATCGGCCCAAAGGCCAAGGCCAGGGCCTCGGCCGCCAGGTTCCCGGCCCGCCCCGCTTCCAGCAGGGCACGCTCTTCCGGGCCGAGAAGGAGGTAACGGTAATGATGCAGGTGGACAAGTAACCCTTCCAAAGGCTGAATTTCCAAATCCAGGCGCTGAAAGACGCCGGAGGCGGCCAAACGATCCCGGATCCCGGAGACCTTTTTTTTGGCTACGGCCAAATCAGGATGTCCAGCCAGGATGCGCAAATCCCCGGCATCCCGGAGGGTCCAAGCCTTTTCCACCGCCGCGAGCTCGTTGCCGGATCTGCCTACTCTGGAGGGCTGGGGCAAAAGTTCGGCCAGATCCGCCTGAATGCGGAAAGGACCATAAAAGAACCAACTCCAGGTCAGAACCAGGGACAAGGCCAGGTGAACGGCCAACCAGGCCGCCGGCTTATTTGCCAAAGAGCGCCTGTTCACGTTCGCTCAATCCGTCCGGCCCATCTGAATAGACATGCCCGAATAGCTCATATTCAATACGGTCGCCGCCGGCTTCATCCACCGCCACCCGGCGCAAGGACGTTTCCCCGGCCAAGCTGATGCGGGCGATGAAGGCGCCGATCCCCCCATCCGCCGGGACAAGGCCCAGAAACCAACGCGACTCGTCGGCCTGGAAAAAGATCTGGAATTCTTCCCCGAGCGCCTCGCCCTGCCCGGAAAACACCAACCGCATGACCCGGGCCAGACGCATAAAAGTCTCGTTGCCGGAGGCCTCCAGCCGGGTAGCCGGGTAGCCGGGCACTGACTGGATGACATAATCCTGTCCCAGCGCCATGGTAGAGGGGAAGGGGGCGATGGTTTCCCAGACCAGACCGAAATCCCTAGCGATAATAAAATACCCTCTGGATTCCAGGACACGGCCCAGACGCCTAAGGATCTTCTTCTGCCGGAATTCTCCCCGGACCAAGGGGCGGGCTGCCAGAGCAGCGCAGACTTCCCGGAAACGGGGAAGGTTTTCCTCGTCCAAGGAGCGAACAAAGGGATCTCTTTCGTCCGGGACGCCGAAACACACGGCAACAGGACAGGCCCAAAGCCCCAACCAGGCCAAGCCCAGCACGGCTGCCCGCAGGCCGGCGCGCATCAGGCGCTCTCCCCGGATCGGCCGTCCATGAAGGCTTGCACTTTCTCCAGCAGGATATCCGGGCAGACCAGGCAGGATTCGTTGCCTGCCAGATCATAGGCCATCTGCGTGCTGGAGCCGCGGGTGGCCATCTTGCCTGCGGCGTTATACAAAGCGTAGCTTATAATCAGGCAGTTCTCGTATTCTTCCAGCCAGGCCCTAGCCCGCACCTTTTCCCCAAAGGTCAGGGGATGTATGTACTTGACCGAAACGCCGATTACCGGGAAGGCGTAGCCACTCTCGCGCATCTCCAGGTAGCCGTATCCCAGCGCGTTCAACAGGGCGCAGCGGACCTTTTCAAAATACTTCAGGTAGTGGCCGTGCCAGACCACCTGCATGGAGTCCACGTCGTAAAATTCCACCTGGAACTCAATCTCGATGCTCGGCATTGCCCGCGACATGATCTTCACCTTTGGCCCAGAAATCATAAAAATTATACCACTGGTAGGGATGGGTCTTGCAATACTCTTCCAGGCGACCGGCAAAGGCGCGGGCCAGAACCTCGGCCCTTTTCATCCTTTCCTTCCGCCGGCCTCCGGCCTGGGCAACCGGAGCCAGGGGCTGCCGGTGGACATGCACGGCATAGGCCGGGGAGAGACGGAAGCCAGACCGCCGCAGGGCAAAAATGAAATAGACCGGCGCCTCCAGCAGGGCGGCCAGGAAGAAGGCCCCCTGCCCAAAAGGAGCCTCTCCCTGCAAAAAAGGCAGCAAAAAATACTTCTCCCTGGCGGCGGGAGAGGTCCTGTCTCCAGCGATGACCACCAGCCCCCCGGAGGCAAGGCTGTCCTGCAAACGGCTGACCGTCTCCGGTCCCAGATCGGCGGTGTTGATCACCCGCAGAGCCGCTCCCGGGTTAAGCGCGCGCAGGAGACCGTCAAAACGCGGGGTGACCTCCAGGTTTACCAGGGCGGTGACCTCCAGGGGGATCTCCCTCTGAAAATGCGCCAGGGCGCGCAAAAATTCCATGTTGCCCAAGTGCGAACAAATGAGCAGCGCCCCCTGCCCCCTTTGCAGTTCCTGACACAAAGCCCCCACGTCATCCGCCTGATAAAGCAAATCCAGACCCTTGCCCCCGCCGCTCCAAATTTTCAGTTTTTCCAGCAGGGCCAGGGAAAAACTCCGGATATGCAGGTAAGGATGGAGCCGCGCCTTCTTTCCTTCCATTTCCAGCGCCGTCCGCGCCTTGAGCAGAAAACGGCGTGATTCGCGCCGGGCTTGGGGAACGAGGAAATAATAAAATAAACTCACCGGAAAAGTCAAAAGGCCCAGCAGCGGCATGGGCAGAGGGCGCAGGCAGAAGAGCATGGCCAGGGCCAGCCCGGATCCCTGTTCCTTTTTCTCGGACCAGTGCGTGGACAGAGGCGCCTTGCGCGCCATGCGTCCGGGCAGGGAACAAAGCATCTTGCAAAAGAGCCGGGCAAAGACCCAGCTCAGGCGCAGGTTATCCAGCAGGGGGCGAAAATGCGAAAGCCCCCCCTCAGGATAGGTCACCCGCACCGGGTAAAAAAGCAGGGGAACCCCGTCCAGACGCAGGCGGGCTAGGATATCGGCGTCAAACCCCATGCGGCGGTCCCAGCGGCAGCTTTGCAGGAGGCGCAGGCTCTTTTCCACCGGGTAAACCCGGAAACCGCAAAGGGCGTCCTTTATGTCCGTGGACAGGGTGACAATGCGGCTCCAGACATTGGCCACTTCCCTACCGTATCTGCGGCTGGCCGGGGCCGAGACGTCATATTCCGGATAGCCGCAGACCGCCGCTTCCGGGTTGGCTGCCGCAGCCTCCAAAAAAAAGGCGCAGGCTCCGAGATCATGCTGTCCGTCGGCATCCACCTGCAAAACATGCGTAAGTCCCAGGACCAGGGCCAGATCCAGTCCGGCGCAGATGGCCGCGCCCTTGCCGGAATTTTCCTCCAGGCGCGTCAGCCGGACCAGCGGGCAGGCGGCTGCCGCCTCTTCCAGGGCCTCGCGGGTCGAAGCCCCGCTCCCGTCGTCCACCATGATAATGGGCAGCCCGTGCCGGGCCAGTTCAGGAAGCATGGCGGCCGCCGTCCGGCCGTGGTTATATACCGGGATGAGAAAACCCTGTTTCATGCCCCGGATCCCAGCAATAAAGACCCGGAAGAAAAAATTTCCTTCCTGTCCGCGCTATCCAGAATCTTGAAACTGAGCAGACGCTCCTCCGGAACATACTTGAGGTAAATACACACCCGCGCCCCTGGCCGGATGAAACGGGAAAACTTGATGCGTTTGGCGCGCTCCACGGCCGGCGAGCTCCCCAGGTGACAGGCGGCTAGGCGCAGGACGATCTCCATCTGGGCCACCCCGGAGAGCAGGGGGAAAGATGGGAAATGCCCGTCAAAATAAAGGCTGTCCTCAGGCAAGGCCAATTCCAGGAGCAGCTCGCCCTCTTTTTGTTCAAGCACCTTTGCCGGAGGCAAAAGCCGGAAAGGGGAAGGAGCGGGAGCGGCAAAACAGGCCTCCAGGGCGTTCCGGCTTTTTTTGCCCTGGGCATCGCAGGGCAGGCCCTCAAGGAAACGCCATTTTTTAGGGATCAGCACGCTTTCAAAAAAACGCCGCAGAAATTCGCCAAAATAGCTGTTTAACACACGCGGAGGCTGATCGCGGAATTTTTTCCGGCCCTCTTCATTCAGCACCAGAACGGCAGCCAAAATCTGCCGCCGGACCGCGCCTTTGCCGGACAGGGGCAGCACGCAGGCTTCCGCCAGCAATCCTGACTGCATGAGACGGCCTTCCACTTCCGGCAAGGAAATGCGTTTTTCCTCTATCTTCACCACCGAATCCGCCCGGCCGCGCAGCAGCAGCCGTCGGCCTTCCAGGAGTTCCGCCAAATCCCCGGTGACCAGCCCGGCCGGGGCCGCAATATACGGCGAGCGCACCGTGAGACGTCCCTCGCCGTCCAAGCCGGCCTCCACTCCTGGGTAAAGCGTCCAGGCCTCGCCTTCGCTGAGACGCCGCCAGGCGATGCCGTTGCTCTCCGTGCTACCGTAAACCTCCAGCGGGCAAGTTCCAAAAATTTTTTCCGTCCGGTCAGCGGTATCCTTATCCACCGCCCCGCCGGAGGTAAAAATCCAAAATCTCCCCGGCGCGCTGAAACCCTCGCCTCCCAGATCCTCTTCAATGCGCTTGAGAAAAGCCGGCACGGTGATGAGCACCCAAGGTTCCCCGGACAAAAGAGCCAGTTCTTCCGGGTAACGGATGCGCTCCCGCCGGAAAGGAAGGCCCGCCGTAAAAGGCAGGGCCACGGCAAAGAGCACTCCGTAAATATGTTGCGGGCTGACCGTGGAACAAAGCCTGCGCCCGTAAAAATTCACTCCCCATTGCTCCAGGACGCCGAGATTATCCTTTTCCAACTCAGCCAGCCGGTGGGTGACGGCCTTGGGCTGGCCGGTGCTCCCGGAGGTCAGCAGGGTAATCCGGCTCTTTTCCGGACAGATGGAAGGGGGACGGGCCGTTTCTTCCGAGGAGACCTGGGCGGCCAGCAGCTCCTCAACCGCCAGCGCCGCTAAACTCGGCGCCGTCTCCTGAGGCAAGGGCTGATCCGTCAGCAGACCAGCATGTCCGGACTCAAGTTCCTTCAATCTTTCCGAGGCCAAGGAAGCCACGAGGGTCACCCCTGCCCCGCATTGCAACACGGCGGTCAGGCTGACCAAAAAATGCCAATAATCCTCACAGTGCAGAAGCCAGGAGCTTTCACCCGCATCTTCCGGTCCGCTCCCGGCCTTTTGCAGGGCCTGGATTCCCCGGCGGATCTTCGCCGTATCCTCCAAAAAATCCCCCCAGGTCTTCCAGGAGCCGTCTTCTCCAAAACAGAGCTTATCCCCGGGAGCCCGGCTCCCGGCCTCTACCCGCGAAAGCGGAATAGCCCTGGGCATATTTTTGCGCGCCGCTTTCCGCATCATAAACTCTCCCGCGAACATCGCACCGATCAATATGTAGGAAACTCCCCCATTATAAACGGCCCACACCGCCTCAGAGGCGCAAAAGGACGTCCACAACGCCAGGCCGCCGTTGCCGGCAAAAAATACGCACCAAGCCCAGGTGACTTTGCGGCAGTATGCCTCCACCGCTTTTTCCGCCAGAGAGCCCCGGATGCTTTTATCCTGGCGCATGGCGAAACGAAAAATCAGGGACGGCGGGCAGACCAGCGAGACGCCGAAGAGAACCAACAGGGACGCGCTGACCAGGGCCGGGTATAATTTCAGAACCAGGGCCGAGCCGCTGAACAGCCCGGCCAGGCCCACGCCCATAAACAGCAGCGCGGGCAAAAAAAAACCCGGGAACGGCCAGGCGTTTTATTCAGGGCCAAGGACAAGAGATGGAGCGCCCCCAAAAACAGAAGCAACAGGGCCAGCCAGGACACCCGCGTCTGCCGGATCGCCAGCAAGTAAAAAACCAGGAGCGGATAAAGCGCGCCCGCCAAGTATACAGCCCTCCTGAACATGCCCACGCCTTCACTATTCCACATGCATCCCGGCCAGCACCTCCACCACATCCTGCACGGTGCGGACGCGCTTGAAGTGCTCCGGCTCGATCTTGCCTGCGGTATACTTTTTCATTTTGACGATCAGATCCACCGCGTCAATGGAATCAAGCTCCAAATCCTCCACCAGGGACGCCTCGGGGGTGACCAGCGCGGGATCAAGATCAAACTCCCGCACCAGTATTTCTTTCAGTTTGTCAAAAATTTCCTCTTTGGTCATGCGCCCTTCCCTTCCATTTCCGCAGCGATATACGCGGCCAAGGCATTCACCGATGCGAAATGCCGCTTGTTATCCGCATTCCTGGCATTAAACCTGACGCCAAACTTCTTTTTTATGGCCAACCCCAGCTCCAGAGCATCAATGGAATCCAGCCCCAGACCTTCCCCGAAGAGAGGCGCTTCGTCCACGATATCCTCGGGGCGCACCTCCTCAAGCTCCAGGGAATCAATGATCAATTCCTTAATACGCATTTTCAGATCATCCATAACACCGCTCCATTGGCCGGGGACATACACTCGCGCCGCACAGCCGGAAAAATCTGCTATAAAAAAACCACCCTGTCAATGCTCGCCGAAAGCCGCCGCTTCCGGCCCGCCGAACACAAAACCCCGATCTTGCGCGGCGCGAATAATCTCCTCCACCGCCTCCGGCAACCATCCCCGGTTAAAAGGACCGCCAGGGGTCCGGGCCGTTTCCTTGGCCGCGTGTCCGTGGGCGCCACGGGCATCGTGCAGCAGGATCAGCCCTCCACCCCGCTTTTCCAGTTCCGTCACAACCTCTCTCACCAGCTTATCCCGATCCGCCTCCCCCAGCGCGGCATCGTAAAAACGCAGGCTGGCCGGAAGCAGCCGGTAGCCACTGACCCGCCAAAGCCCCGCCTGGACCGGACTGTAAAAGCCCCCGTGAGGGCGATAGAACCGCGGACCGCTCCAGTCTCCGTCCAAGGCCTCAAAAATGGCCGCTTCCCCTCGATCCAGGTTAGCGCAAAATTCTTCCTCGTCCATGAATATGGCGAATTTATCACGGTAGCCATGGTTGGCCAGGTAATGCCCCTCCGCCCGCATACGCCGGACCAGTTCCGGGGCCTGGCGGACGTTCTCGCCCAGCAGGACGAAAAAAGCCCGTATTTCATGGCGGCGCAACACATCTAACAGGCGCGCGGTGCTCCCGGCATGGGCATTGGGGCCGTCGTCAAAGGAAAAGATCACCACCCCTTCGGGGACCCCGGCCTCTTCCCTGGTGACGTTCAGGGTCTGGCAGCCGGCCGCGCAGAGCGTCCCCATGAAGACCAGAAGGAGGATCGTTCTTTCAAAGGCCAAGGGCATCTTTAATATCCCCGGTCAAACGTCTGGCCGCGGCAGCTTCGGGCAACCCGGCGTATTTCCGGGGTGAGATTTCCTCCAGCATCCGCAGGGAGTACACGTATTTATCCGCCGGATTGAAACCCGTCCAGGGATCGCCCTTGCCCAAGCCGTATTTATCCGTGCCGCCTATATGCACCGGCGCTACGCCGCAACCGGAAAAAAGGGCCAGCCGGGCCGCGCCTTTTTTGATCCCGGCCTTGCCCCGGCGTGGGGTTCTGGTGCCTTCGGGGAAAATGATCAGGCAGTTGCCATGTTTCAGAGACTGGTCGCACAAACGCAATAAACGATCAAATTCCACGGAATTTGGAATATACAGATGCCGGATTACACCGCTGACGATATTGCGCAGGAGTTTCGCGTTCACAATGCAGTCGGCGTTGGGGACCAGGGAGATGAGGATGACCACATCCAGCAGGGACGGGTGGTTGGCCACCAGGATTTTGGAATGCAGTCCGGCATAAGCCGCCCGATCTTCCACCCGCACTTCCACCACCCGCAAAAAGCGCATGATCCAGACAAAAAAACGCATGGAGTAAAAGAGCATACGCCTAGCCAGCCGCTGGAAGCGTTCCTTGGGATGGAGCAGCAGCCGCAAGGCCGGCAGGGCCGCTAGGGCCAAAAACAGGGTACCCAGGCCGAAAATGAGGAAAGACAGCCACTTCATGCCCACGCGGTAAGCGTAAAGCGCCCGCCGGAAACCGGTTTCAGGCTGTCTGTCCACTGGCTTCATCCAAGCAGACATGGCGCAGAAAACTCTTGGAAGTGCCGAAAAAATCCGCCCGGTTCCGCCCGTCCCAGGCCAGCCTGCGCCCCTCCGCTCGGCTCAGGGCCACTCCGAAGGCTAGTGGCAGGTTGTCCGGCGGACAGAGGCGGCCATATTCCTCCGGAGCCGCCTCATCGGCATAGATCAGGACGCTTTCATCCGCGTCTCCGGCCAGCAAGGGGGCGGCCGCCGCCTGGAAGCCTGCGTAAAACCCTCCCTCACCAGAATAAAGCGCGGTATAGCCGGCGGTCAGGCCTAGAACGATGGAGGCCATGGCCACCGGGGTATTGAATACGGAATGCGAAAACGAAGCCGGTCGGACCAGAGCTTCTTCCAGAAAGGCGCAACTGATCTTGAACTGCTGCCCGATTTCTCCCCGCAGGGACAGGAAAAAAATCCTGGCCCTGGCGCTGAACGGCAAAAGCTCATGGGCCACCCGCACGGTCATTTTGGAAATCAGGCTCAGACGGCGGCGAAAGAGCGGCGGCGTAAAGGACAGATCCGGTCCGGCCGCCTCCTCACCGTCCCCCGGGATAGCAGGGAAGCGCAGACCCAAAGCCCATTCCCGCCAATGGGCGAGATCTTCCAGCCCCGGCGCCCAAGCGTAAAATTTGGCCACATGGATCATCGTCAGCTCCGCAAGTAAGCGGCTTGTATGCCTTTTCGGCGTTCTTCGCAAGGCCGGTCCCGGCGGCTCGCCGCCCTAGACCTTCCCGAAACACAGGAGCGAATACTGGTTGTCTCCCAGGCCGTGCCAAGCCTCCTGAAGCTTGAATCCTCCCTTTTCCACCGCCGGAACCAGCTCCCCGCCACGGTACATCCGGCTCTGTCCGTTGGCCATGCAGGTGAAATATAGCGACACCGCATGCAGGGAATACTCCGCCGCCGGATAAAATTGCTTATCCAAAAGCGGCTCCAGCACATAGATCCGGGCCCCCGGCTCCACGGATCTGCGGATCTTGGCCAGGATGCCGGTAATCTGCTCCAGGGAAAAACAATCCAGAAACTGGCTCATCCAGACCACTTCCGCCCCCTCGGGGAAGACGGATTCCGGGTCCAGGATGTCGCAGGGACGGCAACGGATGCGCCCGCTTAGTCCGGCCTCAGCCGCTTTTTGCTCGGCCACGCGGATCTGCCCCGGCAAATCAATGATGGTCACCTCCACTTCCGGGTCAAAGGCGCAACAGGCCAAAGCCAAGCGAGCCGTGTTTCCGCCCAAATCAAAAAGCCGTTTGGGCGGAGGGGAAAAGACCAAGGGCAGAACCTCGGGAAAGGCCAGATCCGAATAATAATGGTCAAAGGCGAACCAGCTTTTTCCGGCCCGCTCCGGCAGGGAGGACAACGCCTCGTAAATGCTTCGCCAGCCTTGACCGAACACTGCCAGACCCTCGGGGCGCCCGCTCCGTGCCGAATCCGCCAAGGACTGGGCTCCCTGGTAACATACATCCTGCACAAAATCAAAATTGACCTTGGTCAGTTCATCTTCCAACAAAAACCAGCCGACCTTGGCTAGGCGTAAGCGTTCTTCCACCCCGGAACCGCCCGCGCCGGTTTCGCCAGTTTCGCCGGAATCCGCCGGCCGGAACAGACCCATGACCAGCCCCATATCCATAAGCACTCCGGCCGCGTAGGGCGAAATCCCGGCCAGATCCGCCGCCTCCCGCCGGCTGAGGCCGCCCTCGCCGGCCTCGGCCACCCGACGTAGCAGCCCCAGCTCCCTAAGGGCATAGGCGGCCTGAAAGGCCAGCGGACCAAAGACGATCTTCTGCGCCTCGAACTTGGCCTGCAAAGCGGAAATTTCCCCGTATCCACGCTTTAATGTCATAACTTCCCCCTGTCAGGCTAAACGGGGCGACGCCACTTCCCCCCAAACACCCCGCGCCACTGACTTTCTTACGTCTTGCCTTTCTATGTCAACCGGATATGTTGCGCGAATGATTCAGGTGGAGAATTTACACAAGCGCTATGGGGAACGCCAGGTATTGCGGGATATTTCCCTGCAGGTGGAGGCCGGGGAAATATTCGGCATTGTCGGGCATTCCGGGGCGGGAAAATCCACCCTGCTGCGCTGCCTGAACGGCCTTGAAAAGTACGACTCCGGAACGGTCGTGGTCATGGACCAGGAGGTGGGCTCCCTAGCCGAAAAGAAACTACTGACCTTACGCCGCCGTATGGGGATGATCTTTCAGACCTTCAACCTGATGGAACGGCGCAATGTTTTTGAGAACGTAGCCTTCCCCCTGGAGGTCTGGCATACACCCAAGGCGGGTATCCGGGACCGGGTGGCGGCACTCCTGCGCCTAGTGGGACTGGAAGACAAGGCCGGGGAGCGCCCTGCCAACCTGAGCGGCGGACAGAAGCAGCGGGTAGGCATCGCCAGGGCCCTGGCCTTGAACCCGGAAATCCTCCTCTGCGACGAGGCAACTTCCGCCCTGGATCCGCGCACCACGCTTTCCATCCTGGATCTGTTGCGGGACATCAACGCCCGCCTGAACCTGACCATTATTCTGGTCACGCATCAGATGGAGGTGGTCAAGCGCATGTGCCGGCGCACCCTGATACTGGACAACGGGCTCGCCAGGGGAACGGGAGAGACCGCCGAGCTCTTTCTGGCCCCGCCGCCGGGGCTGCGTAGACTGATCCATGACGAATACGCCCATATCTCCCAGGGAGTGAACATCCGCCTGGGCTTCCCCAAGGAGATCGCCAGGGAGGGCATCATCAGCTCCATGGCCCGAAGCCTGGACCTGGATTTTTCCATTGTCGGCGGCAGCCTGGAGCGCTATCAGGAAGACGTGCTGGGCTTTCTGGTCATCAACGTGCTGCCTGAACACCTGGAAAAAACCCTGGACTACCTGCGGGCGCGGAAACTGCGCTGGCAGGTCCTGGACGACGGCCAGCCGGAGGACTGCCATGCCTGAAGCTCCTTCATCCTTCGCCCTTTGGCTGGAGCGTCTGGCCGCCCTGACCCCGGAACTGCTGGAGTCCAGCCTGGACACCCTGTACATGGTCTTCTTCTCCTCCTTTTTTTCCCTGCTGGCCGGTTTCGCCCTGGCCGTGTGCATGATCCTGACCGGACCCGCGGGCCTTAACCCCCGTCCGGGGATTTACCGGGTTCTGGACGTTGCCGTGAACCTAGGCCGCTCCTTTCCCTTCATCATCCTGCTCATCGCCATCATCCCCCTGACCCGCCTGATCACCGGAACCACCATCGGCAGCGCCGCCTCCATCGTTCCCCTGACCGTGGCCGCCATTCCCTTTGTGGGGCGGCTCCTGGAGGCTAATTTCCTGGAGGTGGATCGCGGCGTGCTGGAGGCGGCCCGCGCCTTCGGCGCGAACAACGCCCAGATCATCTTCAAGGTGATCCTTCCAGAGGCCCTGCCTGCCATCGTCCTGAATGTGGCCGTACTGGCCATCACCCTGCTGGGTTACTCGGCCATGGCCGGGGCCGTGGGCGGCGGAGGGCTGGGGGATCTGGCCATCAAGTACGGCTACAACCGCTTCCAGGTGGACGTGATGATTTACGCGGTGTGCATTTTGGTGCTGATGGTGCAGATCATCCAGTCGGTCTGCAACTTTTTCTACAAGAAGCTGCGCTGACATAACCCTTAATAAACGGAGTAAACCATGAAACACCTTCTTTTAGCCCTCTTTTTGCTGATTCTGCTCCCCGCCGGCGCCCTGGCCGCCGAGCGGCTGGTTGTGGGGGTGACCCCCTTCCCACACAAAGACATCATGCAACAGGCCGCCCCTCTGCTGGAAAAGACCGGCTACACCCTGGAGATCCGGGAATTCACCGATTACGTGCAGCCCAATTTGGCCCTAGGCGAAAAGCTCATCTTCGCCAATTTCTTCCAGCACATCCCCTACCTGGACAACATGAACGCGGAAAAGAAGCTGGACCTGGTCTGGATCGCCAAGATCCACATTGAACCCCTGGGACTCTATTCCAAAAAAATCAAGGATGTCGGTGAGCTGAAAAAAGGCGACCTGGTCACCGTGCCCAACGACCCGACCAACGAGGCCAGGGCCCTGCGCCTTCTGGAGGCCAACGGCCTGATCACCCTCAAGGAAGGAACGCTGATCACGGTCAAGGATATTGTGCAGAACCAGCGCGGCCTGGTCTTCAAGGAAATTGACGCCCCCCAGCTCCCCCGTACCCTGCCGGATGTGGCCGCCGCCGTGATCAACACCAACTTCGCCGGTGAAGCCGGGCTAATCCCGGCCAGGGACGCCCTGATCTCCGAAGGGGAGGAATCGCCCTATGCCAACGTCCTAGTGGTGCGCGGAGCCGACAAGGATAGTTCGGCCGCCAAGGCCTTGATCCAGGCCGTGCAGTCCCCGGAAGTAAAAAAATACATCCAGGAAACGCTCCTCCCCCGCGGTATCGTGCCTGCCTTTTAATCTTCAGGCCCGGCTGGCTACGGCCCGCTCCAGCAATTCCTTCAGCCTGAGACAAATTCTCTCCGGCCCGAAGCGTTCGGTGATTCCGGCGGCCTTCCGGTTCAGCTCCGGGGGAACCCGGCCTTCGGCAACTTGGCGCATGGCCTGGAGCAAGGCCGATAGATCCGGATCGGCCCAGCGCATTTCCGGCTGAAAGAGGGGGATTCTCTCCGTCATTTCCCGGGAGACCTGGACCATTTTATACGGCAGGAGCAGGCTGTTTTCGTGGCTCATAAATTCCAGGTTCCCGGAATAGCCGGTGGCGATCACCGTCTTGCCCAGGGCCATTGCGCTGGAAAGACTGAGCCCCCAGCCCTCGGCATGGTGCGGGCTGACATAGGCATCGCTAAGGATATGCAGGGCGGCCATGCGCCCCGCATTGAGCATTTCCATGATATTGACGACCTCCGGATAATCCTCCAGAGGAAGAGAAACCCGGTACTGTTTGAGCAGAAGCCGCACCGGATGGCGGCTTTCCCGGCACAACAGCTTGAAGGCGGCCAAGAGGCCGGAAAGGTTCTTGCGCGGGTTTGCCCCGTCCATGACCGATAAAAAGAGTGTTGCTCCTTCCGCCCCATGCCGCTTAAGCAAATTCCTCCCCCAATCCAGGTCCGCCGGCATGGCCTTGGGCCTTCGCACCACATGCGGCAACACCTCGGTATGGCCGCATACCCGGCTGAGGGCCTGCCGGGAAAACTCCGAACAGGTCCAAATGCCGGACGCCATAGACAAGGGGGGGCGCCAAGCCTGGGGAAGCTCCTCGTTTTCCCAAGGCAGGTAAAACACCGGCGGGTTTTGCCGCAGATCGGGCAACAAAGATAGCAGTTCCTCATAAAAATAGGGATCTTCGTGAACGATGAAAAGATCCGCCCGCCGGGCGCGGTCTGCCAGTTCCGCCTCAAAAACAAAATCCAGGCCGGAACGCTCCGCCCCGGTCTCCAGCCCCCCCCCCCCTCTATCCGGTAAATCCGGGTAATTGCAAACGACTTCATGCCCCAAGGCGCGCAAACAGGCGATATACTCCAACCCGGCCAGGCGATGGCTGATATAGGCGCTCAAATAGTAAAAAATACGCATAACGAGCCTGTTCCAAAAATTTTTGTCCCGATTGCCCCGCGTCTCTTATAGCTTTTCCACGTATTTTTTGATATACTGTAATTCGATATGCAGTTCCCTGACAAGTCTACGGCGATTTTTAAAAAATCAAGAACGAGTTATAATGGACGCTTTCCAAGTGACTGACATTGCCGCTGGATACCGAGCCTGTTGTAACGCGACACCCTAAAAAATCAAATGGACACAACATGGATGAAAAGGAAAAAAATCACAAAAAGAAACTGCTGGATGAGCTGGAACGGCTTGTTGATGCCGGCAGGATCGGTGATTTCGACATCGTCCTTAAACCCGAAAATTTGACCGGCAGTGAGACCGAAACTGTCCGTCTGATAAACAACGCCATCCAAAATTACCGGATGGCGGTTGAATATGACCTGATGAAATACAAACTCGCAAACGACGCCCTGGGCATCGCGCTTTGGGATATGGATGTTGTGAGCACAGACCCTGTCAACCCCAATAATAAATTCACATGGTCGCAGGAATTCAGGCATATGTTGGGGTTTTCCGATACACATGACTTCCCGGACATACTCTCAAGCTGGAGCGACAGGCTCCATCCCGAAGACAAGGAAAAGACGCTTGAGGCTTTCGCGGCGCACCTTGACGACCGCACCGGAAAAATACCGTACAACTTGGAATATCGCCTCATGCTGAAAAATGGTGATTACCGTTATTTTCACGCGTTCGGAACCACGCTACGGAACAACAAAGGAGTGCCGCTCAGGGTATCTGGCGCGCTGATGGATATAGACAAAAAAAAGCAAACACAGAGCCAACTGATGATAACATCAGACATCATACATCGTTCACCAAATTTTGTTTCTTATAAAGAGATTAACGGTAAATGTTTATATATTAACCCTGCGGCAACTTTAATTTCAGGATATACTCACGATGAACTAATGGATGATTACCTTGGTTTACTATTTGATGATAAAACATTAAATTTAATTTCAGATAAAGTTATTAAAGATCTACTAGAACATGGCATATCTAAGTATGAATGTAAATCAAAAATGAAAGATGGTACCATAAAAATGTTTTCTGTAACATCATTTTTAGTAGAAAAAAATACATTTGCTACTATAGCAACTGACATTACTGACATCAGAAAATTGGAAATTCAAGTTGCCGATACGGAATACACACAGATTTTAATTGATGCTACGCCACTAAGCTGTATATTAATTGATAAAAGCTTTAATGTTTTAACCTGTAATAAATCAGCGGTAGGGCTCTTCAAGGCATCAAAAAAAGAAGAAATAATAACTGCATTTTATGATCTCGCGCCGGAATATCAACCAAACGGCAGGTCGTCTAAGGAAGCCAGCTTTGATGCTATAAGCAAAGCGCATAGCGATGGCTATTACTCTCTCGAATGGGTTCATAAAAGTATAGATGGTGAACTGATACCCTGTGAAGTTACTCTCGTGCGCGTCAAATACAAAGATGAATATATCGCGGCCGGATACGCGCGCGATTTGCGGAAGCAAAAAGAAGCGGATGCGAAGATACGCGAAGCCGATGAACGTACAAAAATTATGTTTGACTCCATGCCTCTATGCGCAAACTATTGGACGAGAGATCATAAAATAGCGGACTGCAACGAAGAAGTCGTGAGGTTATTTAACCTTGCAAACAAACAGGAATATATTGACCGATTCAGCGAACTCTCACCCGAGTTCCAGCCGGATGGGAGCCACTCGGGTGAACTTGCGCCGATACTGGTAACAAAGGCGTATGAGGATGGCTATGGCCGATATGAGTGGATGATGCAGAATTTGCAAGGTGAACCGATACCCGTGGACCTCGTCCTGACCAGAATTAAACGTGGAGATGATTATATAGTCGTCGCCTATTTCCGCGATCTGCGTGAATTGAAAACGTTGCTGAATGATATAAATGACGAAAAAGAAAAATTCATGACGATGGCTCATTGGTATGAATCGCTTCTTGACGCGCTACCATTCCTGGTTACTTCTCAGGATTTGGATGAAAAATTTACCTTTATCAACGCAATCGCGGAGAAGGACTTTGGCAAAAAACGGAGAGGGGCTATTGGGGAACCGTGCAGTAATCTGGGTCTCAGTATATGTAACACGGATAATTGCGCCATCGCCTGCGCGAAAAAAGGCCGGATGCGTACATATTTCACGCATGAAGACAAGTCTTATCAGGTGGATGTAAAAATGCTGAAGGATTTGCACGGCGAAAAAACTGGCTATATCGAGATAATACAGGATATTACAAAGATGGAACACCTGGCAAAGCAACAAGCTGAAGCGAAAGCTGCCAGCGATGCGAAGTCGTTTTTTTTATCCACGATGAGCCACGAAATGCGGACGCCGATGAACGCAATTATCGGGATGGCCTCCATAGGTAAAAATGCAACTGATTTAGAGAGAAAAGACTACGCGCTGAGCCATATTGAAAAGGCTTCGATACATCTGCTGGGTGTCATTAACGATGTGCTCGATATGTCAAAAATCGAGGCGCGCAAACTGGAGTTGACCCATACGCCCTTTGACTTGCGAGATACGTTAAAAAAGGCCGTTTCCCTTATTCAGGTCAACCTTGAAAAAAAGCGGATTCAATTTTCCATGGATATGGCCGAAGGCGAATACTTTTTCTTCGTCGGCGACGATCAGCGCTTGACGCAGATTATCACAAATCTGTTGTCAAACGCAGTGAAATTCACGCCTGATGGAGGCAAAATCAGCATTTGCGTTTCCAGGGAATGGGAAGATCGCAAATTTTGCAAGCTGCGTTTTGCGGTGGCCGATAGCGGAATAGGCATATCAACCACGCAACAGGAAAAGCTATTCAACCCGTTTGAACAAGCGGAACGCGGCACCACCAGGAAGTACGGAGGCACGGGGCTTGGTCTTGTCATTTCAAAACATATCATAGAGCTTATGGGCGGCAGAATTTGGGTGGAGTCGGAAATCGGCAAAGGCTCCCGCTTCATTTTTACAGTAAAATTGCCGCGTGATGAAAAAAAACCTTACCCGCCGCCCGCTCGCGACGGCAACAACCGGGCTTTTGCAAGAGGCAGGGACGGCAGGTTTTCCGGCAAAAAACTGCTCCTTGCCGAAGATATAGAAATCAACCGTGAAATACTGATCGCCTTATTGGAAGGTACGGGAATGGTAGTTGACACGGCCGAAAACGGAAAGGCCGCCCTTGATATGGTCAGGTCGGCACCGGATAAATATGATTTGGTGTTCATGGATATGCAGATGCCTGAAATGGACGGGCTAGAGGCGACCCGGCAAATACGCGCGCTTACCTCGCCTTATTGTAAGGCGCTGCCAATAATAGCCATGACCGCCAACGTCTTTCAGAGCGACATAGAGCGATGTCTCGCGGCCGGCATGAATGATCACATCGGCAAGCCGTTTAATATATCCGCAGTGTTGGATAAACTGAGTAAATATATATAAGACGGCCTCAATCCAGTCCAAGCCTGTGGGCTATTTCCCTGGCCGCCGTGCGGCCCGCCCCCATAGCCAGAATGACCGTGGCCGCGCCGGAAACGATATCTCCGCCGGCAAAGACGTTGGGAATGGAAGTTTCGCCGTTGGCGTCCGCATCGATGTAACCCCACTTATTGAGCGCCAGGCCGGGCGTGCCCCGCAGAAGGACGGGGTTGGCGCTGGTGCCCACGGCAATAACCGCGAGATCCGTGGGCAGGGTGAAGACTGATCCGGGAATGGGCCTGGGCGCCCGCCGTCCTGAGGCATCCGCTTCGCCCAGCTCCATTCGCTGCACTTCCACCGCCGCCAGACGCCCTTCCGCGTCCTCCATAAAACGCAACGGCGCGGAGAGCAGTTCAAAACGCACCCCCTCCTCCCGAGCGTGATGCACCTCTTCCAGGCGGGCCGGCAGTTCTTTCATGGTGCGGCGATATACTATATGCACGGATTCCGCTCCCATGCGCACGGCAG
>WRIL01000008.1 GCA_009782775.1 Desulfovibrionaceae bacterium
CCCGGAGCGTGATGCACCTCTTCCAGGCGGGCCGGCAGTTCTTTCATGGTGCGGCGATATACTATATGCACGGATTCCGCTCCCATGCGCACGGCAGTCCTGGCGGCATCCATCGCCACATTGCCCCCGCCATAAACTGTTACCTTGCGTCCGGGATAGCTGGGGGTGTCATGCTTGGGAAAATCATAGGCCCGGCCTAGGTTCACGCGGGTCAGATACTCATTGGCCGAGAACACGCCGATGAGGTTCTCTCCGGGAATGTTCAGAAACTGCGGTAGCCCTGCCCCCACGCCGATGAATACGGCCCCGAAACCCTGATCCAGGAGTTCCTGGATGGTAAAACTCTTTCCGCCAACGGCGTTGGTTATGAAGCTGACCCCCAAGCGGGCTAGGGAGGAAATTTCCGCCTCCACTACCCCGGTCTTGGGCAGCCGGAATTCCGGAATGCCGTAAGATAATACCCCGCCCAAGGCGTGCAGTGCCTCGAAGACCGTGACCTCGGCCCCCCTTGAAACCAGATATCCGGCCACCGTCAGCGAGGCCGGACCGGACCCGATGCAGGCCACCCGCGGCCCGGAAGCGGCCTCCTTGGATAAAACCTCGGACCGGGGCGCGCCGGAGGCCAGGCGCCTGTCGGCCGCGAAGCGTTCCATGGCGCCAATAGCTATGGGCTGCCCCTTGGCCGTCAGGATACATTTGCCCTCGCACTGGATTTCCTGGGGGCAGACCCGGCCGCAGACCGCAGGTAAACTGTTGGTACTGGCGAGGATCTCGTAGGCTTGATCCGGATCGCCCTCCGCAATGGCCCTGATAAATCCTGGGATGTCCACATCCACAGGGCAACCGCCGCGACAAAGAGGCTTTTTGCATTGCAGACAGCGCCCGGCTTCCTGCCTGGCCTGTTCCGGGCTATACCCCAGAGCGACTTCCCGAAAATTCAGCACCCGTTCCTCTGGCGGCTGACAGGGCATGGGAATCCTGGGGGCAAGGCCTTTTTTCTCCGTGCTTTCCTTGGGAGCCTCCCCCATGCATTCGCAATAGAGGGCATGGGAATGACACTCCTGATCTTTGAAGGTGGCGAGACGCCGGCCGAGTTCGGCGAAATCCACCTCGCTCCCGTCAAATTCCGGACCATCCACACAGGTGAACTTCACCTGCCCGCCAACGGTCGCACGGCAGGCGCCACACATGCCGATGCCGTCCACCATGATGGAATTCAGGCTGACGGTGACCGGCACGCCAAAAGGCGCGACCGCCTTGACCACGGCCTCCATCATCGGCACCGGTCCAACGGCCACCACTTCCTTGACGCTTTTGTCCACCCGCAGGCGATCCACCAGCAGATCCGTCACTATCCCCCGGCGGCCCAAGCTTCCGTCATCGGTGGAGACCAGCACCTCAGGGCAAAAGGCGCGCAGTTCCTCGTGATAGAGCAAGAGATCCCGGCTGCGGGCACCGATGACCGCGACCACATGGTTGCCCGCCTCATGGTGTCCTTTGGCGATATGGTGCATGGCGGCGATGCCGGTGCCGCCGCCCGCGCAGATAACCGTGCCTCCCCCCGCCTCAATGCGGGTGGGATTGCCCAGAGGCCCGCAAAGATCCTGCAGGGCGTCGCCCTCCTTCAGGCTTTCAAGAACGGCGGTGGTTTTGCCCAGCACCAGATAGACAATGGTGATGGTCCCGGCTTCCACATCCTTATCGGCTATGGTCAGCGGAATGCGCTCGCCTTCCGGGCTGGCGCGCAGAATCACAAAGCTGCCGGGCCTGGCGACCCTGGCGATCTGCGGGGCATGCACCAGTAAGCGGCTGGTGCGTCCTGGAATAAGCGCTTCTTTTTTCACAATGAGCGACGACATGCCATCCCCCCTGAAAAAACGGGTGCCTGCGAACAAAAACAACCGAATCCTGGCAATCTTGTTTATTTTCTACCTTGATTTACAAGGCATTTCAGACTGTACCGGATTCGGCTGCTTTGAAATTTGGAGCGGGAAACGGGATTCGAACCCGCAACTTTCAGCTTGGGAAGCTGACGCTCTACCGTTGAACTATTCCCGCTTTTACCATTTATTTCAGCACGTTACTCCATGCTGAATCTAGTCCTTGAGTTCTGCCGTAATTTCTTTTCTGAAGTGGATAACATGATCCATGCCAAGGGCTGAATCCTTTTTATACCAGCCGGACACCAACGTCAACCGGGACAACCCGCCGAATATGATCTGGAGACGTGACCCTGTTACTTGCAAGTGTGCCGATAAAAAGTCAGGACGCCCGACAAGCGCCGCCCCTTGCCAAAGACCCTGGTTTGAGGTAATATATTGATAATTATGCCTTTCGTGTTTCTTTCACGAAAACATGCGGGGCAGGACAAAAAGTCGTCCTCGCGTCGGCGCTGGTCTCGGATCTATTCCCAACATTAATCAGGAGGAAAAAGATTATGAAAAAAACTCGACTTCCGGGCATACTGACCGCTGTGCTTTTAATTGTGTTTTGCTCGCCGGTTCTGGCCGCGCAACCCGAGGTCAAACGGGGGGATCATTTCATAACCGTGCTCACCGGTCCCTCCAGCGGCATCTATTTCCCCATCGGAGGCTCCTTCTCCACCTTTATCGGCACACTGGGATACAAAACCTCGGCCACGGCCACGGGGGCTACCGCCGAAAACATCAACGCCCTGCTTACCGGCCAGGGAGAAATGGCCATAGCCATGGCTGACGCCGTCATCCAGGCCGTCGAATCCTTCGGCGCCTACGAGGGCAAACCGCAGTCAAAAGACCTGCGCGCCATGATGGGCTTGTGGCCCAATGTCTGCCAAATTGTCACCACCGCCGATTCTGGCATCAAAAGTTTTGCCGACCTCAAGGGCAAGCGTATCGGAGTGGGTGCCCCCAATTCCGGGGTGGAGATCAACGCCCGGATGATGTTCGAGGCCCACGGCATGAGCTACAAGGACTGCCGGGTGGATTACCTGAATTACGGAGAAGCCATAGACCAGATTAAAAACGGCCTCTGCGACGCGGCCTTTGTGACCTCCGGCCTGGGCAACGCCACCATACGGGAACTCGGAACCTCCAAAAAAATCGTCTTTGTGCCGGTCGAAGGTGAGGCCTTGCAGAGGTTGATCGCCAAGTATCCTTTCTATGTGCCCTTTACAATTCCGGCCACGGTGTACGGCACGGATGCCGATACCAGCACCGCAGCGGTTATGAACATCATGCTGGTGGACATCAAACTGCCGGATGCCGTGGTTTATGATTTGCTCGACAATATCTATTCCCCCAAGGGCTTGGAGGCGATCCACGCCTCCCATGCCACGGCCAAGGCCAACATAACGCCGGAAACGGCCCTGCGCGGCATACTCGGCACCTCTGTGCCGTTACATAGCGGGGCGGAGCAGTATTATAAAGATAAAGGTATGATCAAGTAGTTCAGGCCCAGCCGATGTCTTTTATGATGACCCGTAGATCGCCGGGGAAAAAATTTTCCCCGGCGGGTTTTCTGATATTTGCCTTTGGCGCGGCCGCTTCCGCTTGCGCCGTTCTTTTTGAACCGCTCGCGCCTTCAGAAACCGCTGCCGAGATCATGATGTTGCGCATCTATGATCGAAAAAAAGAAATCCTGTATGCCGAAGCCCCAGCCAAGGTGAACAGCCGCCTCTTTTTCGGCTGGATCCATTCTCTGGAAAAAATACCCTGGAACGAGTATTACCACTTGGATGAAAAGGGCAATCTGGTGCTGGACGCCATAGATTTTCCGGCTTTCGGGGCCGGCATCCCGGCGGATGCCGGTCGTGTCTGCTATGTACGCGACGGTTTGATCCACATGGAGGAAATCGGCCAAGTATTCACGGAGTTGGTTTGGCTCAATTCGCATACGGCCACCAGGGAGATCATGCTGGACGGCAGGATGGTCACGCGAGGGGCCGATTTGCCGCACCACACGGAGATATGGCTGCGTATTGAAAAAGGAGAAAGACATGGGACGCCCTGAAGATGCCGGCTCCCTCCTTTTGAAAGGCGCGCTTCCGGGCGCGGAACCGGAAGTGTCGGATGAGGCCATTGCCGACGCCATGAAGGGCGTGCTCAGCGAAGAGCAGCAGAAACTCCTGGAAAACCTGGACAAAGAGTCACACACCCGCAAGCTGGTTTCGCCGATCATTGAAAGAGTCTTTTATCTGCTCTGCATCGTGGTCAGCCTGTACCATTTCATCACCGCCTTTGTCGGCACCCCGGTCGTGCTCGAGCATCGTTCGCTACATGTCGGAATGATGCTGACCTTGGGCTTCATCATGTACCCTTTCGGCAAGAAAAGCGGCTATAAGGCCCTGGGCTGGTTTGACTGGCTGTTCATCGCCCTAGCTATGGCCGTTCCGATCTATATCTGGACCGATTATCTGGGAGTGGTGGAACGGGCCGGCAATCCGGGGCTTTTCGACTTGATCGCGGCTACCGTCCTGGTCGCGCTGGTGCTGGAAAGTTCGCGGCGCACGGCTGGCTGGGCCCTGACCATCCTGTGCCTCGCTTTCATCGCCTATGGACTGTTCGGGCGTGGTCTGCCCGGCATGTTCGGACACCGGGGTTACACCTGGATGCAGCTCTCCAACCATCTCTTCGCCAATACCGAGGGGATCTACGGCACTTCCGTAAGTGTGGCGGCCAGCTATATTTTTCTGTTCATCCTGTTCGGCGCGGTCATGGGAAAATCCGGCATGGGCGCTTTCTTCAACGACCTAGCCATGGCTCTGGCCGGGCACAGCAAGGGTGGCCCGGCCAAGGTGGCGGTCATAGCCTCCGGCCTGCTCGGCTCCATCAACGGTTCGGCCGTGGCCAACGTGGTCACCACCGGCGCTTTCACCATACCCTTGATGAAAAAAGTCGGCTACTCCAAAAACTTTGCCGGGGCGGTGGAGGCTTCGGCTTCGGTTGGCGGGCAATTGCTCCCGCCGATCATGGGGGCGGCCGCTTTCATCATGGCCGAAATATTGAGCATGCCCTATTCGGTTATCATCGTACACGCAGCGGTGCCGGCCATGTTGTACTACATGGGCATCATCATCCAGGTACACCTGCGGGCCGGCAAACTAGGCCTAGTCGGCCTGCCGAAAAATCGTCTGCCTCTTGTCAAGGAGGTCATGAGACAAAGGGGACACCTGCTCATCCCCATCGGCGTCCTGCTCTACCTGCTGCTTTTTTCCGGCACTACGGTCATTTATGCCGCAGTCATCACTATTGTGGCGACTATTGTCACGGCCAGCCTCAAAAAGTCAACACGCATGAACTTCAGGACCATTTGCGACGCCTTCGCCGAAGGTGCCAAACAGACGGCGTCAGTCGCCATCGCCTGCGCCTGCGTGGGCGTCATTATAGGCGTAACCTCCAAGACCGGCTTCGGGCTGACCATGGCCAACGCCATCATCTCCCTGGGTAGCCACAGCCTGCTGTTCACCCTGCTGTTCACCATGGTCACCTGCATGATCCTGGGCATGGGGGTGCCGTCAATTCCCGCCTACATCATCACGGGCACCATCGCCGCACCAGCCTTGGCCAAGCTGGGCATTCCGCTCCTTTCAGCGCACCTGTTCGTCTTTTATTACGCCATGTTCGCCAACCTGACCCCGCCGGTGGCCCTGGCGGCGTTCGCGGCTGCGGGGCTGTCCGGAGGCGAGCCGGTCAAGACGGGCTTCTCCGCCGTCAAGCTGGCCCTAGCGGGCTTTATTGTGCCCTACATGTTTGTGTATTCGCCGCAACTGTTGCTGATCAACACCACCTTCCTGGAGGGGGTGCGGGTAACAGCCGGGGCATGTCTGGGGGTGTTTCTCATAGGCATAGCCGTTGAAGGTTACCTGTTTGCCGGAATACACGCCCTGTTGCGTATTATCGCATTTATCGCCGCCCTGTGCCTAATTGACATCGGAATTTACACGGACCTTTTCGGGTTGGCCGTGCTGACCCTGCTTTTCCTGGTTCAGCGACATCTTGCCGGACAAAATCCGCGGTCCGCGGTCTCCGGCCCATAGCTGTCGTCCAAGCGCCTATGGGGCAGCCTTCCAGCGCCCACCTTTCAAATAGCCGTTGGCGAAATCCATGGCTGACAAGCTCCGGCCACCGGCCGGTTTCATCCGCTCCAGGCCGTAGAGCCCGTCCTGGCAGACCACCGGCAACACATCCTCCCGCAAGGGCAAAAGTTCCCCGAGCTGGAAGGCGGCCGCCGCCTTTTTGTCCGCCTCGTTCTCCAGGGGACGGCCTTTTTGCACCAGCAAAGAAATCCCTTCGCGGGCGCCCTCGCCCCTTTCCGCTAAATCCAAGCGTACCTGCGCCCCGGGCCAGGGAGTGACCCCACGGACATGGTTATGCAACTCTCTGGCGCTCCTGGTAAAATCCAGCCAGCCGTCGGCCTTGTTCAACCTAGAGGCATAGGTGGCCCTGGATTCATCCTGAGGGATTTCACGCAAACGCCCCTCCGCCAGCCTTTCCAGGGTCTCGACCAGCAAGCGGCCGCCCAGAAGCGCCAGTTCATCGTGCACTTCCCCGGCATCCTGTTCAAAACCTATGCCCATGGCGCGCTGGAGTAGGATGGGGCCGCTGTCCAGCCGGCGCTCCATACGCATGATGCTCACTCCGGTACGCAACGCTCCGGCCATGATCGCCCGTTGGATAGGGGCTGCGCCGCGCAGCTCCGGCAGGAGCGAGGCATGCACATTCAAGGCCCCCAGAGGAGGCAGGTCCAGCACCGCCTGGGGCAGGATCAGCCCATAGGCCGCCACCGCGAATAGATCCGCCCCCAGGGCGGCCAGTTCTTCCACGGTTTCCCCGTCCCCGAAATTCCCCGGCTGGCGCACCGGCAGACCACGCTCAAGGGCCAGACGCTTCACCGGGCCCGGCGACACTAGGGCACCACGTCCCGCCGGGCGATCCGGCTGGCAGTAAACCGCCAGGATTTCCGCCCCTGGAAAGACCAACAAGGCCTCCAGGGAGGCCGCGGCAAATTCCGGCGTGCCCATGAAGGCCAGCTTCACGGCCTCTCCGTCATCAGCAGGGCCTTTTTACGCTTTACGGTATAAAGATTGCGTTTCAGGCGGCTGAGATGATCCAGGAAAAGCCGCCCTTCCAGATGATCGCATTCGTGTTGCAGGCAGATGGACCGCACTCCGTCAGCCTCTTCCGTAAAAGGACGCCCTTCCAGGTCCAGCGCCCGCACCCGCACCCTGGAGGCGCGTTCCACCGACGCGCGCAAATCCGGCACCGAAAGACAGCCTTCCTCTGATTCCTGCTTCTCTTCTCCCAGGAATTCCAGTTCCGGGTTAATATATACCTTGGCCCCCTCTCTCTTGGAGGGACCGCTGAAATCCGTCACCACCAGGCGCAGGAGCCGGTCCACCTGGGGGGCGGCCAGACCGATGCCTTCCTCGGCGTACATGGTTTCCACCATATCCCCGGCCAGGACGCGGATCTCCTCGGTAATCTCCGTAATGGGCTCCCCTTTGCGGCGCAAACGCTCATCCGGATATCGCAATATTTCCAATTTCATCCATGCTTTCCTGTTTTATCCAGTTTCGCCAAAGAGTTACCACCTATGACCCGGCAAGGCAAGAGGCGGAAAGCGATGCCGCTATACGGCCCCCCAGAATCATGCTAAAGAAACCCCATGTCCGTTTTAACAGTCGTCTTTCTTGTTATTCTAATATGTTACATGAACTTTGCCCTGATCTGCAACGTGATATACTGGTATGAAAGCATAAACTCGCCGGAGGCGGCCATGAACCAGCCCAAGCCAGGCCTCCGGGTCTGTCTGGCCTGCTATGCAGAGAGTCTGGCCAGCCTCTTCATATGCGCCCTGATCTTTCCCCTGGCCCCCCTGACCCGCCGGTCGGCCACCTCCGCGCCCGGCGTAAAACCTCCATTAATTCTCATCCACGGCCTTTACAACCATTCCGCCGTCTGGATCTATATGGGCCGGCGCTTCCACCAGGAGGGTTTCGCCTGTTCCACCTTTTCCTACCACAGTTTTTTCACCTCCACCCAGGACATCCTGCAAAGACTGGAAAAGCATGTGCGAGCGGTGGAAACGTCCTTTCCAGGGCAAAAACCCATCTTCGTCTGCCACAGCCTGGGCGGTCTCCTGTTCCGCCACTGGTTGCTCCAGGGAGAAAACCACACACGCCCCGGTGGGGCGCTGACCATGGGTACCCCGCACCAGGGCAGCAAAACGGCCGCCCTGGCCCCCGGAGCCTTGGCCAAAAACCTCCTGCCCGCTTCCGGCTTCCTCCGTTCCCTGCAAAACGCCCCCAAAACGAATCCTCCATGCGTCTCCCTGGTCAGCTCCACCGACGAGGCCGTGCTCCCGGCCTCCAGCCTCCTCCCCCCGAAAGGCTGGCGTCTGCGCTTCGCCCCCGGCGGGCACTTCAGCATGCTCTTCCGTCCGTCCGTCGCCGACCTGGTCATTAGCGAACTGCGGAAAATGGCAGCCACCGGTTGCCATTAACGGAATTTAGGATATACGAAAAAACATGCGGCTGCTCAAATCCACCATACCGGCCATGATGCTCGCCGACCTCTGCGCCTTGTTCCTAGCCTTCATCCTGGCTTACCTGACACGCAGCAGCCTGGACGCCTTCGCCGTTAATCGCAGCTATCTCGGCCTCGCGCCGCTGATTCTCTGCTTCATCCCGCTTTATGCCGCTTTCGGCCTTTACCCCGGTCTGCTCCTGGCCGGGCCGGAACACTTGAAACGCCTGAGCATCGCCAGCAGCGTAGGCATGCTCTTTTTCGGGACCGTGCTCTTTGTCGGCCAAGTCGGGTATGCCTATTCACGTTTCGTGGTGCTCTTCTTCTGGCTGCTGGCCCTCTTCGCCGTACCTCTGGCCCGTTTCTACTCCAAAAAAATATACAGCCGCTTCGCCTGGTGGGGATATCCGGTCATCCTGATCGGCAAGAGCAGGCTTACCGCGCTAATCGCCGGACAACTGCGCGGCGCCCCGGAACTCGGACACAGGACGGTGGCGGTCTTCAACCTGGACGAAGAAACCCTCCCGGTATCCGGCATAAATACGGAACTTCTGCCGGACGACCCGGAAACGGCCAAAGAGCGACTAGGCGCGGCCGGGTGTGGAGCGCCCCAAATCACGGCCGTGTTGGTCATGGAGGGACTCTCCCCGGAACAGCAGCAAAAAATCTATCCCTTGGCCGAGGCGCGCTTCCGACGCCTGATCATCATCCCGGACGCCTCCATGAACATCAGGCTTTCCGTAAACCTCTCCATGTTTTGCTCACGCCTTTCCTTAAGTCTGCGCCAAAACCTGCTAGACCCATGCCGTCTGCAACTCAAATATGCCATGGATCTGGGACTAGCCGTCCTGATGGCCGCGCCGCTGCTGCCCTTTTTTTTGCTGATCAGCCTGGCCATAGCCCTGGACAGCCGGGGGCCTGTTTTTTACCGGCAGGAACGCCTCGGCCAAGGCGGACGCAAAATAAGGATCTGGAAATTCCGCACCATGTATAAAAACGCGGACCAGATCCTGGACGTCTGCCTGACCGGAAATCCCACGCTGCACGAAGAATGGCGCCAAAACCACAAATTGAGAAGCGACCCACGGATTACCAGGGTGGGCAAGTATTTGCGTAAAGCCAGCCTGGATGAGTTGCCGCAACTTTTTAACATTTTCCAGGGCGACATGAGCCTGGTGGGCCCCCGCCCCATAGTGGAGGAAGAGGTGAAAAAATACGGCGCGGCTTTTGAATTGTATAAAAAAGTCAAGCCGGGCATCAGCGGTCTCTGGCAGGTTTCCGGCCGTAACAACACAAGCTATGCCGCCAGAGTAGCCCTGGACGAAGCCTACATCGCCAACTGGTCGGTCTGGCTGGATATTTACATCCTGGTGCGCACCCTGCCGGCCGCCCTGACCGCCGAAGGGGCGTACTAAAAGTTCCGCCGCGAAACGCTTCCGTAAAATATTTTTTTCTTGCCTTTTTCACCCCGCGCGGATAATAGCGTGTGTCTCTGGCTGGTGTAGCTCAACTGGCAGAGCAGCTGATTTGTAATCAGCAGGTTGCGGGTTCGACTCCCATCACCAGCTCCAGGTCAGAGCAACGGACGCGGAATTGAACGGCTTTGGCTTATGCCATGAACGTCTCTTCGGCGAAAAAATGCTCAGGCCACGCAGCCCACGGTGGGGTGCCCGAGCGGCTAAAGGGAGCAGACTGTAAATCTGCCGTCAGTTGACTACGGTGGTTCGAATCCATCCCCCACCACCAGCTTCCGCCAAGCACGGCCACGGCGGAAGAAGGGCGGAAAATTTACCTGGCCGTCAAAAGGCAAAGGGCTGTAGGAGACAGTGCGCCTGTCGGAGAACTACGGCGAATGCGCGGGAATAGCTCAACGGCTAGAGCATCAGCCTTCCA
Organism: Desulfovibrionaceae bacterium; assembly: GCA_009782775.1. Lineage (GTDB taxonomy): Bacteria > Desulfobacterota > Desulfovibrionia > Desulfovibrionales > Desulfovibrionaceae > WRHT01. Next base: position 10,398 of record WRIL01000008.1, read on the forward strand.
AGCTGAGGGTTGCGAGTTCGAATCTCGTTTCCCGCTCCATTCCAAGCATCCGTGTTCCTCTTTCCGCGCGCTCATAAACAAAGCCCACATAGCTCAGTAGGTAGAGCGCGTCCTTGGTAAGGACGAGGTCAGCAGTTCAATCCTGCTTGTGGGCTCCAGGCATACAGGATCAATTTAACTTCAGAAAAACAAGGCAGGGAATTGATTATGGGCAAGGAAAAATTCATTCGCACCAAGCCGCACGTCAATATAGGCACCATCGGCCATATTGACCACGGCAAAACCACGCTGACCGCGGCCATCACCAAGGTGGCCCATTTGCGCGGTCACGGCAAATTCAAGTCTTTTGACGAGATCGACAAGGCCCCGGAGGAGAAAGAGCGCGGCATCACCATCTCCACCTCGCATGTGGAGTATGAAACAGAAAATCGCCACTATGCGCATGTGGACTGCCCCGGCCACGCCGACTACATCAAAAACATGATTACCGGCGCGGCCCAGATGGACGGCGCCATCCTGGTGGTGGCGGCCACTGACGGCCCCATGCCCCAGACCCGCGAGCATATTCTGCTAGCCCGCCAAGTGGGTGTGCCTTCACTGGTGGTCTTCCTGAACAAGTGTGACCTGGTGGATGACACGGAACTCCTGGAACTGGTGGAACTGGAAGTGCGCGAACTGCTCTCCAAGTACGGCTATCCGGGCGACGACATCCCGGTCATCCGAGGTTCGGCGCTGAAGGCTCTGGAAGTCAGCGATGCCGCCTCCGATGACGCCAAGGGCGTGCTGGAGCTTCTGGACGCCTGCGACAACTACATCCCCCAGCCCAAACGCGATGTGGAGAAGCCCTACCTCATGCCCATTGAAGACGTCTTCTCCATCTCCGGCCGCGGCACGGTGGTGACCGGCCGGGTGGAACGTGGGCTCATCAAGGTCGGTGAAGAAGTGGAAATCGTGGGCATCCGCGATACCCAGAAGACCACCTGCACCGGGGTGGAAATGTTCCGCAAGCTCCTGGATCAGGGACAGGCCGGTGACAACGTGGGCATACTCCTGCGCGGCATCAAGCGCGAAGAAGTGGAGCGCGGCCAAGTGCTGGCTGCCCCCAAGTCCATCACCCCGCACAAGAAATTCAAGGCCGAGGTCTATGTTCTTTCCAAGGACGAAGGCGGCCGGCACACCCCCTTCTTCTCCAACTATCGCCCGCAATTCTATTTCCGCACCACGGACATCACCGGAGTGATCCAGTTGGCCGAAGGTGTGGAAATGGTCATGCCCGGCGACAACTCCACCTTCATCGTGCAGCTCATCCACGCCATAGCCATGGAGCAGGGGCTGCGCTTCGCCATCCGCGAAGGCGGCCACACGGTAGGCGCCGGGGTGGTCACGGAAATACTGGAGTAAAACCCGATGCGCGTGAACATACTGCTGGCCTGCACCGAATGCAAACGGCGCAATTACTCCACCAGCAAAAATAAAAAGAACACCACCAGCAGACTGGAAATTAAAAAATTCTGCCCGTGGGACAAGAAGGTTACCCTGCACCGCGAAACCAGGTAGACGCCCGGCGCCGGCCAATCCGGCGCTGAGGCTTGCGTAGGGCAGTAGCTCCAACGGTAGAGCGGCGGTCTCCAAAACCGTAGGTTGGGGGTTCAAATCCCTCCTGCCCTGCCATTTTGAGGCAATATGATTGCAAAAAACAGCAAAAACGACGAAGCCCGCAGGATTGGTCTGACCCAAAAGATCGACCTGGCCCGAACCTACTTTGAAGAATCCAGGACGGAGCTGAAAAAGGTCACCTGGCCCACCCGGACGGAAGTGCGGGTAACCACGCTGGCCGTGCTTATCCTTGTCGCCATAATGTCCATATTCCTCGGCGTCATCGATTACGCGCTGGTCCGGATAGTCCAGATCATAACCTCGCTGGGTGTGTAAGATGAACGAGAATGAAACCGGCCAGCCTCGCAAACGCTGGTACATAATGCATACATACTCCGGCTTTGAAAACCGGGTGGAGCTGACCATCCGTGAAATGATGCGCACCGGACAGGATGCCGGGGCCATCGAAGAGGTGATCATCCCCACCGAACGCATCATCGAGCTGGCCCACGGCGCCAAAAAAACTTCCACCCGCAAGTTTTTTCCAGGTTACGTGATGGTGCGCATGACCATGAACGACGCTTCCTGGCACCTCATCCAGTCCATCCCCAAGGTGACCGGCTTTGTGGGCGGGAAAAACCGCCCCACGCCCATGCTGGACAGCGAGGCCGAACGTATCATCGCCATGATGGAAACACGGCACGAGCAACCCCGGCCCAAGTTCAACTTCGAGCGTGGCGACGAGGTGCGGGTGATTGACGGTCCCTTCGGGGGCTTCAACGGGATGGTGGAAGACGTCAATTTTGACAAGGGTAAACTCCGGGTTTCCGTATCCATCTTCGGCCGGCAGACCCCGGTTGAGCTTGATTTCGGACAGGTTTCCAAGGGTTAGGAACCTGTTCGCTTAATAAGGAAAAGCACCATGGCCAAAAAAGAAATCGCCAAGATCAAACTCCATCTCCCCGGCGGGGCGGCCACCCCTTCTCCTCCGGTCGGGCCGGCCCTGGGGCAGCACGGCCTGAACATCATGGAGTTCTGCAAGGCCTTCAACGCCAAAACCGCAGATCAGAAAGGCACGGTTATCCCTGCCGTGATCACGGTTTACCAGGATCGTTCCTTCAGTTTCATAACCAAAACCCCGCCAGCCCCGATCCTGTTGCTCAAGGCCGCCAAAAAAGACAAAGGCTCCGGTGAGCCCAACCGCAACAAAATTGGCACGGTCAGCCATAAGGATGTGGAGGACATCGCCCGCCTGAAGCTGCCGGACCTGACCGCCAAGGATCTGGAGGCGGCCAAGCGTTCGATCATCGGCACGGCCCGGAGCATGGGCCTTGATGTAAACTGAGGCAAACTAACGTTTAATCAACCGCACTGCCGGTCGTCCCGGACGGGCAAACCGGCAGGAGATTCAAACGAGTGAAGGTAAGGTGGGTATAATGCCCAAACATGGAAAAAAATACCGCAAAACTGTGGAAAATATTGATCTTTCGGTCAAGCTCCCGGTGGAAGACGCTGTAAGCAAGGCCCTCAGCGCCTCCTACGCCAAGTTTGACGAAACGGTGGATTTGGCTCTGCGACTGGGGGTTGATCCCAAGTATTCCGACCAGATGGTCCGCGGGGCCATCGCCTTGCCCCACGGCCTTGGCAAGACCATGCGGGTGGCGGTGTTCTGCAAGGGAGACAAGGAAGCAGAAGCCAAGGCGGCCGGGGCTGATTTTGTGGGCGGCGAAGATTTGGTGGCCAAGGTCAAGGAAGGTTTCTTGGATTTTGACTCGGCCATCGCCACGCCTGACGTAATGGCCCTGGTGGGGCAGATTGGGCGTATCCTCGGGCCGCGCGGCCTGATGCCCAACGCCAAGACCGGCACCGTGACCATGGACGTGGGCAAGGCGGTCAAGGAAGTCAAGGGCGGCCGGGTTGAATTCCGGGTGGACAAGGCCGGGGTGCTCCATGCCCCCTTGGGCAAGGTCTCCTTCGGGCCGGAAAAAATCCTGGACAACCTCAAAACCCTCCTGGCCGAAGTGAACCGTCTGCGCCCCTCGGCGGCCAAAGGCGCCTACATGACGGGCATGGCGGTTTCCACCACCATGGGACCGGGGTTCAAGGTGGACCCGGCGGCGCTCGGCAAGTTCATCGAAAAATAGGCCGGGCCGAAATATTGGCAGAGGACATAGAATTCCCGGGTCGAAGACAGCAGGCGTACGGAAAGAACCTTTCCGTCCTTAATCTCCTGCCGAGATGCTTTTTGGCTCAGTAATTCTACCAGCAACACCCAATTCAGGAGAGTCGAGTGAACAGAGACGAAAAAGCCGCAGTGATCGCCCGGATCAAATCCACGGTCAGTGACGCGCCCATCGCGGTGGTTTCCGACTTCAAGGGCATGCCGGTGGAAGAAATGACGCAACTCAGGGTCAAAATTCGCGCTGCGGGCGGCGAGCTCGTAATCGTGAAAAACACCTTGGCGCGCATTGCCTTTACCGGCACCAAACACGAGGCGATCAAGGACATGTTCCGCGAAAATTGCGGCGTGGCCGTCGGCCATGAAGATCCTGTCGCCCTGGCCAAGGCTGTCACGGACAGCGCAAAAACCAGCAAAACCCTGGTCATCAAGCACGCCAGCCTAGAGGGGCAGGTGCTGAACTCCAGGCAGCTGGAAGACCTGGCTAAGCTCCCCGGCAAACAGGAGCTTCTGGCCATGACCCTGGGCACGTTGAACGCCGTGCCGACCAACTTTGTGTCGCTTTTCGGCAACATCATTCGCGGGCTGCTCTACGCGCTTAAAGCCGTGGAAGAAAAAAAGGCCGCCTAGCCAAAAATCAAGGAGAAAAACCATGTCCTCGTCAGTCACCAAAGAAAAAGTTGTGGATTTCATCGCCAACATGACCGTGCTTGAACTTTCGCAGTTCATAAAGGAACTGGAAGAAAAATTCGGCGTTTCCGCAGCCGCCCCGGCCGTGGCCATGGCCGCGGTCCCGGCTGCCGCAGCCGCCCCGGCGGAAGAGGAAAAAACCGAATTCGACGTAATCCTCAAAGCAGCCGGCGCCAACAAGATCAACGTGATCAAGGTAGTACGAGCCCTGACCAGCCTGGGCCTCAAGGAAGCCAAGGACAAGGTGGACGGCGCCCCCTCCAGCATCCTGGAGGCCGTGGCCAAGGACAAGGCCGAAGACGCCAAGAAGCAACTGGTGGAAGCCGGCGCGGAAGTAGAGATCAAGTAAGTTTACGCCGGAATTTTCCGGCTTGGAAACACGGGCCGCGACGGATGTGTTCCGGCGCGGCCCGCTTTTTTACGGCGGGAAGGGGGAGCTATTCCACTGCCTCCCGGATCACTCCGCCGCCCACCAACAAATTCTCTAAATAAAAGACCAGGGACTGGCCCGGAGCCACCCCGGATTGGGGCTGAGCGAAGTCCACGCGCAACCGCTTTCCGTCCGGTTCCCAAAGCGCCCGCGCCAGCGCGGGCGGCTGGGAGGAGCGCAGACGGACGGTGAGTCCGGGGTGTTCCAGTTCTCCGGGGACAGGCAGACAGATGTCTCCTACCAGGCAAGCCCGGCTAAGGCTTTGGGCATAAGGGCCGACGCGCACCTGGTTGCGCTCAGCATCCACCCCGATCACATACAAAGGGGCCGGCGCGGCCAGAGCCAGCCCCTTGCGCTGTCCGGGGGTAAAATGCCAAAAACCCCGGTGCCGCCCGAGCGTCCGCCCGGCCGCGTCCACAATATCGCCGGGGCGATCTTCCAGGTTCAAAAGTTTCGCGTGCTCCCCGGAGTAAAAATCCTGGCTGTCCGGGGCATCGTGCATAGGCAATCCCCGTCCGGCGGCCAGGGCGCGCACCTCTTCCTTGCGCATGTTTCCCAGAGGGAAAAGCGTCCGTCCCAGTTGCTCCTGGTTCAGGCGGTATAGAAAATAGGACTGATCCTTGCGCTGATCCTGGCCGCGGCGCAAGCGATACAGGCCGGATTCAGGGTCGCGCTCCACCCTTGCGTAATGGCCGGTGGCAAAATACTCGTGCTCCAGTCCGGCCGCGCGCGCTAGGGACGGCAAAACCCCGAACTTGAGCAGAGGGTTACAGCGCACGCAGGGGTTGGGAGTTTGCCCGGCCAAATATGTCTCCCGAAAATAGTCCAGGACCAGCTCCCGGTACGGCCCGGAGCAGTCAAAAATTTGGTGCGGGATACCCAGAAGCCCGGCTAGGGCAACGGCAAAGGCGATATCCTCTCCTTCCCCGCAATCATAGCAGCCCTTCCGTGACCCGGAACCCGCCGGCCCGTCATAGACCGACATGGTCACCCCGGTCACTGCGTAACCCTGCTCCAAGAGCAACAGGGCGGCCACCGAGGAATCCACCCCCCCGGAGAGACCAACCAGCGCCCTAGCTTTATGCGGACTTGCAGTCATAAAAATTTAGCCTATTATATCACTCGGACAACGCGCCCCAAAAGAACAAATAACTCCGGCCAGGTCAAGCTTGGGCAGCCGCCGGGAAGAACTCCGTTTATACATGATCACAGGAACAAGGCATGGCTAAAATTTACCCGGACAACGCCAGCTCCATCGGAGGCACTCCCCTAGTCAGGCTGAACCGAATTGTCACCTCCAAAGCAACGGTCCTGGCCAAGATCGAGGGACGTAACCCCGCCTGTTCCGTCAAATGCCGGGTAGGCGCGGCCATGATCCTGGACGCGGAAAAACGCGGCCTGCTGAAGCCCGGCTGGCGCATAGTCGAACCCACCAGCGGCAACACCGGCATCGCCCTGGCCTTTGTCGCCGCGGCCCGCGGCTATGAACTCATCCTGACCATGCCGGAGAACATGAGCCTGGAACGGCGGAAAGTACTGGCCATGCTGGGAGCGAAGCTCATCCTCACCCCCAGGTCCGAAGGCCTGGCCGGGGCCATCCGGCGGGCCGAAGAAATTGCCGCCACCGATCCGGCCGGCTATTTCATGCCCCAGCAATTCCAGAACCCGGCTAATCCGGCCGTCCATGAACAAACTACCGGCCCGGAAATCTGGGAAGATACCGGGGGAGCGGTGGATGCCCTGGTGGCCGGGGTGGGCAGCGGCGGAACCATCACCGGCATCTCCCGCTACCTCAAAAAAACTCGTGGCCGAAAAATTCTCTCCGTGGCCGTGGAACCACGGACCAGCCCGGTGATCACCCAACACTTGGCCGGTATCCCCCTTCAGTCCGGTTCGCACAATATCCAGGGCATCGGCGCGGGTTTCATTCCCAAGACCCTGGATCTGTCCCTTCTGGACTTGGTGGAACAGGCGGGCGACGAAGAAGCCATTGAATACGCCCGCCGTTTGGCCAGGGAAGAGGGCATTCTGGCCGGCATATCCTCCGGGGCGGCCGTGGCCGTAGCCGCAAGGCTGGCCGCCAGCCCGGAATTCGCGGGCAAGACCATCGTGGTCATCCTACCGGACGCCGGGGAACGCTACCTTTCCTCCGCCCTTTACGCGGGGCTGGGAGAATAACCCATGCGCCTGAAAGCAGACACGCCGAAAATATGTCACCTGCCGGTAAAATAGCCGTCATCGGGGGAGGACTGGCCGGCTGCGAGTGCGCCTATGCCTTGGCCGCCCAGGATCTTCCGGTTACCTTGTTTGAAATGAAACCAGAACGCTTTTCTCCGGCCCACCGCAGCCAGGATCTCGCGGAACTGGTCTGTTCCAATTCCCTGCGATCCGATGACCCACAAAACGCTATCGGGCGCCTTAAAGAAGAACTGGCCGCCCTAGACAGCCTCTGCCTGAAGGCCGCCCGCGCCTGCCGGATTCCGGCGGGCAAGGCCCTGGCCGTGGACCGGGAGGCCTTCAGCCACGAAATCACCCGGCGCGTCACAGACGACCCGCGAATCAACCTGATCCGCCGGGAAATCCGCAGCCTGAACCCCGACGAGGACAGCGCCCTCGCCGGATTCAGCCATCTGGTGGTCGCCGCCGGCCCCCTGGCCGCCCCAGATCTTGCCGCCAGCCTGGCCCGCCTCACCGGAGACGGACAACTCTACTTTTATGACGCCATCGCCCCCATCGTCCACGGCGAATCCCTGGACCAGGAACGCATCTTCCGCGCCTCACGCTATGAAAAAACCGGCGACTACCTAAATTGCCCCATGAGCCACGAGGAATACCTGGTCTTTTATCATGCTCTGCTGGAGGCGGAAAAGGCGGCTACCCATGATTTTGAGGAAGAACGGCATTTTGAGGGTTGCATGCCCATTGAAGCTTTGGCCGCACGCGGGGAAAAGACCCTGCTCTTCGGGCCGTTCAAGCCGGTGGGACTGACAGACCCGGCAACGGGCCGCCGCCCGTTTGCCCTGGTCCAGCTCAGGGCGGAAAACCTGAACCAGGACATGTTCGGTCTGGTTGGCTGCCAAACCAAGCTCCTGCAAAAGGAACAGAGACGAATCTTCCGGCTGATCCCGGGTCTGGCCCGTGCGGAATTCGCGCGTTACGGCAGTATGCACCGCAATACCTACATCAACGCCCCGACGACGCTGAACGCGGATCTCTCCCTGCGCGCCGCCCCGCACATCTTTCTGGCCGGGCAGATCACCGGGGTGGAGGGTTATGTGGAATCCATAGCCTCAGGCCTCTGGCTGGGGCTTTCCCTTGGCGCGACCCTGCGCGGCGTTCCTCTGCCTCCGCCGCCTCCGGAAAGCGTCTTGGGTGGGCTCTTGGCCCATCTGCAAACCCCGGCCAAACACTTTCAGCCCAGTAACGCCCAGTACGGACTTACCCCAGCCCTGCCGCCCCCAGATCAAGCGGACAAGGCAAACAGGCCTGACAAAAAACTTCCCAGAACATCCAGCCGCGAGCGTTATGCCGAGCGCGCCAGAACCTCCTTCGCCGTCTGGCTGAACAAGGCGAACCTATGCCGATAAGGGCGCAAGTTTCCATCATCATTCCGGCGCTGAACAAATGGAATCTGACCAGAGACTGCCTGCGCAGCCTTCGTGAACACAGCCCTCTGGAGGATTGTGAAATCATTGTGGTGGATAACGGGTCCGCCGACGCAACGGCTACCGAACTGGAACCTTTGGGGCAAGGACTTTTCGGCGAACGCTTCCAGAGGCTGCGCCATGAGGAAAACCACAACTTCGGCCCGGCCTGCAACTTGGGGGCCGAGGCTGCTTCCGCCCCCTTGCTCTTTTTCCTAAATAACGACACCCTATGTTCCCCCGGCTGGCTCCCGCCTTTGCTGGAAGCCCTGCGGGAAGAAAATGGGCCGGCAGCCGTGGGGCCGCTTCTGCTCTACCCGGATGGCCGGGTGCAACACTTGGGGGTGGGTTTTGCCCTGCGCACGGTCAGCCATCTCTACCAGGGCTATCCCCGCAGTCACCCGGTGGTGGACAAAAAACGCCATCTGCGCGCTCTGAGCGCGGCTGCCCTGCTCCTGCCCAAAGATCTGTTCCACGACTGCGGGGCTTTTTGCGAGGAATACCGCAACGGCTTTGAGGACGTGGACCTTTCCCTGCAGATCGTCAGCCGGGGACACCGCCTGCGCTGCGTTAGCCAATCGGCCATCTTCCACCTGGAAAGCCAGACCCCTGGCCGATCCACCCACGAACGACATAACGGGGAAATCCTCCTGGCCCGCTGCCGGGATCTGCTGGCTTCCGACCTGCACCTGCACGCCCTGCGGGATGGGCTGAAACCGACACTGGACGATGCCCTGGGGCTTTCCGTGCTCCTGTCCGAGGTCGAGTCCGCCCGCCTGTCCGCCGGGTCACGGAAGGAATCCCCGGCCTGGATGCAGGAGCAGCTTACGGCCAATCCCGGATGGCTCCTGGGGGCTCGCCTCCTGAGCAAAACATTTGAAAAACAGGGGCAGACGGATGCGGCCCTGCATTATGCCATGAAGGCCGCTGAAATACATGCCACCTTTGAAACCTTCGGCGAACTGCTGCGCCTGTCCAGAATGGCCGGACACGCGGAAATCACGGCCCAGGCCGAAGCCACCTTGAAAGATTTCACCAACCTGTACGACGGGGAAAGGCCGGCCATCACCCTGCTCCTTGCTCGGCATCAAAAGGAGGCCAGTAGTGATCCCGCGCTCCTCCGCCTGCTGGAAAACAAAAAAACTGAAATAGACCGCCGCCTGGCCAAGGCGCACTCCCATAATTGAGGGGAAAAACCAATGCCTTCACAAACCCGAGAGACCAATGCCCATATCCGCAACATCGCCATCATCGCCCATGTGGATCACGGCAAGACCACCCTAGTGGACGCCATGTTCAGGCAAAGCGGTCTCTTCCGCGAGGGACAGCAGGTGGATGAGCGCATCATGGACAGCCAGGATCTGGAGCGGGAGCGCGGTATAACCATTTCGGCCAAAAACTGCGCCGTGCGCTGGCAGGACGTGAAGATCAACATCGTGGACACCCCAGGCCACTCGGACTTCGGGGGCGAGGTGGAGCGGGCCCTGTCCATGGTGGACGGCTGCACCCTCCTGGTGGACGCCTCCGAAGGCCCGTTGCCCCAGACCCGCTTTGTGCTGAAAAAAGCCCTGGACGCCGGCCTGGACATCGTGGCGGCCATCAACAAGATTGATCGCAAGGACGCCAGGCCGGCCCAGGTGCTGGACGAAATTTACGACCTCTTCATTGATCTGGGGGCGGATGAGCGCCAACTGGACTTTCCGGTGCTTTACACCATCGGGCGGGAGGGCACGGCCACGTGCGACCCCGCCGTATCGGGGCGGGATCTCGCCCCCCTGTTTGAGGCCATCCTGAACCTGCCCGGCCCCCGGCATGATCCGGAAGAACCTTTCCAGATGCGGGTGGCCGACCTGGCCTATTCCGATTACCTGGGACGCATGGCCGTGGGACGCATCCAGCACGGGAGCCTCTCGGCCAAAGACTCCCTGATCCTGGTGGATGCGGCGGGCAGGGAAATTCCCCTCAAGCTCACCAAGCTGCAAGTCTATGAAGGGCTGAAACTGCTGGAGACGGAGAGGGCCGCGCCCGGCGACATCGTGGTATTAGCCGGCGCGGAAAATGTAAACATCGGCGACACCGTATGCACCAGAGAGGCTCCCCGGCGGCTCCCCCGCATTATCGTTGATGAACCCACGGTTTCCATGCGCTTTGCCATCAACAGCTCCCCCCTGGCCGGACATGAGGGAAAAATCGTGCAGTCCCGCCAAATCCATGAGCGCCTAAAACTGGAAACCCTGCGCAATGTGGCTGTCAGCCTGGAGGAAAGCGGAGAAAAGGACAGCTTCATCGTCAAGGGCCGGGGAGAATTCCAGATGGCCATACTGGTGGAACAGATGCGCCGCGAGGGTTTTGAACTATCCGTGGGGCGGCCGGAGGTCATTATGAAAAAAGACGGCCAGCGCCTCCTGGAACCCATTGAACGCCTGCTGGTGGATTGCGCCGAGACCTTCATGGGGGTGGTGACCGAAAAGCTCTCCTTGCGCAAGGGGCGTATGCTCAGCCTGGTCAACAACGGCTCCGGCCGCGTCCGCATGGAGTTTTCCGTGCCCTCCCGCGGGCTCATCGGCCTGCGCGACGAATTTCTCACGGATACCAAAGGTACCGGAATCATGAATTCCTACCTGGAAGGCTACGACGAGTTCCGCGGCGATTTCCCCAGCCGCTTCACCGGATCCCTGGTGGCCGACCGGGCCGGCCGGGCCGTGGCTTACGCCCTCTTTAACCTGGAGCCGCGCGGCTCTCTATTTGTAGGCCCCAACGACCCGATCTACGAAGGCATGATCATCGGCGAACACAACCGGGAGAACGACATCGACGTAAACCCGGCCAAGGAGAAAAAACTCACCAACCTGCGGGCGGCGGGCAAGGACGAAAACGTCATCCTCACCCCCGTCCGGCCCATGACCCTGGAAATGGCCATCCATTTCGTGCGGCCTGACGAACTGGTGGAGGTCACCCCCCTATCCATCCGTCTGCGTAAAAAAGTTCTCAGCGCCCAGGAGCGCCACCGCCTGGAAGGCAAACGACGCAAGGGAGAGGAATGACAGGAGCATGTCCAAGGAAAAAACAATCTCATGACCGCCAGTTGGCATACTTCAATGAACTTTGAACCCGGCCTCGGCCATATGAACCTGAAATAAACAAACCATGCGACTTTAAGGAGAAGATCATGAAACTGGCTATCCTGGGCGCGGCGGCTCCATCGGCACCCCTGTTGCGCTCAGGACACGATCCTGCCGTCGGCCAATTTAATGACCTTGCCGGTCAAGGCCAATATTTCTTCCAGGGAATGACTTACGTATAAAATCGGGATATTGAAGCGGGCATTCAGCTCCTTGATAAAGGGCAGCATCTCCGTTTTGCGGGCCTCATCCAAAGAAGCCAGAGGCTCATCCATGAGGAGGACATCCGGATTGGAAAGAACCGCCCGTCCGAAGGCCACTCGCTGCTTTTCCCCGCCGGACAAGGTTTCAGGCTTTCTGGACAAGAGATGGGCGATGCCGAGCAACGCGATCACCTGGTCAAAATCAACCCCTTCCCCACCTGACTGCTCACGCCCCCGCCCGTAAAGCAAATTTCCCCTGACCGACAGATGCGGAAACAAAAGGCCTTCCTGGAACACATAGCCTACATTTCTTTTTTCAGGCGGAAGGTTTACGCCGCGCGTGGAATCAAACAGGCAACGCCCGCGGATGAAGACGCTGCCGGCATCAGGCCTTTGCAAACCGGCCACCATGTTGATTATGGAGCTTTTCCCGGCCCCGGAAGGGCCGAACAAGGCGGTGATGCCGTCTTCATCGCTTTGAAAGACCACATCAATAAAGAATGTTCCCTGACGGCGCTGTAACTGAACCCGCATATCCTAGCCCCGATGCCGCGCCAAGCGTTTTTCCAGCCAGTTGCTCCCGATCAGGGCCAGCAGGGCGATGAGCACGGCGATGATGCATAAGCGCAGGGCCGCGGCCTCCCCGTCAGGCGTCTGTGTCATGGTATAGAGGGCCAGGGGCAGGGTCTGCGTCCGTCCGGGGATATTGGAGACAAAGGTGATGGTCGCGCCGAATTCTCCCAGGCTGCGGGCAAAGGCCAGAACCATCCCGGTGACAACGCCCGGTATGGACAGCGGCAGGGTAATGGTGAAAAAAACGCGCCCCGGACCGGCCCCCAGGGTACGGGCGGCCATCTCCAGTCTTTTGTCCACAGTCTCCATGGAAAGGCGCACCGCGCGCACCAACAAGGGAAAGGCCATGACCGCCGAGGCCGCCACCGCCCCTTTCCAGGTAAAGGCTATGCTTATCCCAAACTGCTCATAGAGGACCTTTCCGATGACCCCGTTACGCCCCAGTCCCACCAACAAAAGGTAACCTATGACTACCGGCGGCAATACCAGGGGCAGGTGCAAAAGCCCGTCCAACAGGCTTTTGCCGGGAAAATCCAGGCGGGAAAGCACCCAGGCCAAGGCAATTCCCAGGGGAAGACTGCACAACACCGCCCAGAAAGCGACTTTCAGGCTGAGCAGAAGGGCATCCACCTCCATTGGGGTTAAGGGTGAAAAAATCATTAAAACTCCTCCAATACGCACTTTGGCCCAATATACTTTGCTTAACAGGCTGGCGGGGCGAAACTGAATTGATGATAAGCAGGGACCCAGCCCGTGTCAAAGAAGTAACCCAGCTACTTTTCACTCCACAGCTATAATCACGTGTGAGGCTTTGATTAAAGCGGTTACGGCATCACCTTTTTTCAAATCTAGATTGGCGGCGCCTTCATTGGTGATGATGGCCGCGACAGACGCGCCTCCGGGCAGATCGATGACCACTTAAGTATTGACCGCGCCGGTTTTGCAACTGGCGACATTGCCTGTTAACTGGTTTCTGGCGCTGCTAACGGGAATCTTGCCCATATATTCCTCCGTGTTAAAGGCGTAGAAAAAATAACAATTATCTCTGCCGTTACACATAACTCTCCGGATATTCCCCTATGTACATTATTCACCCCAGGAGTATGCAGTCTGGGCTGTACGCAGGGTTTCCCCAAAGCCTACACGGACACGGTAGCATGGCATTATTTGACCTCTAACCCGTACTTCGCCCAAATCTCTTTGGCAGGGGGCGAGCTCAAAAATTTAATGAGCTCCAGCGCTGCCTTGCTATCAGATGATTTCACCGCCGCCGCCGGATAGGCGATATCCGGGTGGCTGTCCAGGGGAAAGGCTCCCACAACGCGCACCTTGTCAGAAATGACCGCGTCGCTGGCATAGACGATGCCCAAAGGCGCTTCCGCGCGTTCCACCAGGGCCAGTCCAGCCCGAACGTCTTTGGCCGGGGCGAGCCTGTTTTCCACCTGCGCCCACAATTTCAGGTATTCCAAGGCCGCCTTGGCATATGTGCCAACCGGCACGTGCGCCGGGTCGCCCACCGCAAGCAGGCCGTCTTTCCCCAAAAGAGCGGCCAAGTCCAGTTCCGACGAAATCGTCAGGGATTGCACGGCGCTAGAAGCGGGAACGATAAAAACGATCCGGTTGCCCAGGAGAGCCGTGCGGCTGCCGGCTTCCAACAGTCCTTTATCCTCAAGGTAATTCATCCACTCCGCGTTAGCCGAAACAAAGACATCCGCCGGGGCGCCGTTTTCTATCTGCTTGGCCAGGGTGGAGGATGAAGCGAAGGAAAGGGCTACCGGCCCGTTTCCTCCAGCTTCATAGATCTTGGCTATTTCCATGAGGGCGTTGGTCGTGGACGCAGCGGCAAAGACCGTCAAATCCGCCGCCTTGGCCTGAACAACGCCGGCAGGCAGGAATAAACAGGCCGCCAGGCCCAGAATTTTGAACATGCGTGACATAGGCTTCTCCAGAATAAAAGGTTTTGACGTGTAAACACGTCATTGTGGGGTTTTAGACCTTGTGTTAAATATTGTCAAGGTGGAGGCCTTGATGAGCGTCCATGATGAAAACATACGCTGCTCCATAAAGGAATATCGGCGGCGCAAGGGCCTGTCGCAGGATGAACTGGCGCGAATCGCGGGCATCAGGCGCCAGGCGGTTTATGATATGGAATCCGGACGTTACCTGCCCAACACCGCCGTGGCTCTCCGGCTGGCCCGCGCTCTCGGCTGCACCGTGGAAAGGCTTTTTACCGAAGACCCTCCGGCGGAATTGGAAAAAATCTATCTGCTGAACGAGGCCGAAGCGACGTCCAGATTGTCCCTAGCGCGGGTACGGGAAAAACTGGTCGGGATCTCCCTTCCGGAAGCCTCCGCACCCTCTTTCAGGCTGGAGACCTCGGATGCCCTTCTCCTAGCGGACAAAAGCATTGATTGCCTGATTCCGCGTGCGCAATTGGCCGGAACCGTCCTGATCCTTGGGTGCGATCCAGCCTTGAGCGTATTGGGCGGCCTGATAAGCCGCCTGACCCCCGGAATACGCGCCCATACCGTCTTTGCTGCCAGCCGCCGTGCCCTGCTCTCCGTGAACGCGGGCAACGCGCATGTCGCGGGGATCCACTACCACGGCTCCAACCCAACGGAAGGCAACCTGGAGGCCGTCCGTTCACTATTACCGGACCTGGACTGCCTGGTGGTAACCTTTGCCGCTCAAGAGGAAGGCGTTATGGTGGCCCCGGGGAACCCTCTGGCTATCCGCACGGTGGAAGATATCGCCAATGGAAAAACACGCCTGGCAAACCGCGAAGAAGGAGCCGCCCTGAGAAAATTGCTGGATACGCAGCTTGCGCGGCAGGGCATTCCGGCATCCGCGGTTAGGGGCTATACGGAAGAAGTGCATTCCCACAGCGAAGGGGGCATGCGGGTGGCCGGCAGGAACGCCGACGCGGCCCTGGGGTTGCGGGTAGTCGCGAAATCTTTTGGACTGGACTTCGTGCCGCTGGCCGTCACCCGTTGCGACCTGGTCATCCCCTTGGACTTGCGCGACCATCCAGGCGTTACGCTGCTTCTGGAAGTATTGCAGTCGTCAGGACTAAGAAAGGAACTGGCTTCGCTGCCCGGTTACGACCCCTCTGAGGCCGGAAAAATCATCCGCTCTCCGGGATAGACGTTTTTGACAATTCTTCCGTAAGAATCTATTCTTAGATAGCGAAAAGTCCAGCGCGGACGGGCCGCAGATGTGCCAAACATGAATAAGATACTTAAAGCCTGCCTGGCCTTGATCCTTGGTCTGGGGATACTGTGGCCGGACATTCCGGCCGCCGCGCCCGGAGAACGGCAGCGCTTGGTATTTTTACAGGGCACGGACCAGGAATTTGAAGTTTATAAAATCCAGGGCCGCGAAAAAGGACCCACGGTAATGATCCTGGGCGGCATCCACGGTGACGAGCCCGGAGCCTTCCTTTCCGCCGATCTGCACACCAATCTCTCCCTGAAGCGCGGGAGCCTCATCGTGGCCCCCAGAGTGAATTCCCGTTCCATCATCCATAACCAGCGCGGCTATGGCGGGGACATGAACCGCAAGTTCGCGCCGGATCAAGGCGATGACCCGGAATACCGGGTCATCGCCATCCTTAAAAGCCTGATGGCCGAAAGCGACGCCCTGATCACCCTGCATGACGGCTCCGGCTTTTACAACCCGGAATGGAAGGATAACCTCTCCAACCCCAGGCGTTACGGCCAGTCCATCATAACCGATGCCGCCGTCTATGACTACGAAGGCAGGGAGATCCGCCTGCTGGAGCATGTGGAAAGATCCCTACAAAAGGTGAATCTGGAAATAGGCAACCCGCGCTATAAATTCACCCACTTCAACATGAACACGGACAGCGAAAACTCCCCCCACCAGGAACACCGCTTGTCTGCCACCTACTATGCCCTGACCCACCTTGGCATACCGGCCTTCTGCATCGAAATTTCCAAAAATCTCCCCTCCATGGAGATGAAGGTTTACCAGCATAACTTAGTACTCAACGCCCTGCTGGAAAGCCTGGGGGTGATCCCGGAAGAGCGGATTCTGGACCTGCCCTGTCCCCGTTTCAGCCACCTAGTCATCCTGGTGGATGAAAAACTGCCCCTAGCCCTGACCGCCGGACAGACCCTGACCGTCGCCCCCGGTGAAACCCTGCGCCTGCTCCATGTGGCCGCCAATTTCGCCCACGGACTGTCCGTGGACGTGGAGGAAGCGGGAGGCTTGAACGACCTGAACCGCCCGCTGATCCTGAACCGGGACGCAGATATCCTGGTGCGCAAGGATCACGAAATCCTGGGGAGGGTACACATCACCCTGCTGCCGGAAGCGGACTCCCTCAGGGTGCTCGGCAAAGCCGCGCCCTGGACCGAGGACGCCCCCATCTCTTCAAGCCTGGAACAGCTCGTCGGCACGCAGATCCTGGCGGAACTGGAAGCCAGGAAGAACACGGCTCCAGAGCCCGCCCCGGCTGAAATTCCTCCGGAAACGCCGGCGGTTCTCCCCGGAACGGCAGAGACAGGCACGCCCGTGGTCACCGGTTTTCTGGTGGAACTTAACGGCCTCCCCCTGATCATCAAGCCCGGCGAAGAGTTAATCGTGCCGCCGGGCGCCCGGCTCCTCCTAGTGGACATACAAAGCTCCGCCCCTTTGCCGCCGCGGACGGTTATGAACCTGCGCGGCTACATCGCCCCGCGCAATGCCCAGTTCAATACCGGTGAAGACCGGGGAGGGCTGGTGGACACGGCCAAAGACCTTTTGTCGGCCTTCTCGGAAAACAAAGCCGGCGAGGTTTACCGCCTAAACGCGGAATTGGGCAAAGAAATCCTGAATTCCTGCTCCATCAGGCTCAGTCAGCCCACACTGGCCTCCGTAACCGTGCGCATCGCAGGAGAAACCCGGATTTTACCCCTGGGCAGCCGCACCGCAGTCGCGCCTGGGACTCCGGTGGAATTCCTGGAGGTTGCCATGAGCGGCGGACGGCCCCTGACCCGGCCGCGTTTCACCTTGGCCGGGCGCCCCTTGCCGCCTGACCTGCCCCAAACTTTGATTATGCGGGATATTGCCATCAACTTGGCCATCTTCGACGATGAACTCCTCACCGGCAAAGTCACCTGGGTTCCTCTAACACCATGAAAGGCAAATAAAAAAGTAGCCGAGGCATTGCCAGATCATGAAAGTTCTTTATTTTAGCCTAAAATATGTGTAGGAAAAATTGCGGTCTTTTCAAGCAAATATCCAGGAGATCAAGATGACTGAGGCCCAGGAAGGCGAAATACTGCGGGAAGAAGGCAACGCCAGCCAAGGCAGTGAAGGACGTGGCGAACCGGAGCGGACGGCCTCCGCGCCGCCCAGTCCCGACGACGACGCCAGTTTCGCCGATATGCTAGCCCGGCAGGAAGAAGCCTCGGCGGCTCCCCGCCTGGAGCCCGGACAGAGGGTAAAGGCCACGGTGGTGGCCGTCACCAGTGATACGGTTTTTGTAAGCACCGGGAGCAAGGTGGACGGCATTGTGGAGAAGGCCGAGCTGGAACATGACGGCATAAGCTGCGCGGTGGGCGATGTGCTGGATTTGTATGTGGCCCATGTCTCGCCCCAAGAGATGCGCCTGTCCAGAGTTCTGCGCGGGGCCGGCGGTCTGGAGGCCCTGGAGGAGGCCAAAAACGGCGGTCTGCCGGTGGAAGGCAAGGTGTTGGCCACGGTCAAGGGCGGATTTTCAGTGGAAATAATGCGCCGCCGCGCTTTTTGCCCATCCAGCCAGATGGACCTGCGACCAGTGGATGACCCGGACCTCCACCTGGGCAAAGTTTACCAGTTCCGCATCACCCGCATGGAACAAAACGGCCGCAACCTGGTGCTTTCCCGGCGAACCTTGCTGGAAGCCGAACAGGCGGAAAACCTGCAGACCTTTCTGGACCGGGTTCAAGAAGGAGAGGTTCTGGAAGGAACTGTGCGACGCCTCACCTCCTTTGGCGTCTTTGTGGAACTGGCTCCTGGGGTGGAAGGACTGGCGCATGTTTCAGAGCTTTCCTGGTCAAAACTGACCGCCCCGGACGAAACGCTGACCATCGGACAGAATGTGCGCGCCAAATTGCTGGGCGTGATCAGAGAGGATAAGGGGACGAAAATTTCCCTATCCTTGCGCCAGGTTAGCGAAGACCCCTGGAACAGCGCAGGCGAGAGACTGCGCGCCGGTGATACGGTCAACGGCCGGGTAACCCGCCTAGCCGAATTCGGGGCCTTTACCGAGATCCTGCCAGGGATCGAAGGATTGATCCACCTTTCGGAACTTTCCTGGGAAAAACGCGTGGCCAAAGCCCAGGATGTGCTTGCCGTGGGGGAAGAGGTCCTCGTCAAAGTTAAGGAAGTGGACCTGGAAAAACGCCGTATATCCTTAAGCCTGCGTGATGCCGCCGGCGACCCGTGGGGGACGGTGGCCGAAGATTTCGCGGTGGACAGCCTGCACAACGGGCGCCTGGAAAAACATTCCAAATTCGGCCTGTTCATTAATCTGGCTCCCGGCATAACCGGACTTATGCCCAGTTCTTTCATCGCCCAAGTGCGCGGCAAAAACCGCCTGGATAAGCTCGCCCCCGGAGATGATCTACAGGTGCGGATAGCTGAAATGGACCTGAACGCCAGGAAAATCACCCTGGCACCGGCGGGAGAGGACGCGGAAGAAATCGTGCGGGTAAAAGGCCCGGCTCCCGCTCCGGGCCAGGGCGCCAAACATGAAAGCGGACGGGGAAAGCGCTCCGTCGGTTCCAGAAGAGACGAACCCGCTGATTGGAAACAGCACGCCGCCAAGGGCTCCAGCAGCGGTTTCGGCGGTTCCCTGGGGCTGGCCCTGACCGCGGCCCTTGAAAAAAAGAAAAAATAAGCAAAGTTTTAGTTTTCGCGGCTGCGACCGATAAGGCATACATAAGGAGCCCTGCGAGGTATTTTTCACTCGCCGGGAAACCAGAGACGTCTATGATTCCATTAAAGGCACTACAGAATAGCGGCCAGCGCCAGGATGGCGACACCCTGCTGGAAGGCGCAGGCTACGGCCTGTGGGTGGTCTGGGACGGCAAGGTAAACCCTGTCCTGGAGCAAACCCTGCTGGACTATGGCGGGCTCCGGGTCAACGGAGCGCACGATCAGGCCCTCTGGTTCTTTTTTACCCTGGATGTCTTCCTGGCGGCCGCCAAACTGGAAGTTTGGGCCAAATACAATACCATGGCCGTGACCATCCAGATCTTTGAGGCCGAAATCAAATGCTCCAAGGATGGACAGAACTTTTTAGAGTTGCCGCCGGGATTATGGGAACAGTCCATTGACCGGCCTTTCGGTTTTGAACTATATCTGCGTATGACGGAATTGCCCCAGGATGTCGCCCTCTCCGGCATCACCCTGGCGCAGATCTCCAAACCCCAGGCTTTTTGCGCCGGCGCCTGGCGCAAGCTCCAGGCGGATCAACGTCTTCCCTATAAGTGTACCCTGGCTTGGTATGTTGTCTTGCGGCCGGTGGGTAGCAGCCTGGATAAAAATTTCCAGGTCGGCTGGCGCGATTTTTTTGCCCGGCTGGAAGACGTCCTACAACGCAATAAGCTGCGTTTCAATATCAATGACAACTTTCTGATGCTTCCCCTGGATTCGCTGCGCCAGCTCCGCCAATGGTGCCGTGATTACCTGAATCTGGTGGCTCGCGGCAAGAAGGCCGATAACAAAGATCTCGTCCATTGGCCTTGCGTCATGGCCATCATTGAAAGAAAAAAACTCCATTTCAACAACGAATTGCCACACAACATGGGACTGGACTGGAACCAGCTCATGCCCGATATGCCGCATCTTTCCATGCGGGACGCGATGCTCCTGGGCGAGGATTTTCAAATCCAGGAAGTACGTTTCGCCAGGAACGAACACACCCCCTCGGCCTGGTGCAATATCGGCCTGGCCGGAGAAGAATCGGCCAGGGGCAGGGAATTGCCCAACCTTGTCCCGGGAGCTCTGGTCTTCGGCCCGCACGAATATTGTTTTTATTGCGGCCAGCGTAGCCATCTCAGCCATGACTGCCCCACCCGCGATCTGGAGCGGAACGCCCAGGGAATCTGGGATACTGTGGGCGCCCACAACCTGGATACCCTTAAAAAAGCCTCCCTGGAAATCAACCGGCGTTTACAGAACAATCCCGAGGGCACGGACGAGCTGCTCAATGACGATGATGAAAAGGGGGGGCTGATCCGGGGCATCCTCAGCATTAACGCCACCGTTCAGTTGCGCAACATAGCGCAATTCTGGAAACTGCGCGGACGGGACATTCCCAAGGTCATGGATTCCTCGGAAAGCGAAGACAGTAACCCGATCTGGGGAGTGTTGCGCGCTTTCCGTAGCCGAGACCCCAGCGCCATGGACAAAGAATTGCAGAACATGCAGGTGCGCTTTCCCAGGGACTACCGCATCTTTTGCCTGTCAGGCTTTGCGGCCATGGAAAGGAGAGACTTGGCCAAGGCCGAGGAATACTGGCGGCAGGCCCATGTCATGTGCTTTCCCGGGGCCACGCAATCCTGGCATATGTTCCTGCTGGCCCGCCTGGCGGAATTCCAGGGGCACTACGCCGACGCCATTTCCCGGTATGGCAAAGCGCTGGAGTCCGCTCCCGGATGGACCGAGGCGGAATACCGCAAGATGGTCTGCCACGTAAAAAGCGGCTTTGTGGGTCGAGCCCTTCCCCTGATCAATTCGCTTATCCTAAAAAATCCGCATTATTTCAATTGGATCTTGTTGGATCCTGAACTGGATCGTGGTCAGACCACCATCATGGGCACCTTGGCCATGTATTGGAATGCCACCGAAACCCAGATCCAGGAAGAGCGCGGGCAATTGCATCAAATACGGAATGAGCTGCACAACTGGTTTACGGAAGAAAGCGATTTTTTGCGCGAAATGTCCCAGCGCATCGAAAAAGTGCTAAGCCTGAGCAGTATCAAAAATTTTGTGCCTTACCAGATGGCGATCAACAGCCGGAGCAAAATTGAATATGACCTTCAGGCCAAGATAATGCACGAAATTAAAACTTATAAGGAGGTCTTCGGCAAATACCTGGATCGCCTAGCCAAGATCCGGGATGAGGCCGCCTGGTTCCCTTTTCCAAAAATGCTCAGGGAATTCAATCGCAATTACAATAACAGTGCGGCCAACCTGGACTGGGTAATGCACAACAACATGCATGCTCCGGAGATCTTCAAAAAGGCCCAGATCATGATCCAGCAAGAAGAAGAGCGCATCGCCTCCATGGAAAGGCGTCTGCGTCTCTTGCGCATCGTGCGCGACGGAACCTTGTTCACCTTGGTTGTGGCAAGAAAATTCTTCTGGATTGAGCTCCTCGGCCTGGCCTTGGTCCTGATCATCTTTCCATTGCTGATCTATTACGGAAGACAGGCCGGAGCAACATGGATCTATGACGTGCTTGTCAAAGAACAGTGGTCCATCCAGAAAATCTGCATCATCATTATTTCCGTGCTGTCCCTCGTGGGCGCGGTTTTTTGGAGCATTTTGCGTTTCGAAAATATCCGCGCAAAGCTCTTCCGCCAAGCTAAAGAACTGGCCGAAAAACAAGGCCGGGCCCAAGCCAAAAAAATGGAAAGACGCCGCCAGGAGCTGCAAGCGCACAGACAGGCGCAGGCGCGCAAACAGCGTGTCGCCCTCAAATAGTACGACTGTTTACTGAAGCGCGTTTTGCCAGGCTCGCGCGAACCAGGCCGCGAAATCCTCCGGCGCGTGCGCCGTCCGGCCGAAATGCAATTCGCTCTCCAGCACAAAATACCGGCAGCGATCCTTTTCTGACAAAAGCGTGCGGATCTTCACCGCGTCCTTGACGGTGGTCGCAATGGGCAGGCCGGACCGGCGCAGATCACATAGATCTGCGGCCTTATAGAAGTAATGATCCGGAAAAATAAATTCCCTGGCCGGGGGGCGACCCAGGAGCAAGGTCAATCCACGCCGCACGGAGGCAGGGTTCCCTACGGCCGTAGCCAGGGCATAATCCCGGCCTCGCAGGTATTCCGTCCCATCGCCGCCCGGCTCCGCTTCGAGAGCGCTCAATACCACGGGGACAAGGTCAAAGGCAAAGACCGGCTTACCCTCCGGCAGGCGCTCCCTGGCAATTTCCAGGAGTTCTTCGCTTTCTTCCGGTGAGACGCGCAACATGAATGCGTCCGCCCGTTCCAGGGCTTTGGGCCCCTCCCGCCAGGACCCCAGGGGGATGACCCGACCCCACCCTGCTCCCAGATCTTCAGGAAGTAAAAGCGTCAGGTTCACATGCCGCCGCAGGGTCAAATGCTGCATGGCATCGTCCATGATAATGAAGTCGGCGCGGCTGTTGGCCTTAAGCCAGCCGAGGGCACGCCGGCGGCTGGGATCGGCCAGGATGCACGCCTGGGGATGGGCCTGGGCCAGCATCAACGGTTCATCGCCGGCGGCTTCCGGGCTGGTCCAGGGTTTTACCAGTAAAGGACGCTCCTCGTTCCTGCCTCCGTAGCCCCTGGAAAGCACTGCCGGCGTAAGCCCTCGTTCCGCCGCCCAACGCAACATCCAGCCGGCCATGGGGGTTTTGCCGCTTCCCCCCCAGGAAATATTCCCCAGGGAAACGCAAAAGACGCCGGGATCAAGGCTGGGCAGGAGGCCCGCGGAATAGGCCCCGGCCCGCAAGCTCATGCACGTAGCGTATAAAAACGAAAGCGGCCGCAACAGAGGGGCCAGTTTTTTCTGCGCCCAAAGGTAATCCATGCGCTTGGCCGGCGCCTCCGCCTTTTTAACGTCTGTTGCCGAAGATGCGCAGCAGGAAAATGAACAAATTGATGAAGTCCAGATAAAGGGTCAGAGCGCCCCTGATGGTGCCACGATGCACCGCCAGAGTATCGTCCATGGGCGCGCTTTCTCCCATGAGGCGCAGCTTTTGGGTGTCATGAGCGGTCAGCCCCAGGAAAACGATCACCCCGATCACGCAAATGGCGTAGTCCAGGGCCGGAGATTTGGTGAACCAGTTTATCAGGCTGGCGATGATGATGCCGATGAGCCCCACGAACATGAAGCTCCCCATGCCGGTCAGATCCCGCTTGGTCAGCAGCCCGTACAGGCTGAAGGCGGCGAAGGTGCCGGAGGCGGTCGCAAAGGCCTTGATGAAGACATCCGAGGGATAAACCAGGAGAAACAGCGACAGGGTAAGCCCGCTCAGGGCGCTGTACAACAGGAACATGCAGGTGGCCATCCCGGCGGACATCTTGTGGATGGCCGCGCTCAAGGCTATTACCATCCCAAGTTGGGCGACGATCAGCAAGATAAAGCCGAAACTGCCGCCAAAGATCAGTTGCAGCAAAAAAGGACTGTGCGCCGTGTACCAGGCCACGCCAGCAGTCACCGCGAGCCCGGCGGTCATCCAGGCGTAAACTCCGCGCAAAAAGCTGTTGAGCGTCGACTCAACCCTTACAATCGTCCCCGAACGCCCGGAATTATACTGGCTCATGGCAGATTCTCTCCCTTATTAGGTTGCGTATGTTTTCATTAAACCAGCCTCCCGGAGGGGCCAGATCACCCGGATTGACCAGGAGCATATTTTACTCTTATATATTTTTCCACGGACAAGTTCAACTCCGGCTTGAACGGAAGAGGGGGAATAATGGGCAAAAAACTCTGCATCCACGGTCACTTTTACCAACCTCAACGTAAAGACCCCTGGTTCGGCAGAATCTTCATCGAACCCAGCGCCGCTCCCAGGCGGCACTGGAACGAGCGCATCACCAGGGAAAGCTATGCTCCGCTGGCCTGGAGCCGCCGCCTGGACGGAAACGGCAAGATCACCGACCTGATCAACTGCTATGAATGGATGAGCTTCAATGTAGGCCCGACCCTGATGAACTGGCTGGAACGTGAAGAACCCAGTCTCCTGGCCCGCATCCAGGAAGCGGATCGCCTGAGCCTAGCCCGCTGGGGACATGGCAACGCCGTGGCCCAGATATTTCACCATATCATCATGCCCTTGGCTTCGGATTTGGACAAAGAAACGGAAATCGCCTGGGCTCTGGCTGATTTTGAGATACGTTTCCAGCGGCCGGCCGAAGGCCTGTGGCTTTCAGAATGCGCGGCCGACCTCCTTACCCTGGAAGCGGTGGCCGCCAAAGGCATAAAATTCGTGCTACTCTCCCCCCATCAGGCCCAAAGCGTGCGCTTGAGCCCGGAAAAGCCGGAACTACCGGTGGATGGCTACAGCCTGGATGTGGGGCGACCTTACCTGATAGACTTACCCTCCGGCCGGAACATCGCGGCTTTTTTTTACCAGGCCGAACTAGCCCAAAATGTTGCCTTTGAAGGACTGCTCCGTGACGGGGAAAAATTTTGGCAAAAACTTAAAAACAGCGCCGCCGACCTGCCAGGGGAAGACTCCTTGCTCACCCTTGCCACGGACGGGGAAACCTACGGACACCATTTCACCTTTGGAGAGATGGCCCTGGCCTATGCTCTAGCCCAGAGCTACGCCGGGCGTGATAACCTGGAACTGACCAATTTCGGGACCTACCTTGAAATCCATCCCCCGACGGCCAAGGTCACTTTGCACAATCCCTCCTCCTGGAGTTGCGCCCACGGGGTGGAACGCTGGCGTAGCGACTGCGGATGCAGCACCGACGGACAGCCGGGTTGGAACCAAGCCTGGCGCGCTCCCTTGCGCAAGGCCCTGGACAAGATGAAAAGGGCCGTGGATGCGCATTACTTCGCCCAAGGCCGGGAAATCTTCCGCGACCCCAAAGCCGCGCTGCTGGATTTCGGGCGGGTGCTTGTAAACCATGAACTGGCCGCGCCTTTTCTGGAAAAACACCTGCTCCGTCCGGAACAGGCGCTCCCTGCCTGGCAGCTACTACATATGCAGGAAAACGCCTGCGCCGCCTACACCAGTTGCGCTTGGTTCTTTGACGATATCTCCCGCATCGAGCCGGTCAATGGCTTGCGCTTCGCCCTGCGGGCCGTGGAACTGCTCTCCGCCTCCGGCGGACCGGAACTGCGCCCGGCTTTGGAGGAAATCCTGGCCCAGGCCAAGTCCAACTACCCGGAAGAAGGCAGCGGGCTGGACATTTTTCATCGCCGCGTACTCCCAAGCCGCCAGGATCCCGCCAGCATATGCCTGTTTGCCTACTTGCAGGCCTGGGCGGAAAGGCGTCTCCCTCCTCCAGGCCAGAGCGTGGAACTGGTTTACCCCAGCCTGCGCGTCCGCCTGACCTCCCAGGAATATGCAGCGGAAAATTCCCGCGGGCTGGCCGTCCTTTCCACCCCGGAAAGCGAGGACGGAAATGCTTATCTGTGGAACGGCCGGCTCCCTCTCCCTGAAGGAACGGAAGAAGCGGCCGGATATGCGATCAACCTGGAAGCGCGGGAAGAAGGCCGCCCGGAAACAGTCTTCCGCTGCCTGGAAAAGGACCTGGCCCGGTACCTGCGCGATTATCTGGGCACTCTCCACCTGGCTTCACTGCTAAACAGTCAGCGCCCGGAAACCTTGCGGACGGCCCGTTACATCCTGGCCGGGCTGACCATCGCCGATGAAGGGCAGCACTCCCGTCCGGCCGCCCCGCACTGGACCACCATCGCCCCTTACCTGCCCCTAGCCGTGTATCTTGATTCCTTACCGGAAAAAACCCTGGAGCAAATCCGCGACCTGGTGAAGCTGCATTTGGCGGGAGAGGAGACGCTCGCCCTAGCCGTGGAGCTTCTGGAAGCGGAGGTGCTGGAAGATTTGCGCCAGGGACGCAAACAGGATGCCGAGCTTTGTGCTGCGGTAAAACGTGCCCGGACGGTCTTTGAGGGTATGGACTGGTGGCGGGTGCAGAACGCCCTTTGGAACGGAAAACAGACCCGCCGGGAATTCATGCGGACAGCGGAGGAACTGGGCTTCAGGTCTTGATTTTCGCTCTCTGGTGCGCTATGTTTTATGACCATTAAGACTGAACGGGAGCCAAGTATGCGCCTGGTAGAATTCGCTCTGGGTCCTCTGGAGACCAACTGTTTTCTGCTCCATGACGAACAGGAGGCCGTGATCATAGACGTGGGGGGAGATCCTTCACCCATGCTGACCTATTTGCGCAAGAACAAACTGGCCTTAAGCCGGATCCTGCTTACCCATCTGCACTTTGATCACGTCCTGGGGGTGGCCGCCCTGCAGGAAGCCACCAAGGCGGAAGCGTACTGCTCTCCGCGGGACTGGGGCCTCCTGGAAGGACAGAATTTGAGCGGCTACATCCCCTCGGTGCGCCTGTTCAGGCACAGCGACCTGGATGAAGGCAAACTCCAGCTGCTGGGCGAGGATTGCCGGGTGCTGGCCACGCCGGGCCACTCTCCGGGTAGCCTTTCCTATTATGTGCCAAGCTTGCAGGCCTTGTTCGGCGGGGATGTGCTTTTTTACAATTCCATCGGACGCACCGACTTTGAGGGCGGCAACAGCGCCGTGCTGAGCCGGAGCATCCGGGAAAAATTCTATACCCTGCCGGGTGATACCAAGGTTTACACGGGACATGGCCAAACCACCTCCATACAGTGGGAAAAAAGCACCAATCCTTTTGTACAGGCTTAAATCCGCTAGGAGTTCCCTGGCTGCTGGCCGCCAGCCCGCGCGCCGGCAACACCCTGGAAGCGGCCCGCCTTTTTGCCGCCGGTTTTGCGCGAAAGCGTCCCGGCCTCTCCACCATCCTCCTGAATGATTACCGGGTTCTGCCCTGCCAGGCCTGCGGCGTCTGCGACCGCCAGGGCGCCGTCTGCCCCCAGGCGGCCCTGGACGACAGCCGCCACCTCTTTGATCGTCTCGTGCAGGCACCTTTTCTGGCCCTGGCCGCGCCGATCTATTTTTACCACCTCCCCGCCCAGCTAAAAGCCCTTTTGGATCGCTGCCAGTTTTACCACCAAGCCGCCACCAGGGGGGAATTCCGCCAGCCCGGATTTCGCGGACGGCGTGCCCGGGTAATCCTGCTGGGCGCAAGGATCTCCGGCGAAGAATTATTCCGGGGGAGCCTCTTGAGCCTGAAATGGGCGCTGGCCCCCCTGGGTTTTGAACTGGCCGAACCGCTTCTGCTGCGCGGACTGGACAGTCCCGTGGACCTGCAAACGCGGAAAGATTTCCGGGAACTGCTCCTGGACTATGGAGAAGCCGCCGCCGGAGATTTACCATGCTGAAGATCGCCTCTATCAGGGATGCTTGGCAAAACCTCCTGGAGCAGCTTAAAGAGCAACGCTGCCGGGTCTGCCTGGCCCCCATGTCCGTAAGGCCGGTTTCGGAGGAAGCTCCGGAGGCGCGGGCTTGCGGAATCTGCGCGAACTGCTTGGCCGGATTCCCCTGGCGTGCTGCTCCTGCCTGCCCCATGTGCGGGGAATTCCTACCTTTGGCGGAACTCTGCCCCCATTGCCAGCTCTCCCCCAAGCCCTGGAGGCAGGCGTATTTCCTGGCCGCCTATTCCGGAACGCTGCGTGATTTAGTGCGGCGGATCAAGTTTAACGGACAGCTTTCCCTGGCCGAGGGGCTGGGCATGCTCTTGGCCGTGCGCTCAGGCCTGGCGGAAAAACGGGCGGACTATGACCGCATCACTCCGGTCCCTTTGCACCCGCGCCGCCAAGCCACGCGCGGCTTCAACCAGGCCCTGGAAATCGCCCGCCCTCTGGCGGCAACCCTGGGCATTCCCTTATCTTTTAACAGTCTGCTGCGGGTGGAGGATACCCGCCCGCAAAGCGGGCTGACCAGGAAGAAGCGGGCCGAAAATTTGCGCCAGGCCTTCACGGCCGATGACTCCTGGCAGAACCTGCGCATCTTGCTGGTGGATGATGTGCTGACCACCGGAGCCACCCTGCATGCGGCCGCTTCAGCCCTGCTGAGGGGCGGAGCCCTTTATGTGGATGTCGCGGCTCTGGCCCGCACCCCGGCCAGGAATATGGGAGCGGCATTAAACTGACACCCAAGCCTTCTGCCAGCTATAACAGCTTGCTATGCGACGGATTACCTATACCGGCATAAAGCTTGCATCCCTCCTGTGAAGAGCTGCTCCCAAAGCGGACAAGCTCTCAGGAGGAACGTGATGCCGGTTTTGAAACCCGTAAATAATATCGCCGGAGCCTCGTTGCACAAAAATCCACGGGCTCTTCCAGGAGTCGCCCGCCGGAGCATGGCCAGAAACGCCGCCTTGGGCCTGGATAATTTCTCCAGCCTGCTGCACGGCGAAAGCATCACCGCCGCGCCTGGAACCACTGTACCCGCATCCCTGAAGACCACTGGGACGGCGCAACAAAACCTGATCGGCCGTAACGGGCAGCCAGCCTCCTTGAGAAAGCTCGGATCGCATATCTTTGAAGAAGCACCTGTAGAATTTGCCGCGCCCCCCCCCGAAAAGACGAGGCTGGCGCGTCCAGCGGGCAGCGAGGGAAGCATCCTGGCCCTGCGGGCCGCCGGACATAAACTCAAAAACGTAACCGAGATGGTGCTAGGCACGCTTTCCAGCCTTTTCGAATCAGGCCGGGAAGGGATCTCGGCCATCGGCTATGACCGCGTCGGCGGCACTTCCTACGGAAAATACCAGATTGCCTCCAGGACGGGGACGCTTGATGAATTTATCGCCTTTCTGGACAAAAAATCCCCGGAACTTGGGAAACTCCTTAAAGAAGCCGGGCCGGGCAACACCGGCGGCAAAGAAGGACGGATGCCGGAAGTCTGGCAGGGGATCGCCGCCAGGGAACCCGAGCGCTTTGCAGACTTGCAGCACTCCTTCATCCATGAACGCCTTTACCTGCCGGCGGCCAATAAACTGAAAGGATACGGCCTGGATGTGGACAAGTTCAGCTCCACCATGCGGGAGGTGCTTTTCAGCACAGCCGTGCAGCACGGCCCTTCGGCGGCGGCGCGCCTGGTAATCAGGGCTGCTGGCGAAGCCGGGGGCTCCACTCCGACCGGGGCCGCCTGGGGAGAAACGGCTCGCCCCCCCACGGACGAGGCGGAATTAATCCGGCGCATCTATAATGCCCGGCGTACCCAGTTCGGGTCTTCCACTCCCCAGGTGCGTGAATCCGTGTCCGAGCGTCTGCAAAGCGAGATGAGGCTGGCCCTAAACCTGCTCCAGAACCAACGCGGCTGACCGTTTTATCCCGAGGCTGGGTTATCCGGGCGCACGGTCAGCACCGGGACATGGGAACTTTTCACCACCTTTTCCGCCACTGAGCCGAAGAGGATGCGATCCAGGCCGGCCCGGCCGTGGGTTCCCATGACGATCATGTCGGCATTATTCTCCTTGGCTTGGCTGATGATCTCCTCGGCGGCATAACCGCTGATTACCCGCCCTTCGGCCCGGAGGTCCGAGAATTTCTCCTTCACGAAATCTTCCATAGATTTTTCCGCCCCGGTGATCACTTCGCCCACGAAGTTTTCCATGGAGCTGGCGGGCACATGGAAACCCACATAATGCCCCAGGGTCGGGGCTATGTACACCGCCAGAATTTCAGCATCCAGGGCCTTGGCTAGGCAAACGGCATATTCGGCCACGCTGGCGCTTTGCGGGGACAGATCAACCGCGACCAGGATTTTTTTGACTTGCACTGCGCTCATGGCGTTCTCCTTGCTGGGATTTGCATAACTCTATATAATAAATACAGTCGGCAAGGGCAAATATTTTTCGGTGGAGCCCCGGCAGAGCCAGGGGCTTACCGAAAACTGATTATTCAGGAGGAGAACAATTATGAGGACTGTTGGAACAGTCGCACGAGGACTCCGCGCTCCGTTAATTAAAGCCGGCGATGATATAGTACAAATAGCCGTTGACAGCATATTGGCCGCCTCTAAAAAAGAAAACTTTGAGCTGCATGATCGGGATATAATTGGGATTACTGAAGCGGCGGTGGCCCGCGCGCAGGGCAATTATGCAAGCTGCAAACAAATTGCCGTCGATATCCGGAAAAAATATCCGAGCGGAACGCTCGCGATTACATTTCCAATTTTATCAAGAAACCGCTTTTCAAATATCTTAAAAGGCATCGCGCAGGGGTGCGACAAGTTGTATATTATGTTATCATATCCAGCCGACGAAGTTGGGAACGAGCTTATTCCATATGATATGCTCGATAAAGCAGGCGTTAATCCATATACTGATATGCTTACAGAGAAAGTTTATCGTGAAAAATTCGGATATGACATAACGCATGTATTTACACACATAGATTATGTTGAATATTACAAATCTTTTTGTGATCATAGTGAAATCATCTTTGCGAATGACGTGCGCAAAATACTCGACTTTACAAAGCATGTGCTGTGCTGTGATATACATACCCGCTTCAGGTCAAAGCGCTTGTTAAAAGAGGCCGGGGGTGAAACTGTTTATGGGTTAGAGGATGTGTTGTCATACTCCGTTGATGGCAGTGGGTACAACGAGCAATACGGACTTCTGGGTTCGAACAAGGCTACGGAAGATTCAATAAAACTGTTTCCAAGGGATTGTGAGGCGGTCGTCACCAAAATTGCGCAAAAAATAAAAGAAATATCCGGGAAACAGGTTGAAGTGATGATTTATGGTGACGGAGCGTTCAAAGATCCTGTCGGACATATATGGGAACTGGCCGATCCGGTTGTTTCTCCCGCGTTTACCCAGGGATTGGGCGGAACGCCCCACGAGTTGAAGTTAAAATTCCTGCTGGATAGCGAGTTTTCGGGAAAGAGTGAAGATGAATTAAAAGAGGCGGTCGGCAAGGCAATAAAAGCTAAAACCGGAAATCCCGAAGATAAGGCATTAGGCACGACTCCAAGAAGATATACAGATTTAGTCGGTAGCTTGTGTGATCTGATGAGCGGATCCGGGGACAAGGGAACGCCGATTGTATTGATACAAGGTTACTTTGATAATTATGCCTCATGATGAGGTTAGTCTGTCTATTTTTCAGGCGCGCGCTCTTTTCCCGGCAGTCTCCGGCGACATGGCAAAAAATTCCGGTCCGTGGGGGGTTGGAAAAACTTGAAAGCATTGAAATTCAATATGTTATATTTTTCAGGCCGGTTGGCAAAGTTTTTGCTTAAGTCTAGCCAGTGCGGAGCCGGGACAACCTAAGATGGGGGCATGGATGAAAATACGCAACGACCCGTTACAAATTTCGCAGGAACAGGGCGAAATCCGCCGCAAAACCGACCTGGAAGGCTTTGAGAGCCTTCTGGCCCGCGAATTGCAACAGGTCCAGGACAGCCAAACGGCGCCGGCCCCGGAAATCGCCCAAAGCGCCTCGGTCCTGACCACCAGAATTCGCACGGCCCAGGAAGTCACGGCACTGCCGGAAGACACGGATAAAGAGGCCTTTATGACGCGCCTGGACGAACTCTTGGGACAGTGGGAACAATATGCCGCTACCCTGAACGACTCCTCCGGGGCCGCCCTGAAAAACATTCACCATCTTCTGGGCGATTTGGGAGGCCAGATAAGCGGACTGAAGGCCTCCATGCCGGAGAGCGCGGCCGGACTGCGCGGCCTGGTCAATGAACTGGAAGTGCTCGCCATTACCGAAGAATTCAAGCTCAACCGGGGGGATTACCTGTAACATCCCCTTTCACGAAGCCCTGCGCCTGCCTTGCCTTAAAGCAGACGCAGGGCCTCCTGTGAAAGCGTCTGCTTTTTAACGTAATCCACCACCGCCTCGGGCGAATCCAACAGAACGCAAAACTTTATTTCCTCTTCATCGAGAAAACCGCTACGGACCATGGAGTTTCTGATCCAGTCCAGCATCCCGCTCCAGAAAAAAGAATCATACAACACAATGGGAAAGGGCCGGATTCTCCCGGTCTGGGCCAGTAACATGGCTTCGCTCAGCTCGTCCAGCGTTCCCATTCCGCCGGGCATGACGACGTAGGCCACCGCATACTTGACGAACATAAGTTTGCGGACGAAGAAATAATTAAAATCGCAGCGGGTGGTGACATAGGGATTGATCTTCTGTTCCTGGGGCAGATGGATGTGCAGGCCGATGGAAGGAGCCTCCGCCTCCATCGCCCCCCTGTTTCCGGCCTCCATAAGTCCCGGCCCGCCGCCGGTGATAATGCCGTATCCATCTTCTCCCAGCCTGCGGGCAATCTCCCTGGCGGCCTCATACAGCGGAGAATCCGCCGTGGCCCTGGCGGAACCGAAGATGGAGACGCAACGCGGCATCCTCCCCAATTCCTCAAAACCGTTCACCGCCTCGGAGAGAATTTTGAACATCCTCCAGGAATCATGGGAAGAATCCCATTCACGCAGATTATCACTGTATTTCGTCTTCATGGTCTTGCCCCTGTGACGGTATAACACGTACTTCCTCAATCCTGCGGGTGGAAACCTTTTCCACGATAAAACGCAGCCCCATATGCTCCAGGCTTTCCCCAAGTTCGGGCAGGTGTTCGAAATGATCCAGGAGCAGCCCTGCCAGGGTGCCATAATCGCCTTCCTCGGGCAACAACCCTTCCAGGTTCAGCTCATTTTCCAGAAGGTGCAGATCCGCCCCGCCCCTGACCAGGAAGGAGCCGTCCTCCTGCCTAGAGATATCGGGATTTTCGTCCTCTTCCCTGAATTCCCCGGCAATGATGGCAAATATGTCCACCGGGGTGACCAGCCCGGAAACGGAGCCGAACTCATCCACCGCAATCACCGGGCTACCTCCGGTCTGGCGCATGAGCTTGAGCAGGCGGATGGCGTCCATGCTCTCGGGGGCCACTACGGAGACGCGCCGAGCGGCCAGAGCCTCCAAGTCTTCCCCGGCCTGGATGGCCGCCATTATGTCGGTCCCCCTGGCCATTCCTGCGAGTTCGTCCAGGCGGCCATGGCAGAGCGGATAATGGCTATGCGGTTCCGCCAGGATGTACTTGACGATCTTTTCCACTTTATTGCCCAGGTTGATCCAGCGGATTTCATTGCGCGGGGTCATCAAGCTGCGCAGGGATCGCTCTCCCAGGGAGAGCACCCCGCCGATCATGCTACTTTCTTCCCCGGCAATGGCGGCGGCGGGGGCGGGATTTTGCTCGTCGATGTCGCGGATCAACGGACGCCTTTCGCCCATGAGACGCAGTATAAGCTCCGTGGTGCGGGCGCGCAGTGGGCGCGTGGCCTGGTGTTTCATTTGGTTGGAGGTGGCGATCTGGTTGAATATCTCAATGAGCACGGAAAAACCGATGGCGGCATACAGATATTCCTTCGGCACATGGATGCCCAGACCATCGGCCACTAGGCTGAAACCGATCATCAACAGGAAGCTCAAACAGAGCACCACCACCGTGGGATGATTCCGGACAAAGGCGGCCAGGCCCCCGGAAGCCAGAAGCATTAGCCCCATGGCGATAAACACGGCCAGGATCATGATGCTCTGGTGGCTGACCATGCCCACTGCGGTGATCACCGCATCCAGGGAAAAAACGGCGTCCAGAAGCATAATCTGGGCCACCACAAGCCAGAAGCCCGCGTGGGAACGCTCTCCTCGCATTTTCACCGGCCCGGCTTCCAGCCGTTCATGCAGCTCGGTTGTGGCCTTGTAAAGCAGGAAGACCCCTCCCAAGATAAAAATAATATCCCGGCCGGAAAAATTGCCCCAAACGGGAGTGGAGAGGCGGATCATCCAGGACATGCCCAAGAGCAGGACAATACGCAAGGCCAGGGCCATGCCCAAGCCGAAGATCCGGGCCTTGTCGCGCAATTCCGGGGCGGCCCGGTCCGCCAAAATGGCGATGAAGACCAGGTTATCCACACCCAGCACCACTTCCATGATCACCAGGGCCAGCAGTCCGGCCCAGCCGCTAACGCTCCCCATCCAGGACAGTTCGTCCAGCAAAAAGTGCGGAATCTCGGCCATCAACTCAAACAAGGGAGCCTTCCTTGGATTGTAAAACTTTCCAAGACGCTCAAGGCGGCCGCGCCTGACAGACGTTCCATCTCAGGGCCGTGGCTGTGCCCGCGCAGATGTGCCAGTCCGTGGGCCAACATACGCAGGGCGTAAAACGCCGGATCTTCTCCATAGATCCCGGCCTCCCGCCGTATGCTTTCCACCGATATGGCCAACCAGCCCAAAGCCGGGGGGGAAGCCTGAAAGGACAACACGTTGGTCGGGCCGGGGCAGCCCAGGTGACGCAGATTCAACTCGGCCATGTCCGCATCGTCCAGCAGGGCCAGCTCAAGGGTGGCGGCCTCTCTCCCCCCCGCCGGGTTTTCCCGCGCCGGCAAGAAATCCAGCATGAGTTCCAGGGCTTTTTCCCATTCGGACAGGCTCAATGGAAGAAGCCAGGATAAAGAGGCACTACTGCTTACGCTGATGTTCATGTGCCGGGTTTGTTGCCCGGGGCGCGCAGAGAGACCGGCCGGGATCGGTAAATTGCCGGTACGCGCCCTCCCTTGCGGGCGGCCGGCACTCTCTTGCCCGGAGTCCGATCCGGGGCGAGCGGCGGCGATTCGGGTTCAGCCTGGAGCGGCGTTTTACCAGGGTATTCTATACGTTTGTGGAATATGCCGGTGAGGATCGGCAAAAAGCTTTCCCTGACCAAGTCCAGATCTTTGAAGGTCAACTCGGTATTGTCCAGTTGCCCTTCCGCCAGAACATTCTGAATAATCTCATTTATATGGGTGCTAATCCGGTGTGGGGTGGGGTCCACCAGGGCGCGGCTGGAGGCCTCCAGCACATCGGCCAGCAGGAGTAGGGCGGCTTCGCGGCTTTGGGGCTTTGGACCGGCATAGCTGAAATCCTCCTTATGCACGTTCTGGTTTTGCAGGGAGGCTTTATGGTAAAAATAGCGCATCATGTTGGTCCCATGATGCTGCTGGATGATATCCTGGAGTTCGTCGCCCAGTTTGTGCTGCTGGGCCATTTCCACTCCGCGTTTCACATGGGAGGTCAGCACCAGGACGCTCATGGCCGGAGTCAGTCGATCATGGGGGTTCCGGCCTTTGAACTGGTTTTCAATAAAATAGTCCGCCTTATCGATTTTCCCGATATCATGATACATGGCCCCGACCTTGCATAAAAGGCTGTGCGCGCCTATGGCCTTGGCCGCCGGCTCCACCAGGTTGGCCACAATAATGGAGTGATGGTAGGTTCCGGGGGCCTCCAGCATGAGCTGGCGCAATAAGGGGTGTTCCTGGTTCATGAGTTCCATGAGCACGAAACGGGTAGTGAAGCCGAAAAGTATTTCCACCAGAGGTGACATGGCAAAGATAAGCAGGATGGAAAAAAAGGCCCCCATCAGCATGGCCAGGCCCTGCCCGGGCAACTGGTTTAACTCCGTCACCCGCAGGAGCGCCGCCCCCAGCCAGAGGGCCAGAAAGCCAGCGCAAAGCGGAAAGAGA
This sequence comes from Desulfovibrionaceae bacterium, assembly GCA_009782775.1. GTDB lineage: Bacteria > Desulfobacterota > Desulfovibrionia > Desulfovibrionales > Desulfovibrionaceae > WRHT01. The sequence goes on from WRIL01000008.1 coordinate 46,171, forward strand.
CTCATCACCACCTCTTTGCGGTTCTGGCTGTCGGTGATCAGCCAGGTGCACAAGAGGCTGGTGATGAAATAGAACAGAAACAGGCCCAGTCCCCCCTGGGCGGTGATGGTGCAAAAAATGGACAGGAGCATGCTGATGGTAAAATAACGCCGCCGGCTCAACGTAAGCCCGGCCAACCCGGCGGCTCCGGCCACCGGCACGGCGAAGGCCTGGGTTCCCAAGCTGAGATTCAGGATCGAAGAATTAAGGGCAAAGCCTATGAAATAAAAAAACTTGGCCAGCAGGGTCATAAAAAGGACCAGAAGGGCCACAAAAACCAGTTCCTTGGCGCTGGCGCCGGAACCCTTGCGCCGTCCGGGGGAATAAAACAACCCCAGGCAGCTTATGGCCCCGAAGATTACGCCCCCGAAAAAAATCTGGGGTTTAAAGCGAGCCGCGCTGTGCGCCCACAGGGCATCAAGCTTAGCTAATGTTTCCGCATCCACCGCCTCGCCCTGGCGCACGAGGATCTCTCCGACTTTTACATGTTGCACCACCGGACGCACATTTTGGGCCGCTTCGCGAGCCCGATGCAAGGTGGCTTCTTCATTCAGGGTCAAGGTTGCCTCGGCCAAGCTGCCCAAGAGCAGGACAAACAACCGTTTGCCTTGGAGACTGATGGGCTGGGCGCGCGCCTCTAGTTCCAGATCCACGGCAAAATCCTTGAGATCCTGGATATGCCGGCTATCAGGCAAAAGGGTTTCCTGCCCGCCGTTCAGATCGCGAATGATTACCCCGCCGCTGTAATAGGCGAGTTTGCGCACATCCGGCGCAACCCCGTCCCGTAGCCGCCGCGTTGCCCAGGGCAGCATCACGTTCTCCAGCAGGTTCTGAAAATCCGGGTTGGCCATGAGGCTGAACATGCGTTCGCCCAATTCCACCCCCAAGGCTTCAGACACTTCCAGGCGCAGCCGGAGCATGGCCTGGGGGTCTTCCTCCGTCCGCAAGGCCTCCAGCACCCAGTCCCGGATGCGCGCATGCATGGCGTCCACCGACTCTGTGTTCAGAGTGCAGATCAGCGGTTGGGCTTTCTGGACGGCTTCCCGCCGGAGACGAGTGGCTTCATGATTTTGCAAGCTGAAGGCGTAATCCGCGATTATATCGCTGTCGGCTATCTCCCCAAGCATGTAGGTGTGCGGGCTTTGCCCCCATTCATAGCTGGCGACGAAGGCCGCCAAAACAATCAGGGCCAAAAGGACCCATATACCGGGGTTCGTACGGAGGAACCGCGCAAACCCCCACGGAAGCCAGGAAGCTTTGCCCGGTAGGTCAGGCAGGGTTTTCTTCTGCGTCATAAGCTTCCACGATACGTCCCACCAAAGGATGGCGGAGGACGTCCTCTTTGGCAAAAAAAACTTTCCTGATGCCCTCCACTCCCGCCAGAACCTTGAGGGCATGCTTCAGGCCGGAGCGCGGCGGCCCGTGATCCGCCGGGAGATCGATCTGGGTGATATCCCCGGTCACCGCGATCCGGGAGCCGGCACCCAAGCGGGTCAGAAACATTTTCATCTGTTCCGGGGTGGTGTTCTGGGCCTCATCCAGGATGATGAAGGCGTCGTTCAGGGTCCGTCCGCGCATGAAGGCCAGGGGAGCGATCTCAATGATGCCGTTGTCCAGCATTTCCGCCACCTTTTCCATATCCAGCATGTCATGCAGGGCATCGTAAAGCGGCCGCAGGTAGGGATTGACCTTTTCCGCAAGATCCCCCGGCAGAAAACCCAGACGCTCCCCGGCCTCCACCGCCGGTCTGGTCAGCACGATGCGTTTGACCTTGCGGGGCAGCAACATGGACAAGGCCACCGCCACCGCCAGGTAGGTCTTGCCGGTGCCGGCCGGCCCCACGCCGAAGACCAGCGGACATTCGCGCAGGGCCTGGACGTAAAATCGTTGGTTGAGGCTCCGGGGGATGATGCTCTTGCGGGAAGAGCCTATGGGGATGACCTGCCGGAAAATCTCCCCCAAGTCACAATCATTATGCTGGCGCAGCAAACGGTAGGCGTGTTCAAAATCTGCGGCCCCGAATTCTCCGCCCGCCTGCGACATCGCATAAAACTGGGCCAGCAGATTTCCGACCAGGGCGCGCTCCACCTGGTCTCCCAGAAGCGCCAGGCTGCTTCCCCGGCTCTGGATACGCAAACCGGAAAGCTCTTCCAGGCAGCGCAAGTTGCGGCCCTGCGGCCCGAAAAGGATATTGGCTGAGCGGTGGTCGGAAAAATCCAGATGTTCTGCGTCTTCTGACATGATTTAAGGACTTTAATCCCCTCTGCGCGGAGAAAGGCCGGCCGGCCGGTTAAAATTTTCAGGATGCGCCAGAGATCCTTAAAACTGCCCCTTGATAACTTTTTTCACAGACCTAGTAAATACCCTTCCGCCAGCTTCCGCAAAACCTTCTGCCCGGGCAATGCCGGATGCTGGCGGCCGCCGGACTTTTCGGCACGGCTTATGCAATGTTAGCCGGGAGAATTCCGGCCGGAAAAAGTTGCCGGACAATTTAAGGAGAAAAACATGTCTGTGCAGAACATCAATGCCAACAGCGCATCGCTTACGGACTATCTGCTCCCTTCCAAGGAAAAAGACGAGAACAGCGTCTCCGGCGCCGATGCGCTCCTGTCGCGGAACGCCAGAAACAACGCCCTCAGCGCCTATGGCGGTAACATGCTCTCTGGCCCCGGCCAGACCGCCATGCAACGGGCGGTGCAAGAACTCCGCGAAACCCAAGGCGGCCCGGTTACCTTCGCCATGGTGCGGGAATACCGGGAAGAGATGGAAAACTCCTTCACCCTGCTTATGCAGGCCAGCATTTATGCCTTGGGGCTGGAGGAAAGCCAGGATTTCTTCCTGAGCGCCTCCCAGGAAGGACGGATTGAAGTCAGCTCTTCTGACCCGATCCTGCGGGAAATGGTCACGGCCCTGCTTGCCGAGAACCCGAAACTGGGCGAACAGTTCCTGTACATCCAAGCCCTAGGCAATATCGAAAAAACCAGCCAGGCCAGCACTCCTCTGATGGCGCGGCAGTCCGCCAAGGCCAACCTGGGGATGCAGTCCGTGGATATTTTCATCAAGGCCGCCGCTTCCCAAGGTTTCGGCTATAGTTCCCTGTTGGGGTTATACGACGGATCTTCCGGCGACCTGTCTTATTTCTTGGGCGCCAACATGACCGTTTGAGTTTGCCGCCACTGATCACTCAGCAGCGCTACTTTAAAGAGCTTCGGGAAAGGAGGATGTCAAAAGCGGCCTTCCTTTAAAATATACCCCGTGAAAAGCCCATGGTACGGCAGACTTTTGAAATATTGCCCAGCTCGGCGGCTACGGCTGGTTCTGGGCCAGTAGCGTCACGGACACTTTATGGCTGGTCTGAGGCGCAAAAACTTCAGACCGGAGTTTCGCTATAATACAGCACCTCGAATGCGATATCGATATCTTCGTTTCAGACAACAACATAGCTATGTTTGGGGGCTTCATGAACAAGTCGATGCTTTTCAAAGGTTCAAAGACAAGGAAATAGCCTTCCAGCAACTCGCCGTCAAGGCTGAAAATGGCTTCTTTTCCCTAGCGAACTTCTTTCCGTCTCCTACCTGTTTTCCAAAACGCCTTCTTCCTTGCGCAGGATTCGCATATCCTGATCCAGGAGGTTCTTGATCAGGGACCAGCCACCGGGGGCCACGCGCAGCTCCGCGTAGCGGGCCTGACTGTATAAACCGGCCAGGCCTTCCTCGAAGAAAAAGGCTCCTCCGCTGACTTTTATGTCCCTACCGGTCATCTTGTATTCCAGGAGAATTTCATCCGGGGCCGGTTTTTCTCCGGCGTGCAGGCGGACAAAACAGCCCAGATCCCCTTCCAGGCGCAACACGGCCAGTCCCCTGCGCTTCCGGGAACTCTCCTCCTCTTCGCCCTCCTTTTTATCCTGTTCCCGCATCGCTTTAAGGATATCCCGTTCCACGGCAAAGGCCAGGATCATGTAATCGCCCTGCATCAGGGAGCGCGGGTCCAGGGGAACCAGGCGCAGGATGACTCTCCGCCCGTCGGCCAGGAGCTTTTCCTGGCCCAGGATTAAATAATTGTACGCGGCCAGGAAGATCAGCAACACCAAGGCGATGAAAATGCGGACGCGGCGCGGATCAGACATGAATTTCTCCAATTCTGACCAGACGGCGCAGCAACAGGACGGCCAGCAGCAGGACGGAGCCGCAGAGCAGGAGGAGCAGGGCCTTGTCGCGCAGGAGGATATCCAGATTATAGTAGTAGAAAAAGAGATCCAGGCTCAGGTAAAAGGTGGCCAGGCCGGAGAGGGCATCCTTGCCGGCGGCCCTGGTCAGGAAAAGCAAGGCCATCCCCAGACCGCAGGCCGGCGTAAAATAGGCCGCGGCCATAAAGACCAGCCCGCCGGCCAAAACCAAGGGGCGCAGGGAGGCCCGCCCGCGCCAGATCGCCGCCAGGCAGGCCAGCAGGACCAGGGGCAGGGACAGGGCATGGGGGTACAGGTAAAACCAGGACAGCCACCATTCGCCAATAGCGCCGATGATGGAGACGGCCAGGAGCATGAAGGAAAAAAAAACCAGGCAGGCCAGGGCCGCGCTCCGGCGCAGATCCTGGATCCGGCCGGAGGGCTGGAGCGGAAGGCCGTGCTGGTAAAGTCCGAAAAGCAGACCCAGGGCCAGGGAAAAATTATACAGGTAATAGCCGGTATCCCTTGGAACATGCCAGGCCAGGAACAGGCCCAGGCAGACCAGCAGGCCGATGGCGGCGGCACTTTTGTCCGCGAGATGCCGCCGGCTGATCCAGAGGCAGGCGAACAGGGCCGCCAGCAGAACAAGGCTGGACTGTTCATGGAAATCGGTAAGGAAGCAGGACATGGCCAGGCCGCATAAGGCGGCCACCCGGCTGAACTGGCGCGAGGCCAAGGATTCTTTGCGCTCCAAAGGAACGGAGGCGGCGCAGAAGGCCAGCCCGAGCAAACCTATGAACTGCCGTTGCGGAAACAAATCCGCCAGGATCAGCACCAGAAAACCGAACAACAGGAGCGAACCCGCCCAGGCGCTCAGGCTGGTGAAAATTTTGCTGATCCAGGGTTCCCGCCGCCCCAGCCTGGCGACATCCTCCCGGAAAAAGTCCTCCAGTTCCGCCTGGGGCAAGGCCTCTTTCTCCAGCAGCCAGCGGCTCAAGGCCAGGCGCTCCTCTTCCTCGGCCTTGAAAAACGCTTCCGCAACGCCGGTTTTCAGGCGCGCCCGCTCCCGCAAGAGCTTGCGCAGATGAAGCACCAGCTTGGATACGCCCAGGCCGAGCCCCATGATGAGCAGACCGTTGAGCAGCAGGCTGCCGGCAAACCAGTTGTCAATGTTCAGGATGATCCAGGCCAGCAGATAAACGGCGGCGCTCAGGATGGGGCAGGCCAGGAGGAAGAGATCCGGCCGCGGGCGGTAATAAAAAAACAAAGCCACGCCCAGACCGACGAAGTAAAGGGACAACCCCCAGTCCGGGGAGAGGAAAACGGCGATCGGGCGCCTGTAATAGTCACCCATCTGCATTAGCAAAATCATTTGCGCGGTGAGCAGGATAAAGGCCGCGCCGCCGATGAGGCGGCAGAGGACGCGCCTGGGGTTCAGGGATGTGAAGCGGTGGAGGAGTTCTGCCAGGATCAGAAAGAAAAACTGGACCAGGGAAATTTCCAGCGGCGGAAAATCCGGATGCGCTTCCAGGAAGTACAGGGAGGCCCACAGGCTGGCGACGATCCACAAAGGAACCAGGAGAAGCGCCTCCCGCGCGGCCAGGACCAGGAAGATCAGCAGGAGGCTCCAGGCCCGGAAGAGTTCCCAGGGGTCGCCCCCGGTCTGGTAGATCTGCCCGTACAAGGCCAGGAGCGCGCCGCCGAGAAGCCCTCCGGCCAGCAGGGCCAAGCGCGCGTCATATGGAATTTTGGATGGAATTTGGGGCGGACTTGCTGGAGAAGCCGCGATCCAACGCAGGCAGGCCCAGAGGCCGCAGATGGCAAACAGGACTTCGGCGATGACGAATTTGCCCTGACGGGAAAGATTCTCCCAGTTCCAGGCCAGGAGGAAAATGAGGCCGCAGAGGATCAGGAGCGTGCCCATGAGGGCGAAAAAGCTCTCCATGAAAAGCTTCCAGACTTCCGGTCCCGGACGAAGGCCGAAGGCGCGAGCCGCGCCCGCATGCGCCTCCGGGGAGATGTTCCCCCGGAGGAAGAGGCCGTCCAGCCAGGACGGCAGACGGACATAGCCGGGGATGAGACGCAGGCCGGCGGCGTTTTTCCCTTCCATGAGCCTGTTCTTCATTTTTGGCAGCGCGGGCAATAGACCGTGCCGCGCCCGGCCACCCGGCAGCTTTGCAGGATGCCTCCGCAGACCTGGCAGGGTTTTCCTCCGCGTCCATAGACCTTAAAATTGTCCTGGAAGGCCCCGGAGTTGCCCTGGGCGTCCAGATAGTCGCGGATGGAGCTGCCGCAGGCGGCAATGGCCTCGCGCAAAATCTCCTGGACATGCCCGGCCAGGGCAAGCAAGCGTTCCCCAGGAATCCCCGCGCCCTGGCGATCCGGGCGAATCCCCGCCCTAAAAAGCGATTCATCGGCATAGATATTGCCAATGCCGACAATGAGGCTTTGATCCAAAAGCAAATTTTTGATTTGGCGCTTTTTTCCGGCCAGGGCGGCGGCCAGTTCCTCCGGGGCATGCTCTAGTGGCTCCAGCCCCAGGGCAGCCCAGAAAGGCCATTCTTCCAGGCTTTCCGGACGCAGGATCCGGCAGTAGCCGAAGGTGCGCGCATCATCAAACAAAAGACGAGCCTCCGGGGCGGACGTCCTGCTGTCCGGGTAAAGATCCAGAATAAGCTTGGTGTGCTTTGGCGGCACGGCCTCCAGGGGGTGAACGAAAAGGTGGCCGGTCATTTTCAGGTGAAAGGCCATGATCAGGGGACGGTTCGAGACATCGAGCAGATCCAGGAGCAGAAGCTTTGCCCGGCGGCGCACCCCGGCTACCTCCGCCCCTTCCAGCAGGGGCAGGAACTCCCGTCCGGCCTGAGGGGTCTTACCCCCGAAACAGCGCGGGTTTCCCAGAACACGCCGTAACACCTGGGGGGCCAGGGTGCGGGCGATGGTTTCCACTTCCGGCAGTTCAGGCAAAATTGGCTCCAGCGCCGTGAATCCAGGCGGACGGCGCCAAAAAAACATAGCCGGATCCCCGCGCCTTGCCAAGGACAAAATATCCGACCTTGCCCGGAACGCCATGCCCGTGTTAGAGTAAGCGCGCGGCATGGGAGGCGGAGAATGCTGATTATCTATACCGGCGACGGAAAGGGCAAGACCTCGGCCGCGGCAGGACAGGCCCTGCGCGCCCTGGGTCAGGGACTACGGGTATCCTTCGCCCAACTGATCAAAAGCGATGTGCAGGCCGGGGAGCAGAACGTGCTTCGGCAGCTTCTGGGGGAAGATTTTTTCATCGGCGGACGCGGTTTTTTTATCCAGGAAAAAGATCGGGCCGCGCACACCCAGGCGGCGCAGCAGGTTCTGGCCTGGGCCAGAAAACGCGCGCCGGCCAGCGATCTCCTGGTGCTGGACGAGGCCTTGTACGCCCTGGAGAGCGGACTGCTCACTGAAGAGGAACTGCGCGCCCTGATTGAACAATGCCGCCGGGAAAACACCCACTTGGTGCTTTCCGGCCGCGGCCTGCCGGAATGGCTGGCCCGGGAGGCGGATCTGGTCACCAGCATGACCCTGGTCAAACACCCGCATGACGCCGGCGCCCAAGTCCGTCCGGGGATCGAATACTGATGGGCGCGCCTCCGCCGTCCTTAGCCCCCGCATTGCCAAAGACGCCGTTTCAAGATACGGGAATTACCACAGGAGCAAACGTATGCGCTTCGTCTGGCTAATCCTTTTCGCTGTCACCTTCTTCGTCGGGGTGCAGTCGGTGATGAACACACCCATGGACGGCTATAACGGGGCAACTACCTTCGGTTTTCTATTCGGCACCTTTATCCTGCCGCTGGTATTCCTCATCCTGGGCTTGCGCTCCTTCCGGGCGGCCAGGCGGGCCAAGGAAAAGGCCGCGCAAAGCCCATATTCCCAAGGCCCGCAATGATCCTCCGGCTATGTCCCGGAACCTGAAAAAAAAGGAGAATACCCATGCAAGAGGCCATTTTACGCAATCTGCTCACCCGGCGCAGCATCCGCAAATACCTGCCCAAGCCTGTGCCTAGGGAGCTTTTAGAAAAGATCGTGGAAGCCGCCCTTTACGCCCCCAGCGCCATGGGACGCCAGCCCTGGCATTTTGTCGTGCTGGCCGGGGAAAAACGCATCGCCGACCTCACCGTTGCCCTCAAGGAAGCCGTGGCCCGCATGCCTGAGAATATCTACCAAAAATTCGTGGGAAACCCCGAGTACACGGTCAGCTACCATGCCCCGGCACTGATCATGGTCTCCGCCGACCCCGCCAAGCCCAATGCCGAGGCCGACTGCGCCCTGGCCCTGGGCAACATCTTCCTGGCCGCCCACGCCCTGGACCTAGGAACATGCTGGATCAACCAGATGGGCAGCGCCTGCCCGGACGAGCGGTTCCGCGCCCTGCTCACCGAACTGGGCGTGCCTCCGCAAAATTACATATACGGTTGCGCCGCCGTTGGCTGGCCCGACGGTCCACGCCCGGAAGCCGCGCCCCGCAAAAGCGGCAAGGTCAACTACGTGCTGGAGTAGCGGTAAACCGGGGGCGGAGCCCCGGTTACAGCCACCTATTCCTCTTCCTTCCGGACCTTCTGGTATTCGGCGACCACCTTTTCGGTCACCGGCGGCGGGGCTTCCTCGTAATGGGAAAACTCCGCCGTGAACACTCCCTGCCCGCTGGTCATGGAGCGCAAGTCCGGGGCGTAGCGCAGGATTTCGCTCATCGGCACATGGGCCTTGAGTTCGGTGATTCCGGCGGTGGAATCCGATCCCAGCACCTTGCCCCGGCGGCTGGAGAGATCGCCGATGACATCACCCATGAATTCATCCGGGATGGATACCGCCAGGGTGACTATTGGCTCCAAAAGCACCGGCCGACATTGTTCCATGGCCTTGCGGAAGGCCAGGGACCCGGCGATCTTGAAGGCCATTTCCGAGGAATCCACGTTATGATAGCTGCCGTCATAAAGACGAGCCTTGAAGTCCACCATGGGGTAGCCGGCCAGGAACCCTCTGCCCGCGGCCTCCTGTACTCCCTTGTCCACGGCCGGGATATACTGGCGGGGAATGACCCCGCCCACGATGGCATCTTCAAAAAGGTAGCCCGCGCCTTTGGGCATGGGCTCAAACTCAACCCAGCAGTCACCGAACTGCCCACGACCGCCGGTCTGCTTTTTATGCCGGCCCTGCACCTGGCTTTTACCCTTAATTGTTTCCCGGTAAGGAACTTTGGGGGTGTTCAGCAGTATCTCCACCTTGTAGCGGCGTTTGGCCTTTTCCACCGCGATTTCAATATGCAGTTGCCCCATGCCGGAGACGATAATCTCCGCGGTTTCCTCGTCGCGGCTGAGGCGCAGGGTGACATCCTCCTCCGTGAGCTTCTGCATGGCGGCATAGGCTTTTTCTTCATCGCCCTTTTCCTTGGGGGACAGAGCGTAGGAAATCAGTTGCGGAGGCAGGGTGGGAACAGGCAGGGAAAAATTCAGCTTATCCGGGCCCAAGGTATCGCCGGTGTGGGTATTTTTCAGCTTGGCCAAGGCCAGGAGCGCGCCCGGACCTAAATTATCCTTGGTGGGGGACTGGTTTTTGCCGGTCAGCAGAATGGGGGTTCCCATGCGCTCCATTTCGCCGTTGCGCATGTTTTTTAGGGAAGATTCGCTGTTCACGCTGCCGGAGATGACCCGGGCGATGCTGAGCACGCCGGAAAAAGGATCCTGGATGGTCTTGAAAACAAAACACAGGGGCTGACCGGCCTGGTCAATGCGCAGTTCTTCGCCCTGCGCGCTAACCAAGGGAGGGCGGTCCAGAGGCGAAGGGAGGGCCGCGGCCAGAAGGTCCAGCAGCTGCCGGCCGCCCTTGTTTTCCAGAGCTGATCCGGCCATGACCGGGGTGAGGTCCCCCTGGATTACCCCCTGGCGCAGCCCGCGGAGGATCTCTTCCTGGGAAAGCTCCCCGGCCTCCAGGTATTTTTCCATCAAGGCCTCATCACTTTCCGCGATGTTTTCAATGGCCGCTTCCCGGAGAGCACGCATGACTTCCCGCTGATCCGCCGGGATTTCCTCTTCCCGCACCGACCCATCGGCCTGAAAAATCCGGGCCTTGCCCGCCAGCACGTCCACCAAGCCATTAAGGCTGCCTTTGCCCAGAGGGGCGTAGAGCAACACCGGCTTGATCCCCAGACCGACCAGCCCAGCATAAGCCTGATCAAAATCAGCCCGGTCACGGTCCAGCTTGTTGATGAAGCAACAGGCGGGCAGGCCGGCTTTCTTCACCGCCTGCCAGTGTTTTTTTGTCAGCGGGCGCACGCCGTCCACCGCGTCCAGGGTGAAAACGACAAAATCCACGGCCAGTAACAGAAGATCCATATCCCCCGTAAAATTTCCGTCGCCGGGCAAGTCCATGAGAAAATGCCGATCCCCCTTCCACTCGTAAGTGGCCAGGGCCGGCTGGATGCTGCCCCGGCGCTTGATCTCCTCCGGTTCAAAATCCAGGGTCGTGCCTCCTTCCTCAATTTTGCCGAGGCGATTGATCACCCCGGCCTGCAAAAGCAACATCTCCGCCAGGCTGGTCTTGCCGCAACCGCCGGTTCCCACCAAGGCATAGGTTCTTTGCGCTTCAATAGAAGACATGGATCACTCCTGGATATATTTTTAGCTTCCGGCTAACTTTTGTAGAAAGCCCCCCGGCTGTCAAGCCCAATTTGCCGCTTGCTATGAAGGGTCGGGCGACGGCTCGGACACGGGCAGGTATTGGCATAGTTTGCTCAAAACTTCGTTGAAATCCAGGGGCTTGCCCAAATGCCCGTTCATGCCCGCGGCCAGACATTTGTCAATATCTTCACGAAAAACATTGGCGGTCATGGCCACTATGGGAATCTGCCCGGCCCGAGGATTATCCAGAGCGCGGATGCGCCGGGTGGCCTCATAACCGTCCATCTCCGGCATCTGCAAATCCATAAAAATCATGTCATAGCGATCCGGCGCGGCGCTGAACATGCGTACCGCCTCCGCCCCGTTTTCCGCGCAGTCAATGGTCAATTCCGTATCTTCAAGAAGGGTCAGGACGATTTCCCGGTTAAGCTCCACATCTTCGGCCAGAAGTACACAGCGACCGACGAAAGATTCCACCGCGTCCCGGACTTTTTCCGGGCCGGCGCCTTTGGCTTGTCCCAGACAGGCGCTAAGACAATCAGCGATGGTCGAAGGGAACAGCGGCTTGGACAGGAAGGTATCCACCCCTACGCTTTTGGCCTCTTTTTCCAGCATATTCCATTCCATGGCCGAGATCATGATCACGACAGAAGGCACGCTTTTGTCCGCCTTGAGCCGACGGGTCAACTCCATCCCATCCATGTCCGGCATTTTCCAGTCAATGAAATACACATCATATTGCCCCTTTTGCGCAACCAGGGCCAAGGCCTCCCGGCCACCGAAGGCCGTATCACAGGCAAAGCCCATACTGTCGGCTGTATCCTTGAAAAATTCCAGCACGTCCGGCGCGTCATCCACCGCCAGCACCCGGATAGCCCCCCAATTCGGAGCAATGGCCGCGTACGGCTGCGAAACGGCCGAACCCCGGCCGACCCGGATGTTGAAGATAAAGGTCGCGCCCTGACCCGGCTCGGATTCCACCCATATTTTTCCGCCCATCATCTCGACAATGCGCCTAGAAATGGCTAAGCCAAGCCCGGTGCCGCCGAACTTGCGGGTGGTGCTGATGTCGGCCTGCTGGAAAGACTGAAACAGACGGTCCAGCTGCTCCACACTGAGGCCTATGCCGGTGTCACTCACCGAAAGGCGCAGGACGACCTGGTCGCCGTCTTCGCCCTCGTAATGCGCCTTAAGGAATATAAATCCGCCTTCCGGAGTGAATTTGACGGCATTGGACAGCAGATTGGCGATGACCTGAGACAGGCGCTGGTCGTCTCCCACCAGCATATCCGGAATCTTTCCGTCAATATGTACGCTGAAAATCTGCCCCTTCTCCTCCATTTTGAAGTTAATCACATTGACTACCCGCTGGAGCATTTTTTCAAAACTGAACTCCACCGCGGACAATTCAAATTTGTCGGCCTCGATCTTGGACATATCCAAAATGTCGTTGATTACCCCCAACAAATGGACCGAGGCCCCTTCAATTTTTCCGAAGGCGTAGTTTTTTTTCTCCAGATCGACGGCCGTCTTGCCGATGGAAGTCATGCCGATGATGGCGTTCATGGGCGTGCGCATTTCGTGGCTCATGCTGGCAAGAAAATTGCTTTTGGCGGAACTGGCGCGCAGAGCTTCTTCCTTGGCAAAAGACAATTCCTCTATTTTCTGCCGTAAGGTCGCCCCCATGCTGTTCAGGGCCGCAGCCAGCTCGCCGACTTCATCTCTGCCGGTTATGCGCAGGGTTTCATCCAGACGCCCGGCGGCCAGACTAGCCGCGAAACTCACGCCTTGTTGCAGGGGCCTGGTGATGTGGCGGGTGAGCAGGACGGAAAAAACCACCGCGATGAACACTACCGCCAGCAGGCCCAGTCGCAGGTGTATTGAAAGCTGCGAGATGATACTCGCGGCGCTGTCGGACAAAGTCATGGTCTTTTCTATGCCCAGCGCGGAAATAAGGTAAGTGGCGCTGATCAGTTCCTCCTGCAGGATGGAACGTTCGGAAGCAACCAGGTGCCGTTCGCGCCACAGTTTTATGTAGGCGATTCCATTATCCAAAAGCTCCTTGGATGCGGCGGCGGCCTTGACGACCAGCTCCTGCAGATCCCTGTCTGGAGTATCCACGGCCAGCTTGTCAGCCATGGACACGACTAAGTGGTAGTGTTCCATGGCTTTTTCCGCCATATCCGGTTTGTCCAGGTTCAGCCCCGCAATGAATTGAAAGCGTAATTCATCGCTTAAGGTCATGGCGTTGTAGCTACGGTTGAACAGGTCCAGCCTGACCCTGAAATCATTTTCATGCTGCTCATGGTCGGACATGACCATGTACCCCTGCTCACTGGTGAATATGCTGAACAGGCTGTTGAAGGTCATGGCCGCCTTTTCCATGCGCTCCATGACCTCGGACATATTCTCCATGATCTCGCGCGTGCTTTGGCAAGCCCGCATGTAATCGGATAGGGAATGTTCGGCGGTTAAAAAAACTTGAGAAAGTTCAGCGGACGCCTGGGCGCTGACGGCGGAAGCGTAAACCCGTTCAAGAGACTCGGAGGCCTCCCGCATCTTGCCCCAGCCCTCGCTCCAATATTTGGGGTCACTGCTTCCTATATACTGGTTCATTTCATTCACGGCGGCGAGAACCACACGCTCAATGCTTACGATGTCCCGCACCTCGGGCATGTATGATTTGGCGATAATTTCACTGCCGCTTCTCACCTCCGCCAGACCGAAGACGACATACAAGGACAAGGCCGTCATGACGGCTATGACCAGCCCGAAACTTACGCCTAGCTTTACCCACAGTCTCATTCTTACTCCACAGGCAACGGGTATAACCGGATATACGCCCCCGCGCTAAAGCCTGCACCATGAGCTATAGTTATCAGGACTTGAGCGGATCGTCCAGAATCATTAAACCTTGGACGCCCGCGACCGACCTGGCCGATGACGGGTGAAAGCCTCCTTGACAAAAACACGGTAACGTATTTTATTGTCTTAAGCCCTGCCCTTAATTTTTAATTTGGAGGATCGTATGCGTTTGCGTGACATATCCTTTTTTATCTCCACTCTAATATTGGCCGCAGCCCTATCCGCCGCTCTGGACGTTATGGCGGCGGAACCCGGCCCCATAACGCCGGAAGAAGGAAAAGCCATGGTCCAGCAACAGACGGACTTGGTCATACTCGATGTGCGCAATCCCAATGAATATGTCACCGTGCATTATCCCGACGCGCTGAATATCCCGGTCAACGAGCTGGAAACTCGCCTGAACGAGGTGCCGCAGGGCAAGCCGGTGCTGGTGCACTGCGGCTTAGGCAAGCGCGCCCAGCGCGGCTACGAGATCCTGAAAGAGAAGCGCCCGGACATCAAGGAACTTTATTACATCAACGGCGAGGTTATTTTTTAGGCGTTCTTCACCGGAAGAACACGCAACAACCGGCCGGCCCAAATCATAAACACAAAAATGACCAGCCCAGCGCAGAGCAGCAACAGGGCGGGATGCATAAAGCCGAGAAGGGCGAAGACAAGGCCGGAGAAGAGAATGCCCGCGAAAGAAGCAAAATTGGAAATGCCGAGCACCTTGCCCTTTTCCCAGGCCAGAGGCCGGATTTGGATGAAACTGACCAGTGGGATGAGGTAGAGGCCGCCGCAGATGCCGGTAAAGGTAAAGGCGGCGAGGAGCCAGGGCAGATACAGGGCGGAAGGCAAAAACGGCGCGCAGGCGGCGGCGAGAAGCCAGAGCCCCATGCCTGTCCCGGCGGGGAACATGAAACTCCGCCAGACCCCTGCCTCGTGCCGCCCGGCAAGCACGGAGCCTATACAGATACCCACGGTTAGCGCCACGGGAAACAGACTTGTGACGGTGAGGGAAAAGCCGAGGCGCACCCCCAAATTGGGGAGACAGAGAAGCACAAAGGAGGATATGCCGTAAAAAAACGCCTCCCCGGCCAGCGCCAGGTACAGGGCTTGATCGTTTTTCCGGCATTCCAGCGCGTGGCGCAAGGAATCCAGAGGACCAAACCAGGGAAAGGGCGCCTTTGACCATTCTCGTTCCGGGCTTTCTCCTATGCCGTGGGCGGCAAGGATGCCGACCACGGAAACCAGCGCCGCAAAAACGCCTATGCCCACACGGCCGAAGGCCAGATGCCCTTCGGGCAGCAAGGTGCACATGAATGCGGGTGGCGGGAGTTCGAGCACCACCCCGGCCAAGGCGAAACCTGCCAGTATGGTGGCCGTGGTGACCAGCTTGAGCAGGGCGTTCACCCTGGGTACTTCGCGGGCGGGGAAATTTTCAGGAATGGCCCCGTTAAGCGCCGGGCTGAAAAAGGTGGATTGCAAACCCATGAGAAAGACCACGGCCACCATGCCCCCCCAGTGCGTAATTACGCCCGTGGAACAAATGGAAAAAGCTCCGAGGATCATGGCCCCAAGCTCCAGGTACTTGGAGCGCACTATGATCAGTTTTTTGGGAAAGGCATCCGCGAGCCACCCTCCCCAGGCAGAAAAGAGGACGAAAGGCAGGGCAAAAAGCACGGTGGCGACGCCCTGAATCCATTCGAGGTGGGCGATGGCAGCCAGCAACAGCGCGGCCTGCTTGAAAAAATTATCGTTGAAAGTGCCCATGGCGTAGGCGGTCCCCATCAAGACGGCAATCGAAGTTTTCATTTAACATACTATATTAGCTAATTTTTATTTTATAAAAAATTTTACCTGCCAACATAAATACCAACAGTATCTATTTTATTGTTACTCTGGAGCCAGTTAGACGACGTTAGACTTCTCTGAATGCCTTGTCAAGTTAAAGGCGATTTGTGAAAAAGGCACCCCACCACGAATGATGGGATGCCTTGATTCATTCACTTCTTAGCCGCCAGTTTTCTAACCAAGGCATCAAACTCCTGATGTAATTTCAGCAATTTGTCCAGGGCCGCATCTAATGGAGCCAGTGTCTTGTCCACAACAGGATACTCCTTTGCCAGCGTTTCCCCGGCAGTGCGGTATGTGGGCTGGGGAATACAAATTCGCCCCTGCCCGAAAACACATGCAGCGCCCTTAACAATCCAAGAACCTGACGCGACAGAGGAACGGTAAAATCACGCCGCATTTTCATCCTTTCGGCGGGAATTTTCCAGAGATTTTCTTTGAGGTCGAACTCCGTCCATTTAGCAAGCCGCAGTTCTGACGGGCGAGTGAACACATATGGCAGAATTTTGAGGTAGCTGAGGATGCTGAATGAACTGCCGACCTGGTCAATTTTATTCAGCAGTTCGGCGATTTCTTTGGGTTCGGTGACGGAGGGGAGGCTCCGGGCTTCGCCACCTTCGAGAGCCTTGCGTAAGCGCAAAATGGGGTTGTACTCAATCCGGCCAGTATTCATGGCATAGTCGAAAACCTGTGAGCAGGCGGAAAGTATTTTATTGGCCGTCGTATGCTTTCCTTCCGCCTCAATGGGCCTGATGATCGCCAAAACCTCCGGAGCTTTGATTGCCGAAATCGGTTTTGTCCCAAAAGCTGGAAAGGCATTTGTTTCAAGGTACCGCAAGACTCTGTGGGCCTGTCGTTCACTGACCTGCCGTTCACGGATGGGGTGCCATTCCCGCGCAACGGCCTCAAAGGTATTCCCATCTTCCCATTGCGCTTCAATGGCAATGGCCCTAGCTGCTTTTTTCTGTTCGCCGGGGTCAATGCCCTCAAGTAGAAGCTTTTTCGCTTCGTACCGTTTGTCCCGCGCTTCCCGTAAACTGACCAGCTCATACGGGCCGATACTCAGCGTTTTTTGCTTACCGCCAAAGCGGTATGCCAGCCGCCAAAACTTTTTACCCTCCGCAGTAACGTAGAGAAATAACCCCCCGCCGTCAGCCATTTTCTGGATTTTTCCATTTCCTCTAGTATTTCTAATAGTTATGTCTGATAGCTTCACGCTCACCTCCATCGCGTGTTGGTATATTTGCTTGTCCAAACGGCGCCGATACCAACACATCTGAAAAAATCGTTGGGAGAGTAGTATTATTTGGTGTTGGTATATCGCTGGCAAAATACCTGTTTGCTGTCCTCATACCAACAAATTAACCAATAGTGTTGGTAGATGTCCAGGTACTTCGTTAGACGAAGTGAGACAAACGAAAAGGCTGGGACCCTTATTTTACAAGCGTTTCCAGCCTTTCTCAGACTTTGTTGGACTATCACCTGGTGCCGAAGGGGAGACTCGAACTCCCATGCCGTTGCCAGCACTAGATCCTGAATCTAGCGTGTCTACCAATTCCACCACCCCGGCCTGGAGAGGGTTTTAGCCGGAAGCCCGGACTTTGGCAAGAAGATTTTGCGGTCAAAAATATGCCGGGGCATGGGGGTAGTAGCCTGTTTTTCCTTGAAAATAAAAGAGATGAGGGGTTTGGCCCATAAGTTGCTTAGAAGGCTTTGACCTGGAAAAAACACCATGTTCCAGGGAAGGAAGAGGAGGAATTTACCATGCAAAACAGCATGTTTAGCGGGCTGTTCGGAGCCCTGACCAACGAACACCGCATGAACAGCATCGCCAACAACCTGGCCAACATCAACACCACCGGCTATAAACGCGACAGCTTGGCCTTTCGCGACACCTTCATCATGTTCGCCCATGACCAAGTCATGGAGCCTATAGCCAACGTGCGCTCCCAAAAGCTCTTTCCCGACCCTCAGCACCGGGCCAGGCCGCGCCTAGCCGTGGCCCTGACCGATTTCGAACAGGGCGGGCTCAAGGTCACCGGCGCGCCGCTGGATCTGGCCATAAGCGGTGAAGGCTTTTTCACCATCCGTACCCCTCTTGGCGACTATTACTCCCGCAACGGGCATTTTCGCCTGAATGCCGAAGGCATGATCATCACGGAACAGGGCTTTCCTGTGCTTGGCGATGGGGGTGAAATCATCCTTCCGCCGGGGATCAAAGACCTGGTCATCGCCGCAGACGGCCGCATCTTCGGAGATGATGTCCTGCTTGGACAGATCGGTATGGTCTCGGTGGACAACCTGCGCAATCTGGAAAAAATGGGCGGCAATCTCTACCGGGCGCGCAACGGCGCCCAAGTGCAAGAAATAGCCGCCCCCGGCGAGATGGTCCAGGGCTTCCTGGAAATGCCCAATGTGGATGTAGTCTATGAAATGGTCAACATGATTGAGGCACACCGGCAATTTGAAGCCTATCAGAAGGTAATGCAAACCAGCGATACCGTGGACCGGGAGGCCATCACCCGGGTGGGCCGCAACCGTTAATTTATAATCGTTAGAAGGAGTAAGGCTTATGATGCGATCATTATGGACGGCGGCCACCGGCATGCATGCCCAACAACTGAACATTGACGTCATTTCCCATAACCTGGCCAATGTGAACACCACCGGCTTCAAGAAAAACCGGGCCGAATTCGAGGATCTGATCTACCAAACCATGCGCGTGGCCGGCTCCATTACCGGAGTCGAAGGCGACCAGCGCATCCCGGTTGGCATACAGGTAGGCCTGGGGGTGCGCCCGGTGGCCGTGCACAAGATTTTCTCCCAGGGCGATTACCAGAACACCAACAACCCGCTGGACTTGGCCATTGAAGGCGACGGTTTTTTCCAGGTACTGGTGAACGGCGAAGAACGCTATACCAGGGCCGGGGCCTTCAAACTGAACCAGGACGGCACCATTGTAACCGCTAACGGCTACATACTCCAGCCGGAATTCACCGTGCCCATTGAGACCAAGCACCTGATCGTGACGGAAAACGGGCATATCGCCGCCCTAGACGGCAACAACCAGGAGCTGGCGGCCGCGGATATCCCGCTCTACACCTTTATCAATCCCGCCGGTCTGGAAGCCACGGGCCGCAACCTTTTCAACGTCACCGAGGCCTCGGGCGAGGCCCAGGAAGGCGTGCCCGGCGAAGAGAACTTCGGGACTATCGCACAAGGCTTCCTGGAAATGTCCAATGTGGAAATCGTGGATGAAATGGTCAACATGATCGTGGGGCAACGCGCCTACGAAATGAACTCCAAGGCCATCCAGACCTCGGATTCCATGCTCCAGACCGCCATCCAACTCAAGAGAACCTAGAAAAGCGGGAGGTAAACCTACATGCGCGCCCCACTCCGCCTCGCCCTGCTGGGCACGATCTTCTGCCTCGCTCTGTCCCAGGCGGACGCGGTCGGCCTTTCCGCGCCTACCTCTCCCTCGGCGGACCCGTATCCCGGACTGGAAGGTCTGCCCGGCGTCAGCGACCAATCCGCCGCGCAAATCCCCTGGCGGGTGCGCCTTAAGGAAACGGCCATCATCCACGGTCCGGTGTTGCGACTGGGGGAAATCGCCCAGCCCGCCGGCCCCCTGCCCGAAAAAACCTGGCAAAGCCTGGCGGCCCGCGAACTTTGGAGCGCCCCGGCGGCAAACAGCCCTCCCCTGACCATGACTAGGCCGCGCCTGCAACAAGCCATCCTGGAAACTCTGGGGCAGGACTTGGCCGCGCTCTGCCTCTACCCTCCCTCTATGACCATGCAACGGGGAGGACGGGTACTGGAGGCCCCTGAGCTCCAGGAACTCGCCGTCAAAACTCTGACCCCGTTCCTCTCCAGGCTGCCCGGGGAAGGCGGGCTTTCCGATCTGCGGCTACCCCCCCATGTTTTTCTAGCCGGGAACAGCCAGCGCCTGGAACTGGAAACCCCCTCCGCCATCTCTCCGGGGCGGCTCAGTCTGCGCCTGGCCGTGCGGGAGTTGGACGGGAGCGTGGTGCGCCGCCTTACCGGGACGGTCTTTGTTGACTGCTGGGTCACCGTACCCTGCGTCGTCCAGCCGGTAAACCGGGGTGACTCCATCTACCCGGAAAATATCACCTTTATCCGTAAAAACCTGGCCCACCTGCGTGAATCCCCTTGGGACGGACGCGGCGGCCCCTGGCAGGCTTTGCGGCCCCTGGCCGCTGAACAGCCCATCCTGGCCGGCGACTTGGGGCATACCCCCACCATCAAAAAAGGGGCCATCGTCAAGTTGATTTTTGAAAGTCCCGGTGTGCGCCTGATCGCCACCGCCGAGGCCATGGGCGACGGGGTGAGAGGTGAAACCATCCTGGTCCGCAACATCAACAGCAAGCGCCAGGTCTATGCCTCCATCCTCAACGGCGAAACCGTCATGGCCCGCCAGAGCGCCCCCAGGGCCGGCCTGGAAAGGATCTCCTCCCCCGGAGCGGGAGAAGATCCCTCATAAAAGGAGATTTAACATGAGAAACGCCTGTCTTATGCTGCTGGTCATCCTTCCAGCTCTCACCGCCTGCTTCGGGGCTTCCGACCAAGCCGTCACCCCGAACCTGCCGGCCTTGGGAAACATTCAGCCCTATACCGAACCGGAAGATCGCCAGGTCAACCCCGGATCCATCTTCAGCGCCTCCGCGCCCATGCTTTTTGAAGATACCCGCGCCCGCCGTGTGGGGGACATCGTGCTGATCAAAATCGTGGAGAACACCAAGGCTTCCAATAAAGCCGACACCACCGCCGAACGCAAGTCCACCGTTGATGTGGGCGTCCGCGCCGCCTTCGGCCGAGAAACCGTCTCTCCCTTCCTTATAGGCAACACCCTGGCCGGAGCCGTGGGTGACAGCCCGCTCATCGCCGCCGGCACCAACCTCAAACACGAGGCCACCGGCAAGACCACCCGCGAAAACAATGTTACCACCACCATCGCCGGCCGGGTGATCAACGTCCTACCCGGCGGCATCCTGGAAGTGGCCGCGGCTAGAGAAATCAAAGTCAACGCCGAAACCGAGTATATGATCGTCAAGGGACTGGTGCGCAGCAGCGATGTGCTCTCGGACAACTCCATCCTCTCCACCCAGCTCGCCAATTCCAGCGTTGAATACTACGGCAAGGGCGTGCTGGCCGACAAGCAAAGCCCAGGCTGGCTCACCCGCCTCCTGGATGTCATCTGGCCTTTTTAATGTAAGGAGTGCGAAATGCGCGTAACAGCAATAACTTACCACCGCTTTCTGGCCCTCACCGGCGCGGCCCTGTTTTTCGCGCTGCTCTGGGTCATGCCCGCACAAGCGGTGCGCATCAAGGATATCGCCGGTTTCGGCGGAGTGCGCGACAACCAGCTCATCGGCTACGGCCTGGTGGTGGGCTTGCAGGGCACAGGAGACAAGAAGGATTCCACCTTCACCATGCGCTCCATGGTCAGCATGCTGGAAAAAATGGGCGTATCCGTGGACCTAAAGCAAATGAAGCCCAAGAACGTGGCCGCAGTCATGGTGACCGCCAGGATGCCGGTTTCGGCCAAACCCGGCTCGCGCATGGATGTGACCGTATCTTCCATGGGCGACGCCACCAGCCTGCTCGGCGGGGTGCTGCTGCAAACGCCGCTCAAGGGCCTTGACGGAAATATCTACGCCATGGCCCAAGGGCCGCTCATTCTCGGCGGCTTCAATGTCCAGGGCAACCAGGCCGAATCCATGAAAAACATCACCACGGTCGGGCTTATGCCCGGCGGGGCCACGGTGGAGAGGGGCGTACCCTTTGATTTCAACAGCCAGAGCGCCCTGTTGCTGCACATGTACAACCCGGATTTTTCCACCACCCAGCAGGTGGCCTCGCGCCTGAACAACCTCCTGGGCGGCTCCTTTGCCAGGGCCCTGGATGTGGGAACTGTGGAACTGACCGTGCCCGGCGATTTCCAAGGGAACCTTGTGCCACTGATGGCCTCCATAGAAAACCTGGACATCACCCCGGATATGCCAGCCAAGGTGGTGGTGGACGAAAAAACCGGCACCATCGTGCTGGGGCAGGGAGTCCGCATTTCCAGGGTGGCCGTTGCCCACGGCAACCTGGAGGTGACGATACGCGAAGGCTTTGACGTCTCCCAGCCAGGCCCCTTCAGCGGCGGAAGCACTGCCGTCACCCCCAACACTCAGATCGGCCAGGAAGAAGAAATCCGCCGCCTGAACATCGTGGAAGGCGCGACCCTGCAGGAACTGGTGGATGGGCTGAACGCCGTGGGAGCCACCCCGCGCGACGTGATCTCCATCCTGCGAACCATCAAGGCCGCCGGTGCCCTGCACGCCGCCCTGGAGGTGATCTGATGAACGATCCCTTAACCCTGTTTACGAATCAGGCCGGGGATGACGTCCGGCGCAAGCTGGAGATGGAACGCCTGCGTTCCAACCTAAAAGCCCCTCAGGATCAGAAGGCCAAGCTGCGCGAAGCCTGCGAAGGTTTTGAAGCCATCTTCATCCAGAAGATCTGGGAACAGATGCGCAAGAACGTGCCCCAGGACGGCTACCTGCACAGCCGGGAAGAGGCCATGTACCAAGGTATGTATGACCAGGAATTCGCCCGCAAGATGGCCTCGTCCGGCGGTATCGGCCTGGCGGACATGCTTTATGACCAACTTGCCCAGCGTATGGGGGACAGCGTGCGGACGAGTAGCCCGGGACGCTCCCCGGCTTCGCCCGTGTTGCCGGCGGGCTCCTTTCCCTCCGGCAGCGCCGCCCTGAGACCCTTGCGCGACCCGCGGGCAGTACCTTCCCCGGCGGAATCGGCATTAAACTTGCAGCCAGAAGAGCAGCACCGGCAAATTATGCCCAGCGGTCGGTCCGGCTTCTGAAGCCGAAGGGCGAAAAAGCTTCGCGGATCAGAATATTTTGAGCGAACGCGACGCGGGAGTCTTCCATGTATGAACTGATCGTCGGCAACCTCGCCCGCCAGGCCAAAGGCATGGAGTTGCTGGAACAGCTCCAGATGGAGGAATTTGATCTCATGACCTCCATGAAGACCGAAGAAATCGCCGGCCTGGAATTTTCCATTCACGAGCTTCTGCGCCAGTTGGCGGTGGAGCGCGATGAAATACGCCAGAACATGCAAGGAACCAGGATACTGGAATACGCGGAAATCCTGCCCGAGGAACAAGGAGAGCACGTGCGCCGCCTCTACCAAGCCATCGACCTCGCGGAGCAGCGTTGCGCAAAGCAGAGCGAACGGAACAGCTCCCTGTCCTTGAGCCTGCTGGACCAGAGCCATATGCTCATGGAGACCCTCTATGAGCAGATCACCCCAAAAGAACTCTCGGTGTATGGCGCCAAGGGCGCTTACGCCGTCCACCGTCCCCAGGCGGCCATAATCAACGGGAGGCTGTAATGGCTACAGGCGTAAACAGCCTCCTGAACATCGGCAAGGGAGCCCTCTTCGCTTCCCAAGCCGCCCTGCAGACCGTCGGCAACAACATCGCCAACGTCGATACCGAGGGATATTCCCGCCAAGCGGTGCGTTTAGAGGCCTGGCCGGCCCTGGATTACTTCCCTGGACAAATGGGGCAGGGGGTCAAGGCCGCCGAGGTGTTTCGATATTTCGACAAGTTCATCGAGCGCAATTATTTGCAGAAAAACAGCGAATACATGCGCTGGAACGCCATGTCCGACAATATGCGCACCGTGGAGCACATCTTTAACGAGAGCTACGGCTTGGGGGTTGGCTCGCTCCTCAACAGTTTTTTCACCTCCTGGGAAAAAGTTTCCCAATTCCCGGATGACCCGGCCAGCCGCCAGGCGCTCATCTCCAACACCCAGACCCTGACCGAGACCATCCGGAGCAATGAAATAAGCCTTAAGCAAATCGAGGAGAGAACCGAAGGGATGATCCGCGACGATGTGGCCAGGGCCAACCAAATCATGGTAGCCGTGGCCGAGCTGAACCGGGCCATCAACATCCACCACGTCCAAAACAAGAACAACGCCAACACCCTGATGGACGAACGCGACAAGCTGGTGCGCGAGCTCTCCTCCCTCATCGACATCGATGTGATTGACAAGGGCGCGGGCAATTTCATAGTCAACACCTCCGGCGGGCATACTCTAGTGGACGGCGTCACCAGCTTTGCCCTTTCCTATGACGGTCCGGCGGCCTTCCAACACAAAACCGCGGCCACCACCTTTAACGGCGCCATCGATTTCAACGGCTCGGACGGCTATGAATACACTGTGGAATTTATCACCGGCGGCAAGCTCGGCGATGATCCCCCGCCGCTCTTCCGGGTATCCTTGGACGGCGGGCGCACCTGGGTGACCGATGCCAATGGCAATGAAATGTATTTCGAGGCCTATGACTCTAGCAAACCCGTACTGGTCAAGGACCTAGAGATCTATTTCCATCACGGCGACCCCGCCAACCCTGGGAGTCCTGCCAACGAATTCATTGTCGGCGACCGCTTCCTAATCGTCCCCAAAAATGCCCTGTACTGGATCCAGCCGACCATGGGCCCCCTGTTGGTCACTCCCCAGGAATTTCCCGACGGTTCTTTCAGTGTGCACCGGACCCACGGCGGGAGCATCGGCGGCAACATCCTGTTCATGGATTACCAGGTGGCCAAGATACGGGACGATATGGACGAATTCACCCGGAACCTGATCTGGGAGGTCAACCGCATTCACAGCCAGGGCGCCAGTCCCACCCATCTGATCTCAGTGACGGGCGACTACCGGGTGCGCGATGCCAATTACTCCCTCAATTCTTCCTATATCGGCATGCCCTGGGCGGATCGCCTGCAGGACGGCAATTTTTCCATCTGCCTCTTTGACCCGGTCACCGGCAATCCCATCATGGTCGAGCCCGGCCTGCGGGCGACCCTGGATGTCAATTTTGACGCCAGTTGGAGCCTGAACGACCTGGTGAACGCTATGAACAGCATCCAGGTGGACTGGATTGATGGGGCCGGCAATCCGCAAAGCGACAGTTTAAGCTATTTCCTAAACATCAGCGTCAACGACAACCGCTTGAGCATCCAGGGCAAAAACGGCTACACCTTCGGCTTCGCCAACGACACCTCCGGCGTCCTGGCCGCCTTGGGCGTCAACACCTACTTAAAGGGCGACAACGCTTACAATATCGGGCTGAACGACTACGTTGCCCAAAATCCCAACCTGATCAACGCCGGAAGACTGGACGGCCGGGGAGAACTCAGCAGCGGCGACAATCTCACGGCCAGGGATATCGGCAACCTGATGCAAAAAAGGCTGGTCTTCAAGGACTGGACCGGACGCAGCCTGACCCAGACCCTTCCGGACTTTTATGCCAAGGTGGTTTCCGGGGTGGGAAATGAAGCGGCCAACGCCAATTTCCACAACAAGGCCAGCATGGCCATAGCCCAACAGCTCCATGACCGGCAGGAAGAGATCTCCGGAGTGAACCTGGACGAGGAAATGAGCAGCCTGATCCGCTTCCAGGCATCCTACAAAGCGGCGGCCAAGCTGATCACCACCGCCGACGAAATGTTCCAGACCCTGCTCGGGCTGAAACAGTAAAATCACGGGAGAAGCAAGATGATCCGCGTATCGCAACGCCAGATGTACTCAAATTTTCTGTTCAACATGAACAACTCCCTGAGCGCCTACATGGAGTCGCATCTGCAGAGCGCCACCCAGAAAAAAGTCAACCGCCCCTCGGATGATCCCTACGGCACGGCCCAGATCATGGCCTCCAACACCCAACTCTACGCCATCAAGCAGTATAACGACAACCTGAGCATGGCCAAGGGCTGGCTGATGCAGGCGGAAAGTACCCTGGACCAAGTGCAGACCGGCATGTCCAGGGTCATTGAAATCCTGGAACAGGCCTCCACCGGCACCCTCTCCTCCACCCAGCGGGAGATTCTGGGAAACGAACTGCGCACCATCATGGAGCAAATGATCAGCTATGCCAACGTTAAATTCAACGGCCGCTACATCTTCAGCGGACAGAAGACCGATACCTCCCCGTACAACCTGATCATGGGAGCCACCTCCCGCGACCCTGGTCTGAACCAGGCGCGCTTTGTAGTGGAAGGGCAGGTGCCCCAAAGCGCCATCATACGTTTTATGGATGACGGCGATTCAGGCCCTCCCCCGGTCTTGCCGGCCTTCCAGTACACCCTGGATAAAGGCGCGACCTGGATTGACAGCACTCCGGCCGACTGGAGCGGCAGCGGGGCTGTCGGAGATGTCCTCAATCCTTACGGGGATCCCTACAAAATCCGCTTGGGGGTGAGCGGCGTTTCTGTCACCCTGCTTGGCCCGAATGCCGCCACTCCCTTTGATCTCTCCTGGATCAGCGCCTCGGATCCCAATGATGTGCACGAAAACGGCTCCTGGATATATGTGCATCCGGCGGCCCAATACAACGGCGACACCAACTCCCCCACGGTGGTGCAGAGCTATCCCTACAATGTGAGTTCTTCCGTGCCCCCTCCCCCTCTCGTGCCCGCCGAGGCCCAAGGGGTGTTCAAACGGGATATCGCCGTGCGCATTGACGCGATCAACGGTAATGATCTGACCTATTCATACAGCATGGATGACGGAGTAAGCTGGGTGGAAGGCCGCCACGCCACCATTCCGGCGGGCGGCGTCAGCCCGGCGGATCCCATCCGCATAGGCGTGGAGGGAGGCTTTCTCAACCTGGGGGCCGTCCCCACCGCGCCAATCCCCGCCGATATTGGCGCCGGAACGCCATACGTGCCCGGCGATCAGTTCATCATCCGGCCCAACCGGGCCGACATCGACCTGAACATCGGCGCCCAGTCCAGCCTGACCGTCAATAATGTCGGGCTGGATGTCTTCGGCGGCATCTACTCCCAGCCCTATAGCTACGAAGGACCGACTCCCAATCCCGCCGACCCGAGCATTAACCTCTTTGAACTCATCGGCAAGGCCATAGCCTTTGTGGAAACAAACAGCCAGACCGGGTCCCAGGAAATACTGGCCCTCTGCCAGAGCGTCAACAGCCACCTCGGCCTAGTGCGCACCACCATAGGCGCCCGGATGAACCGGGCGGACAGCATCGCCTATCAACTGGAGTCCCTGAGAATAAACGAGACCGACCGGCTGAGCGCCCTGGAAGACGTGGACCTGGGAGAGCTTATGACCCGCCTGGCCCAGCAGGAATTGGCCTATCGAAGCGTGTTGCAATCCTCTTCCATGATCATGCAGCTCAGCCTGATGAATTACATATAAAAAGAAGGCATAATGCTGATACTGTCCCGCCGGGCGGGAGAAAGCCTGCACATCGGCGATAACATAAAGATCACCGTCTTCAGCATCCACGGCAAACAGGTGCGCCTGGGCATCGCCGTGCCCGACGACACCCTGGTTTACCGGGAAGAAATCTATTTACGCATCCGGGATGAGAACGCCCAGGCCATTTTGGCCGACAACAACGATTTAATGGCAGCGGCAAGCATATGGCGGAAAAAATGATGGAATTCCAAACCCGCCTGGGGTTGCAGAAAATTTCCCTTGACCATGTTCTGCGCTTCCCCAGGGGGATCATCGGCTATGAGAACAAACGCGACTTCGCCCTGTTGCGCATTCGTGAAGGATCTCCCTTCCTGATTCTCCAGAGCCTGGAAGACCCCGGCCTGGGCCTGCTGGTGGCCGATCCTTACTCTTTTGTGCAGGACTACTCCATCCGCCTGAACGACGTGGAGCAGCACATGCTCCACGTAAGCAGCCCGGAACAGGTCTCCGTGCTGGTCACGGTCAGCATCCCGGCCGGCCGGCCCGAAGAAACCTGCCTGAACCTCCTGGGGCCGGTGGTGGTGAACCATGAAGCCCGCCTGGGGCTGCAAGTCCCCCAATCCGATCCCGACCAGCCGGCCAAAGTTTTTTTACATAAGAAATAAAACTTGCCTCATAATCTCAAAAACGCGCGGCGGAAACGATCAGCACCGAATCCACCGGCACGGACTCATGTTCGCCCACATCCCTGACCTTGAGTTTGCAGATCTTGTCCACCACCTCCAGCCCTTCCAGCACCTGCCCGAAAACGCAATAGCCGTAACCTTCGGCGCTGGCCTCCCGGAAATCCAGCTCCGGGTTGTCCACCTGGTTGATGAAAAACTGGGCCGAGGCGCTGTGCGGTTCCCCGGTTCGCGCCATGGCTAAACTGCCGCGCTTGTTGCTCAGGCGGTTATCCGCCTCATTCCGGATCGGAGGCAGGGCAGGCTTTTCTTCGAGGCGCAGGGTCAACCCGCCGCCCTGGATCATGAACCCTTTGATCACCCGGTGGAAAATGGTATTGTCGTAGAAACCGGAATCAACATAACGCAAAAAATTTTCCACGGTGATCGGGGCTTGGTCCGGAAAAAGCTCCAGGAGGATTTCTCCGGAGCTGGTTTCCAGCAACACCAAAGGATTGCTCATAAATTTATCCTCGCTCCCTTACGGAATTGAACAGCTATATTATCCGCACGGATTTATTGCAAGACGGCCTCTCACGGGCTCGCGGCCAGGCTGTTTTACCAGGAGCGCCGGTTGAAAAATTTCCTTTATTTGGTTACTGACAATACCGCAAAGAACCTGGAGGCCTCTCATGCCTGACAAAAAAAACAATGTGCAACAAATCCGCAGATCCATCGCCCTGGGGTTGATCGATGAACTCAAGGCCGATGTCCGCGCTGGACGCAGCCGGATAAAGATGGACAATCACGGCGCTATGGTGGAACTCAACGCCGAGCAGTTGCGGGAACGCCTGCGGGAATTGCAGGAACAACTGCATTACCTGGCTTCGGATTTGCCGCAAAAGGCCTGGATGTTCGCGGTTCGCAAGCACCACGGCCAAGTTTGGCCGGGCTCGGACCTGCCCTACTTGACCCATATCGGGGCCGTGCTGCTGGAGATTATTCCGGCGGTCCAGGCCAGCCCCTCCCTGGACGCTTCCCTGGCCATCTGCTGCGCCCTGCTCCATGATACGCTAGAAGACACGGAAACCAACGCGACGGAGCTTGAGGAAAATTTCAACGAAGCCATTGTCGCCGGTGTTCTGGCCCTGACCAAGGATACAAACCTGCCTCAAGAGGAGGCCATGCGCGACTCCCTGGCCCGCATTCGCCGGCAGCCCCCGGAGATATGGATGGTCAAGCTGGCCGACCGCACCGCCAACCTGAGCCAAGTTCCGGCTCATTGGGACAGCGCGCGCTGCCTAGCATACGCCAGGGAGGCCGAATTTATCCTGGAAGTCTTGGGGAGCGCGTCGGAGCTGCTCTCCGAGCGGCTCCTGACCCGCATCATGACCTGGAAAGGGCAGACCATTTCCGGGTAGCGACTACAATATATCTCATAATTAACCCGCGAACTAATTATGAGAAAATCGCTTCTATTCCGTCAGCTCCACCTGTACCGTCCTCTGCCCGGATCGCCCGAAATTATCCACCACCCGGAGGAGGGTAGTTCCGCCCGGAGGAACCCAGTTCAGGCGTTCGTCCGGCCCGCCGCGACCTATGTACTTGTCGCCGGCGAACCAAAAAAATTCCATCACGTCCGCGTCCCCGGAGGCATGCAGGGTAACCACGGCCCCTTCCGGCCGGCTTAGGCTCCGGTGATAAACCATCCCGGACTTGGGAGAAAGAATCTCCGGCGGCAGACCACCGGGATTTTCCCCGATGCCGCATTCCGGCATGAATGGCGGCGGGGAGGGCTTCATGATCCCGGCGCGCTGAAAAAGCTGCCGCAGATCCGTTGGCCAAAACTCCCAGACTTGCCACTCGGTGCGCCCCGGCGCATCCACGCAAGCGCGCATGCCGCTTTCCAGGTCCACCAGGATGCGCCGGTAGATACGGGAATCTTCAATGGGCGATACGCCGGGAATAAACCAGCTTTCTTCCTGGCGCGGGCAAAGCCGGTTATAGAGATCGCCGGTATCGGAACAGATCTTGACCCTAGTTAGATTAAGCCCTTCCAAACGGCGCAGGGGGAGATCCTCAAACTTTTCCATGGCCCAGACGGCCTCGGCTATATCCATGAAAAGAGGAGCTGCCAGACGGGCCCCGGTAAAGACCTGGTTCGACGTGTTGTCGAAATTGCCCACCCAGACCACCAGCACATATGGGCCGAAGATGCCGGCAGTCCAGGCATCGCGGAAGCCGTTGGAAGTTCCGGTTTTGCCATAGATGACCGCACGGCTGGAAACGGCACCGCTGACCTTCTGCCCGTCCGGCAGTCCCTGTAGCATACGCAGGGTCAGCACACAGGCCTCCGGACTGAGCAGGCCGGAGGCGGATCCTCCCTTATCCTCCTCAAAAAACGACAAATCTCTCAAAAGGCCCCGGTTGGCCAGCATGGCGTAGAGTTTGGCCAGATCGCGCATGCTGACCTCTGCTCCGCCCAGGACCAAGGTCAGCCCGTAATGCTCCCGGCCGTGTTCAAAGTTGATTCCGGCGGCGCGCAAGAAATCATAAAGGTCCGGCCCGGACGCTCCCTCTCCTCCCGACCCCGGCTTCCCCAGGCGCCCGGCCAGGCTGATGGCCGGGATGTTCCGGCTGCTTCGCAGGGCCTCGGCGGCGCTCAAGGGGCCGCGAAAGACCTGATCCGCGTTTTCCGGGTCATATCCGGAAAAGCTGCGCGGGGAATCGTAAAGCAGGGTTCCTGGATGGATCAGCCCCTGGTCCAGGGCCAAGGCATAGATAAATGGTTTAAGGGTGGATCCGGGCGAGCGTCTGGCCCGCGTGCCGTCCACCTGCCCGTCTATCGAGTCCTTGAAAAAATCCGCCGATCCGGCCAGGGCGCGCACTTCCATGCTGGGCCAGTGCAAAAGAAGGGCGCTGGCGTTATTTACCCCCAAGGGGGCATGACGCTCCACCATGGCATGAATCAGGCGTTCCAGCAGGTTTTGCATACGGGAATCCAGGGTAGCGCGGGCTGGGCGCGAGCCCCCGAAACGCAAAACCGCTTCAGTAGTGACATGGGGAGCGGCAAAGGGCAGATCCGCCGGGCTGAAAACCTCCAAAGGGCTTCGCAGCATGGCGGCCTGGCCGGAATCTTCCGGGTGTTTTTCCAGCCAGAGGGCAAAGATGCGCTGCCGGGCGCGATTCAGGGCGCTGTCCCCTGGATCCGTCCGCTTCAAGGCCAAGGGGTTGCGGCCGGCCGGGTTCTGCGGGACCCCGACCAAGGCCAAGATCTCCGGCAGGTTCAGGCGATTCGAGGCCTTGTGGTAATAAATACGGCTGGCCGCGCCACAACCTTCGATATTGCCGCCGTAAGGCGCCAGATTGAGATAGGCCTCCAGGATTTCCTTTTTGCTGTAATGCAGTTCATAGGCCAAAGCGCGCTCCAGTTGCCGGAGCTTACCCGTGACGCTGCCCGTATCCAGGCCCAGGCGCAGCCTAGCCAGCTGCATGGTGATGGTGGAGGCCCCCATGCGCCGACCGCCGCCCAGGTAAGTCCCCACGGCCGCCCGCGCCAGGGCCGGCACATTCACTCCCGGATGCCGGAAAAAGTATTTGTCCTCGTAGAGCAGGGTGGCTTCCTGCAAATCCGCGGCGATTTCCTCCAGCGTGGTATAGAGGCGGTAACGTTCGTCCGCTGCCAGGCTCAGGCGCAGGAGCTCGCCGTGGCGATCCAGGACTGCCGTGGAAAAAGGAATGCCTTCCAGCAAGGGCGGCTTGGGGGTGAACAGCGCCCAGAGCGCGGCCGCGGCCAGAATAACAAGCAAAACCGCCAACGCCGGGCGCGGGCGGCGGCGGCGAGGCCGAAGGAAACGCGGTATCGTCATCTATGGCTCCCGGCCGCATAATATGCCTGATGAGCCGCGATCGCAATTCGCTTTGGGTTGACGGGAGGCGATGAGCATATATATAAGATCGGCCGGGACAAGTTCCCGTTCTTTTTGGAAGGGTGGCCGAGAGGTTGAAGGCGGCGGTCTTGAAAACCGTTGTGGGGCGACCCACCGGGGGTTCGAATCCCTCCCCTTCCGCCAAACAAGAGTTTAAGAAAGTCTGTCA
>WRIL01000009.1 GCA_009782775.1 Desulfovibrionaceae bacterium
TATTGGCGCTCATGCGTCACCCCCTGCTTCCATCCAGTCTTTCAAAACAGAATATAGGCCATCCGCTTGGATACGCGGAGGCCATGGAACAAATTTTTCAATCATGGGAATACATCCCGCTGACAGAAAATCACGTCCGCCAACTTCATCGTGATTTGTTGCAGCACAGCGACAAAGACGAGCGTCATCGCGGCAGCTACAAAACATCGCCAAACAGCGTGGCGGCCTTTGATGGCCAAGGGCAGCAGATCGGCATTGTATTTGACACCGCGACGCCCTTTGATACTCCCCGGCTCATGCGTGAACTGATTGGATGGACAAATGCCGCGCTGGAAACCAAAAATCTGCACCCCTTGCTGGTTATCGGCATTTTTACCGTAACCTTTCTTGCCATCCATCCGTTTCAGGACGGCAACGGGCGTCTGGCCCGCATCCTGACTACGCTTTTGCTGCTGCGTTGCGGTTATGCCTACACGCCATACAGCTCGCTTGAAAGCGTCATTGAGAACAGTAAAGAGGGCTATTATCTGGCCTTGCGCCAGACACAGGCAACGATCAGCACTGACGCCCCTGACTGGCACCCCTGGCTGCTGTTTTTCCTGCGCGCCCTGCACCAGCAAATGAAGCGGCTGGAAAAGAAAATAGAAAGAGAGCATACGGTGCTGGCCACCCTGCCTGAACTTTCCCTGCATATTCTGGAACACGCCCGTGGACACGGACGCGTGACGTTGAAAGATATGGTCGTCCTGACTGGAGCCAACCGCAACACCCTGAAAGAACATTTCCGCAGGCTGGTGGAGAACAGACATCTGACCATGCAAGGCAAGGGCAGAGGGGTGTGGTATCGACCTGGATATCCCCGATAGCCAGTATATCGGCAAGCCGTTACTCTTCGTCTGGCAAGGTATGCAAGATATGCCGGTGCCTTTGCATATCCACGCAGCCTTCCTTGGTAAACGCGACCCCCTCCTGCTCCAGCAACGCGCGTTGCCGTCCGGGCGCGCCAAAGGCAGGGGGTGGGGCCATGCCGCCATAGCGGTTTACCACCCTGTGACAGGGCAAAGCGCGTTCGGCCGGAGCGGCCCGCATGGCATAGCCTACTATGCGTGCGGAGCAACAGCCAAGCGCTGCGGCAATCTGCCCATAGCTTGCTACTCTGCCCTTGGGGATAATCGCCACAAGCGCATAGACCCTTTCAAAATATGATTTGTGCATATAAATTAGGCCCGCTGCCTTTCTTTTTCCATTTCCGAAATGACAATTGATACCGATTTAATAACAGCATTCACGGCCTGACGGCGGCGGATGTGGCTGATGCCCCAACTTTGCCGGAGGTGGCCAAGCCCCTGCGGGCTTGGCTGAATCGGCAGATAGTGGTCTGCCATACCATGTTCGACCAGCGGGCTCTAGTCAGGGGCTTCGCCAAATATGGGCTACCCGAACTCAAATGCCGCTGGCTGGATTCCTGCCAAGTAGCCCGGCAAACTTGGGCATCGCCGGACGGTCACAGCCTCCCGGTCATCTGCGGCATCATCGGGCACGGATTTGAGCACCATGACGCCTTGGAAGACGCCAAGGCCGCCGGAGCGCTCATACTGGCCGCCGGACGAAAAACCGGGCTGACTCCGGCAGCTTTGATGCGGGGCAAGAGGTGGCGCTCAAATAATCGCGCCGGGGTAAACCATAAGTGGACGAAGGCGTGGAATCTATGCTAGTCTTTGCTTTATGATAGATTCACTTGCGGATGCGCCCGGTGGGTACCAGGTGGGTACCCAAACAAAAAAGCCCTCACGGCTTTCCTCGTAAAGGCTTGATTTTTTGGTGGGCCATGCAGGACTCGAACCTGCAACCTCCTGATTAAGAGTCAGCTGCTCTACCAATTGAGCTAATAGCCCATATATGAAATGTCACTAAAACCTGAAACAGGCCAAGTCAAGCAAAAAAACCGCCTCCGGCCGGGGGTGCTCCTGTTCCGCGCCCTGGCGCTATTGCTTCCAGCCTTGCTGCTCTGGCCGGATACGCTCCAACCGGCCCAGAGAGAGGGAGAAGGGGCACGCCTGTATCTCAGGCCCATACCCCAAATTCGCTCCCATTCCGGGCAGGAAACGATCACCAATGACGGCGGCCTGCTTTTTCCACTGGCCGCCGGAGAAAACCTTCAGGCCGAAGAAGCCCTGCGGCTGTCCTGGGAGTTGCGCCTGCCTCCCTCAAGTCCCATTGACCTGGAAGAGGCCCCGGAATGGCTGGACCAGGATCGCCTCTGGCTCTTTCTCTCCCTGGCGGTGGCCGAGCCGGAGGCTTACTTTTACGCCCCTTTTGCTCTGGGACTGACGGAAGAGGAAATCCGGCGCGCCGCCGCCACCGTTTTGCCCACCAAAGTGGAAATACTGGACCAGGACGGGCTACCCCTCCCCGAAGCGCGTTATTATTACCCGCCCGGCGAAATCAGGACAGACCGTTTTTCCGGCCTGGATCTCCCGGCCTACCCCGGACAGGCGGACATCCTGGCCGAATTGCCAGCGAGATGCCTGGGGCAAACCCTGCCCTTGAAAATTGACGCGCTGCTCTGCACGGACACAAGCTGCTCCCCTTTCCGCCGCCTTTACGAAATCGGCCTGGAGCCCGCAACCGTTAATACCGGCCCCCCCCTAACCCGCTATGACCTGGAAACACTGCGCGACTACCGGGAAAGCCCTTTTCTGCCCACCATCGCCGACCTGCGGGCGGCGTCCGTAAGTCCCCAGAACAGGCTGCCCCCTCCGGCCATAGACAGCCTGGAACAGGAAGACGGACTGGAAAAATACCTGTCCCGCCTCTCCCCCCGTTCTCCCAGGCCGGACCTGGAAGCGCGGAACTTGGGCCGGGCCATGCTCCTGGGGTTGCCCTCCGGTTTTATTTTGAATTTCATGCCTTGCGTGCTGCCGGTGATCAGCCTGAAGCTGAGCGGTCTGGCAGGTCTGGGCGGGTGGGGCAGCCTGAGCGGGCAGGAGGAGGCCGCCCGGCGGCAGCGCCGGCGTATCCGCCTCTATGCCGGCTGGTTCAGCTTGGGCGTTATCGCCTGGTTCGGCCTGATCCTGGCGGGCATGAGCCTGGCCGGGCAGATTTGGGGGCAAATCTTCCAAAGCCAGGGGTTGATCCTGGGGCTGGCCCTACTGCTCTTCGTCATGGCCCTGAGTCTGTTCGGGATGTTGCGCCTGCCCTTGCTGCGCCTGGAGTTTGACCGGCACACCCCCATTCCCCGCCAGGCCTTTTTTGGGGGTCTACTGGCCACGCTTCTGGCCACGCCCTGCAGCGGTCCTCTACTGGGCGGAGTGCTAGCCTGGGCAGTGAACCAACCCTTTTCCCACCTAGCCCTGAGCCTGGGGAGCGTAGCCGCGGGCATGGCCTCGCCCTTCCTGATCCTGGCCCTGCGCCCGGAACTCGGACGCCGCCTGCCCCAAAGCGGAACCTGGAACCAGATCCTGGAAAAAATCCTGGCCTTTCTGCTCCTGGCCACGGTGCTCTATCTGCTGAGCATGCTACCCGTAGACAAAACCCTGGCCCTTTTGGGCAGTTTTCTCATCCTCTTCTTCGGCATCTGGCTCCGTCGGCTCTGCGCCTCGGAACCCCGGAGCCGAATCAAGGCCATGGCGCGTTTCTGCGCCTTGCCGATCATGCTTGGATCCCTGATCCTGCCCTTTGCCAAAGGGGAAACCCCGGTAAGCTGGAACAACTTCGAGCCTTCCGTCTTCCAGACCCACCTGGGCCGCAATAACATGCTGCTGAATTTTACCGCGGACTGGTGCCTGAACTGCCGGGCCATGGAAATGACCACCCTGGCGGAACACCGTCTGCGGGCCTGGGGCAGAGACTACCAACTGACTTACCTCAAGGTGGACCTGACCCGCGCCAACCCTGCCGGGGAAAAACTCCTGCGCGCCCTGGGCAGCGCCAGCATCCCCTTCCTGGCCATCATACCGGCCTCTTCCCCCCATAGCCCTGCTGTATTGCGCGACCTAGTCTCTCCCGCGCAACTGGACCAAGCCCTGCTCCAGGCCTTGGGGCAATAGCGGACTACTTCTGGGCTTTGCCCTTGCGACCGCGGAAATGCACCCGGATAGGGGCGTGTTTTATGCCCAGCATCCTGCGCAAACCGCGTTCCAGGTAGCGAGCATAGGCCTCGCTGACCCGTTCCGGGTCGCTCACAAAGAAAACAAAGGTCGGCGGACTTGTCTCCGCCTGGGTCAGATAGTGGAATTTGGTCCGGCGGCCCTTGATCAACGGAGGTTGGCGCGTTTGCAACAGATCCTCCAGCAAACGGTTGATCCGGCCGGTGGGCAGGCGCAGGGAGCTTTCCCGCATGATTTCCCGGGCCAGGGGCAGCACTTTTTTGAGGTTGCGCCGCTCCTTGGCCGAAACCATCAGCAACGGCACATGCGGGCAATAGGCCAGGGCCTCGCGGTAGCTCTTTTCCAACTCCTTGAGGCGAGGACGCTCCAGGAGATCCGTCTTGTTGACCAGCACCATGAAGGGGATCTTGCGTCCGTCCAGAAGTTCCAGCAGACGCTGATCCTGCTGGGTCAACCCTTCCGCTCCATCCAACACCAGCAGAGTGACCTGGGCCTTGGTGCTGCTTTTAATGGAAGAATTCACGCTGAAGCGTTCCAGGCTGTCTTCTATCCTGGAGGGACGTCGCACCCCGGCGCTGTCCACCAGGATATGGGTCACCCCGCCCAAGGGTACCGGCACATCCACGCTGTCTCTGGTAGTTCCGGGCAGATCGCTGACCAACATGCGATCTTTCCCGGCAAAGGCGTTGAGGAGCGAGGATTTGCCCACATTGGGCCGGCCAAGCAAGGCCAAGCGCAAGGAGGAGGCGGGATCTTCCGGCGTTTGGGGCTGGGTTTGAGCTTGCTCAGGGGCGGCGGTTTCCGGCTCGGGAAGCGGCAGGAACTTGCCCAGTTCTTCCAGCAGGGTCTGGAGGTTGTAACCATGCTCGGCAGAACAGGGCACAAGCGGTAGACCCAGAGTATAAAAATCCGAAAGCAGCAAATCCGAGCGCTCCGCTCCATCCACCTTGTTCACCACCAGCAGAAGGGGCTTGCCGTAACTTCGCAAAAAATCCGCCAGGGCCATATCAAATACGGTCAAGCCTTCCCTGGCGTCCACCACCAGACAGAGGACCGCCCCTTCCTCCACGGCCAGTTCCGCCTGACGCAGCATCTCCGCTTCAAAACCGCGCAGGCCGGGAGGGCCTTCCG
The DNA here is from genome assembly GCA_009782775.1 of Desulfovibrionaceae bacterium. GTDB lineage: Bacteria > Desulfobacterota > Desulfovibrionia > Desulfovibrionales > Desulfovibrionaceae > WRHT01. The sequence continues at coordinate 5,241 of WRIL01000009.1, forward strand.
CCGGAGCGGAGCGGGCATCCAGGGTCACCCCGCCCGTGTCCACCAAGGCAAAAGGAGGGTACGGACGGCGTCGCACCACCCCTTCCAGGCGATCCCGGGTCACTCCCGGCCGGTCATGGGTAATGGCCCGCCGGCTACGGATCAGCCGGTTAAACAGAGTGGATTTCCCAACATTGGGTCGACCCAGCAGCACCACCTTGGGGAGAGAGGGCAACAGGCGGGCCGGATGCACAGGTTCGATCTGTTCTTTCAAAATACTGTCTCCAGCGATGCGTCAAAATTCCCGGCGGCCTATTACGGCCAGCCGGCTCACAGGATCTGCTTCAGAAATTTCTGCAAACGGGGATGCCGTGGGGACTCAAAGAAGACCGCCGGAGTCCCTTCTTCCAGAATCCGCCCTTTATCCATGAAAATAACGCGATCCGCCGCCTCGCGGGCAAAACCCATTTCATGGGTGACGCAGACCATGGTCATGCCTTCGCGGGCCAGGGTGAGCATCACGTCCAGCACTTCGCCGATCATCTCCGGATCCAGAGCCGAAGTTGGTTCATCAAAAAGCATGATCTTCGGGTTCATGGCCAAAGCCCTAGCTATGGCCACCCTTTGCTGCTGGCCACCGGAGAGCCTGGCCGGATAGACATGCGCCTTTTCCACGATATCCACCTTGCTCAGGAGTTTCAGGCATATTTTCTCGGCTTCGTGCTTGCTCAGCCCGCGTAGCCTGATCGGGGCCAAGGTCAAATTTTCCAGCGCCGTCTTGTGCGGAAAAAGATTAAAGTTCTGGAAAACCATGCCCAATTCCCGGCGGATCAGGTTGATGTCGTTTTTCTTGTCGTTGATGTCCAGGCCGTCCACCAGAATCCGCCCTTGGTCAATGCGCTCCAGGCCGTTGATCGCACGCAGCAAAGTGGATTTGCCGGAACCTGAGGGGCCGATGATCACCACCTTTTCGCCGGGATGGATGTCCAGGGAAACCCCGCTCAAGGCCGCCAGTTCGCCAAAAAATTTATAGGCTCCCTGGATGCTGATGATCGATTCACTTGCGGTCATAATAATTCAAACGCGCCTCCATCAGGCTCACACCCTTGGAGAGCAGCAGGGTAATAACCAAATAAACCAGAGCGACCATCATATAGGTTTCAAAGACCTGGAAGGTGCGGGTGGCGTATTCGCGCCCTCGTTGCAGGATATTGGTCATGGCCATGATAGAAACCAGGGAGGTATCCTTGAGCAGGGCGATGAACTCATTGCCCACCGGCGGCAGAATGGTGCGCCAAGCCTGGGGCAGCACCACCAGCATCATGGTCTGCGCCCGGTTGAAGCCCAGAGAACGCGCCGCCTCGGTCTGGCCATGATCAATGGAACGGATTCCGGCCCTGAAGACCTCACCCATATACGCGCCGTAGCAGATAGCCATAGCCACCACCGCGGCCATCAGATCCGGCATCCTGACAAAACGTCCTAGGCCGTAATAGATGAAACAAAGTTGCACCAACAGCGGGACGCCTCGGATGATCTCCACATAGGTGGAGGCGATGAGGTTGAAGACCCGGTTGCGGGAGAGACGCCCCACCCCGGTGACAAAACCTATGGGGATGGCGCAGAGAATGCCCAAAATGGTGATTTTGAAGGTGACGATGATCCCGTCGGGCAAGAACTTCAAGATCGTCCAATAGGGATCCGGCGAAAAAGCGCACAGGCAGAACAAGGCTACCAGCGCGCCAGTGACGGAAATGGACCAAGCCGTAACCAGCCTGGTGTCCGATGGATCCGGGATGGACGCGCCATCGCCGACGGCAATAACTAACGGCGTTTTTTCCTCTTTCATGCACCCCCCTTGCCGTAGCAACCCGCCCCCCATCCTCCCGCCAATAATTTTTCAGCCGCAACGCGGCTGGAAGTATTGGAAATGTGCGAGGGGGGTCATTTTACCGGGCGTGACCTACAGAATGCTATTGCCCAACCCACTTTTGCCGTAACTGTGTTTCCGTGCCTTCGGCCTTGACCTTGGCGATGCCCCGGTTAAGAAGATCCAGAACCTCCTGGTTGCCTTTTTTAACGGCAAAGCCATAGTATTCATTCTCTGTCGTGGGCAGGATAAAGGCGATCTTCAGCTTGTCGGCATAAGTTTTGTTTTGCAGGGCAAAGTCCGCGGCTACCGGGTCATCGCAGACCACCCCGTTGATGCGCCCGGAATAGAGAGCTTCAACCGCCTGGCTGATTTCATCGTAGGAACGGGGAGTCACCCCCTCGAGTTTTTCAATGGCAAAAAAGCCAGTGGTGCCGATCTGCGCGCCCAAAGTCAATCCTTTCAGTCCTTCAATCGCGTTTGTCGCGCTGCTTTGGGGCAGAATCACCGCTTGGCGCACTTCAAAGTAAGGGGTGGTGAAGTCCATGGTTTCCCGGCGTTCTTCGGTAATGGTCACGGAAGAAGCCACCAAATCGTAACGCCCAGCCAGGAGACCAGGAAAAATTCCGTCCCAGGACACGTTGCGCGATTCAATCTTTATGCCAATGGCTTTGGAGATGGCTTCCAAATAATCTATGGTATAGCCGGTAATCCGCTTGTTGGCGTCAATGAACTCCATGGGCGGCCACGTGCAGTCCGAGGCCGCGGTCAATTTGCTCACCGCTGCGGAAGCGACGCCGGCGCTCAAGAGAAATATCGCGACCAGCAACAGAATTTTTTTCAACATAATCACTACTCCATAGGTAAAAGGTTAACGGTTTTCGTCATCCTCCACTCCAGAAGGTGAAAGAGTAGGCGCTCCTGAAACCGTTTCGTAATTATCGTGGTTGGGTATGGGCGGGGAAGGAGGCTGCCCCTTGTTGCGCAGACGGCGCACCAGCATGACCAGCATGACTATGCTCAGGATGATGCCGATGAGCCAGACCTCGGCATAGGCGAGATCCTCGGTGTATTTAGCGAAGATATGCCCGAAATAATAGCCCCCAAAGGTAAAGGAGAGCGCCCAGACCACCGCGCCGAGCATGTTCAGGACAAAAAATTTCAAATGGTTCACCCCGCTGATGCCCAGCAGGATGGGGGTGACGTTGCGCACTCCGTAAACGAAACGAAAACCCAAGATCAGCGGAGTTTCATACTTGATCATGAGCTGGCGGGCTTTTGCCGAATTTTTTTCCAAGCGCGGGAAACGGGTCAGGATATGTTGGCCTTTGTATTTTCCCAGGGCAAACATCAATTGGTCGCTGGAAAAACTGCCCAGAAAGGCGCACATGGCGATAAGCCAGGGGTTGAGCCAGCCTTTCTGGGCCGTGAACCCGGCGACAATCACTATGGTTTCGCCTTCCAGGAAGGTCCAGCCCAGGATGATCAGGTAGCTGTATTTGAGCAGCAGCTCCTGCATGCCGCTGATATCAGCCATCTGCCCTCCCGCATAGATTGAGGAGCCCGGCAATGCCCTGCCCGGCCTGACGGATATATTCCTCTTCGCCCAAAGCGTCTTTTTCCGCTTGGGAAAAAAGGCTCAGAGGCAGATTGACCAGCGCGGGATCCGAGCGCACCGCGTACTCTCGCTCTAATTCCCCGGCAAAATACCTATTCTGGAAATCGGCGAATTTCAGCATGTGGGCGGTGGAATCCAGCACGGCGTATTCGCCTCCTCCAACCAAGCCCAAATCCAGGGCCGCCCTTAACCCGGCCAGGCTTTCTCCGCCCTGGGTGCAGGCGATATGTCCGTGGCGGTTGGCCAGAAGCATGGAGTCCATAATATCCTGCTCCGCAACCCGGATCACCTGGAAGGCAGAGTCCCCGGCGACGCGACGGTATTCCACGGCCAGACGGCGCACCCGCGGAAAGGAAACCGGGGCGCCGATCATGGCGGCCTGGGCCACACTGGATCTGACCCGTACCGGGAAAAATTCTTTTTCCCCGCTCTCGTAATAGCGGCACAACGGGTCGGCATGGGCCGACTGCACCCCGAAGATGCGCGGAAGGTTGCTGATGATGTCCAGTGTATGCAATTTGAGAAATCCGCTGAGCACGGCGGTGATGTTGCCGGCATTGCCGATGGGCACAAAAATACACAGCCCTTCCATGTTCCAGTCATGCCATTGGGCTATCTCGTAGGCGTAAGATTCCTGCCCCAGAATACGCCAGGCGTTTTTGGAATTGAGCAACGCCACCCGATAATGCCCGGCCAAATATTCCACCACTTTCATGCAGTCGTCGAATACGCCGGGCAATTCCAATACCCTTGCTCCACTGCCCAGGGGTTGGGCCAGTTGCAAGGCGGTTACCTTACCCTTGGGCAGAAGCACCACGGATTTGACGGGTTCGCCGAGGTGGGCGGCATACATGGCCGCGGCGGCGGAAGTATCGCCGGTGGAAGCGCAGACCGCCAGCACCTCCGTCCAGCCGTGTTTGCGGATCATCGCCTTCAGGTGGCTGAAGGCACAGGCCATGCCGCGGTCTTTGAAGGAGGCGCTGGGGTTCTGCCCGTCATTCTTGTAGGCAAAAGGCAGGCCGATAATACTCCGCAAAGCCTTGGACGCTTCCACTTCCGGGGTATGCCCTTCACCCAGGCAGACGAGGTCTTCCGGCTCCAGCGCCGGGGCCATGAGTTCATAGTACCGGAAAATGCCCCGGGCCAGAGGGGTTTTTTCTCCGGCGCGCCGGTCAAAAACCTCCCTCCAGGCCGCTCCATCCATACGGCGCAGCTTGTCAAAATCCGCATCCCGCAACAGAAACGTTCCCCCGCAGGCCGAACAGGCGTATAAAAGTTCATCGGCTCCCCGGCTCTGTCCACAATCCAGGCAATAATACTCCATTTTGCCCCGATAGTCCGGAAAAAACGGGGCGATGGCTCCGCTCATAGTGGCGTATCCCCCATGGCGCCCATGGCGACCTGCATGAGTTGCACCACTATTATAAAGGTCAGCACCAAGAGGGGAGTCACCGAAAGGACGGTTTTAGACCAACTCAGACGACAAGCCCGGCGCATGCCCAAGAAGAGCAGGACGGTGGAAAGAATCCAGGCCAGCCAGGGACCAATCATGGGCAACACGATGAACAGCATGGGCATCCTGGAGTAGGCGAATACCTTGAAGGTCAGGCGGAAACTGGCCTCTTTCGGGGCAATGAGGCGGACGGTGCAATAAATGACCAGACTGCCTATAAACTGATAAAGGCTAATCTGCGCCAAAATAAGGCCGACAAATTCCGGCAGCCCCACATGACTCACCAAGCTGACTATTTCTCCGGTTCCCGGCGCCTGTATGGTCACCTGGTCGATGTTCATAATCATGCTGACGATGAAGGGCGCGTTGCACAAAAGCAGGAAGAGCCAGGACGGCAAAATGGAACTGAAAGGGTTCAGGCCAGCAAAAAAAGTGCGGTTGTCTTTAGCGAGCAGCACCAAGGTGCGCCAAAAACCCGAAAAACGCAGGAAGCCTCCCGGACATTCCCAAGGAGCGCTACCTCCCGGCGAGAGCAACGTGGTTCTCCCTCCGCCCGCGGAACGCTGGTAGGCCCGGCTGGCTTTTCGGGCGTTTTCCCCATCCCTTTCACGGTCTCCAGGTATTTCTTTTTCATCCCCGGCGCTCATTTCTTCCATGCTGGCCCAAATTTCTTCTTCCTCCGGCTTTTGCGCGGGCCGACTTTTGCGCTGCGCGGCCCGTACAGAAGCCTCCGGGGGATCCGCCCGAAAACGAAAACGCACCCCGCATTTGGGACAAGTAGCGAAGGAGGCGGACGCAGGGATGGCAGTTTCAGACATTTCGCGGACGAAGCCGCATTCAGGACATTGTATGCGCATGGCCGGAATTCCACCCGTTCATCAAAGTTCGTTGACCATACTCTTGAGCTGGGCGTAGGTGAAAACCGGGCCATCAACGCAGACGTATTTCTCGCCGATGTTGCAGCGTCCGCAGATGCCGATGCCGCACTTCATGCGCTTTTCCAGGGTGGTGATGATCTGTTCCGGGACAAAGCCCAATTTTTCCAAGGCTTGTAAAGTAAACCTGATCATGATGGGCGGGCCGCAGGTGACGGCCACGGTATTCTCCGGGCTGGGCTTAAGCTCGGTCAGCACATTGGGGATGAGCCCCACTCGGTGTTCCCAGCCTTCAGCCGGGGAATCAATGGTCAGGACCGTGCGCATGTCCTTGCGCTTGAGCCAGTCTTCCCGATCTTCGGCATAGGAAAAATCCTGGGGGCTACGTGCGCCGTAAAGCAGGGTGATGTCCCCGTAGTCCGTGCGGTTATCCAGCATATAAAGCAGGAGCGTGCGCATTGGAGCCATGCCGATGCCTCCGCCGATAAAGACCAGATTCTTGCCTTTGAGTTCCTTATACGGAAAGGAATTGCCCAACGGGGCGCGCAGGCCGATCTTGTCGCCCGGCAAGAGGCCGTGCAGGGCGCTGGTCACTTCTCCGGCGCGCATTACGCTGAATTGCAGATAGTCTTTGCGGGTGGGGGAAGAATTGATCACAAAGGTGGATTCGCCCACACCGAAGAGGGAAAGCTGTCCAAGCTGTCCAGGTTCAAAGCTGAACTTGGCCCAAGCCTGTTCATCATCCAGGCGGAGGCGGAAGCTTTTGATATTGTGGGTTTCCTGGATCACCTCCAGCACTGTGGCCACCTGGGGCAGATACGGGTTGGGGGCGGAAGGCTCGAAAACGGGACGCCGGGCGGTATCAGGCATGGCTGGCCTCCTTGCCGCGCTTGGCTGCGCCTGGTTTGGCCGCTACGGGCTTGGATGTCGCGGGTTTGTTTACTTTGGGTTTAGCCGCCGGCCTGACCGTTGCCGGCGCAGTGGTTTCGGGCTTGCCCGCTGCCGGCCGGGACAGAGCCAGGGCCTTGGTCAGCACAGCGCGGATATCCAGCCGCGAAGGGCAGCTCTTGATGCACCGGCCGCACCCCACACAGGCATTACGGGTTTGGTACAGCTCCGGGTAATAGGAAAACTTATGCCCGATGCGGTTTTTCAGACGCGCGGCCTTGTCCTGGCGGGGATTGTGCCCGCTGGCTTCCTGCGTATAAAGGGAAAACATGCAGGCATCCCAGCTACGCAGGCGCACGCCCTTTTCCCCGACCGCCTCGTCCGTGATGTTGAAACAATAGCAGGTCGGACAGAGATGGGTGCAGACGCCGCAGGAAAGACAAGACGCGGCTTCGGCCTGCCAGAAAGCGGCGTTGTCAAAAAGGGCGCGCAGAGCCTCCTGGGCTCCTTGCATATCCGCGCCCGGTCCCAAGGTTTTTTCCGCCGCCTGCCAAGCGCTTTGGGCGGCTTCCATCTGTTCTTTGCCGGCGGAGAGAAGCAGCTTGGAATCCAAAACCTCTTCCCCTTGGGGGGTCAGGGGCTGGAGCAGGAAACCCTCCTGAATCTCGGTGGCCAGGACATCCAACCCTTCGGTGGAAGAAGGAGAGCCCCCCACCCAGTGACAGAAACAGGTGGTCAGCGCCCTGGAACAGGCTCTGGCAATAAGCACGGTCTGGGAACGCCGGCGCAGATAATAACTATCCCCGGCCTGCCCTTTGACGCCTGCGTACACCGGATCAAGAACCAAGAAACCTCTGGCGTCACAAGGCGGCAGTCCGAAAACCAAGTTGGGGCCGTCGGCGTCCGGCACTTGCAGTTCCAGACTTTTCTGTCCAGTCTGATCCGGGTCCGGCTTCCGCAGGAAGCGCAAAAGGGGTTCGGAACGCGGAAAAATAACACGCTTGGCGGACTCCGTGGGTTTTCTGTTAAGTTCCGGTTGTCGCGCTTCCGGCAGGTAAACCACGGCTCCGCTGTCTTCCTGCCCTGCCCGCCGAGGCGTCCAGACCCGGAAACGGGCGGCCAACTCGGCCAGCCAATCATCCAGTTGGGCGCGGGGTATGAATTTGCCTTGCATGTCCATTACCAAGCCTTTTCCTTGATGGTACGCTCTTCCACCTGGAAGGTGAGCAGAGGCGGCCGGGTTTCGGGATCCAGTCCGGCGGAGTGTCCGAAAAGTCCCTCCACGGCCCGGCTCAGGGCGCGTTTGAGCAGAAGCACCGGGATGCCCGCCGGGCAGGCCCGCTGGCATTCGCCGCAACCGGTGCAACGCCCGGCCAGGTGCAGGGCGTGGGTCACCTGGAACAAGAGCTTGTCACTTACGCCGTCAGCTTGGGTCAGCCAGTGTGGGTCACGGCTGGAAGCCACACAGTGGTCACGGCATACACATAGCGGACAGGCATTGCGGCAGGCATAACAGCGGACGCAGCGGGACATCTCCTTTTCCCAGAAAGAGAAACGATCTTCCAGGCTCATGGTCTCAAGAGCGGCCAAATCCTTAAATTCGTCATCGTTTCCGGCCGCCTTTTCCCCGGCGAAATGGTCTGAAAAAACGGCGTTCGGATGGGCGCAGCGCAGACATTTGTCGGCCTTGATCTCAGCGAGGGGCAAAACCAGTTCCCGGCCGGCCATGGTGATCCGCAGTTCCTTTTCGCCGTAAACCGCTTTTTCCGCTTCTCCGGGTTCGCCATGCGGAGCCAGGCGGGCGGCGATCTTGCCCATATCGGCCACTCCGGCGCAGGGGAAACCGATGATCCGCACCTCCTCCCTGGCGATCAGTTTTTCAGCGAGGAGTTGGGCAACGGATCTGGAGTCACAGCCCTTGACCACCAGAGCGACCTTTTTGCCTTTATATTCCGGCAAATAAAGGGCGGTATTCTGCGTGGCCATGGGGCCTGCCAGGAAATTATCCACTTCCTCCGGCCGGCGCATGAAATACGGGGAGGCGCACAAAAGATCCGGCCCCGGCCCCCAGCCGATGACGCAGTCCACCTGGGGCAAAAGCCCCAGGATGATTTTCTTGAGTTCTTCTTGCACGGCCAAAGTCAGTCTCCTTATTATCAAATTGCTTCAACCGGCGGATTCACGCAGCCATTCAAGCTCAGGCGCTCCGGGCAAGCGGCGGGCCGGCCCCAGGCTGTGGATTTGCTCGGTGAATTTGCTGACCACCATTTGCCAGCGTTGCCCTTCCGAGGCCGAAACCCAAGTGTATTCAAAGCGGCGGGGGTCAACTCCCAGGACGGGCAAAAGCTGCTTGAAGACTTCCAGCCTGCGCCGGGCATAAAAATTACCCTCGGCATAATGGCAATCCCTAGGGTGGCAGCCGGAAACCAGCACCCCGTCCGCGCCCTGTAGCAAAGCCTTGGCGATGAACAGGGGATTGGTCCGTCCAGAACAGGGCAGGCGGATAATACGCAAATCCGTGGGCTGGATGAAACGTCCCACCCCGGCGGTATCAGCCCCGCCGTAAGAACACCAGTTGCACAGAAAACCCACGATGCGCAGTTCAGGGGCAGCCGCGCCGGAAACAGTGGAACTTACGGACATAAGAGGGCCTCCACTTCAGCCAGAACCTGGTTATCCGTGAAATGGGAAAGCTGGATGGCTCCCTGCGGGCAGGTAGCGTTGCACAACCCGCAGCCTTGGCAGACGGCTTCCAGTACTTCGGCCTTGCTCTGACCGCGCAGGTCCGCTTCACGGATGGCCTGGAAGGGGCATACCTGAATACATTTGCCGCAGCCAATGCAGCGCTTGATGTCCACCTGGGCGGTCTGGGGGTCGCTTTCCAGCATATCGCGGGAGAGCAGCGCAAGCGTCTTGGCCGCGGCCGCGCTCCCCTGGCTCACGGAGAAAGGGATATCCTTGAGCCCCTGACAGGATCCGGCCAGAAAAACCCCGGCGGTATTAGTTTCCACGGGTTTGAGCTTTGGATGCCCTTCCAGGAAGAAGCCGAAGGAATCATAGGAAATACGCAGTTTTTCCGCCAGTCCGGCCGCCTCGCGCGAACCCTCGCCGCCCACGGCCAGAACCACCAGGTCCGCCTCCACCTCCACCTGGCTCCCCAGCAATGTATCCGCCCCGCGCACCACCAGCTTGTTCCCCCTGGGATAAACCTGGGAAACCCGGCCGCGGACGTACTGCGCCCCGTACTCCTCCTGGGCCCGCCGGGTGAATTCGTCGTAACCCTTGCCCGGTGAACGTATGTCCATATAAAAAACATAGCTTTGAGAATCCGGAATATGGTCCCTGGTCATGATGGCCTGTTTGGCCGTGTACATGCAGCAGAAACCGGAACAGTAAGGCCGGCCTATGGAAGGATCGCGGGAGGCCACGCACTGGATGAAGACGACACTTTTGGGTTCTTCTCCGTTGGACGGACGCTTGATATGCCCGCCAAAGGGACCGGAGGCCGAAAGCATGCGTTCGTATTGCAGGGAAGTGATCACATCGGCATAGCGGCCCGCGCCGTATTCGCCGTAAACCGTCCAGTCCGCCAGATCATAACCGGTGGCCGCCACAATGGCCCCGACCTGGATGGTGACCAGTTCGTCCTGCTGCTCGTGGTTGATGGCTCCGGTGGGGCAGAACTTGGCGCAGATCCCGCACTTTTTGCCCTGGAACTGGCGGCAGTCCTCGGCGCGGATCACCGCTTTCTTGGGAATGGCCTGCGGAAACGGGATATTGATGGCTGCTGCGCTTCCCAGACCCTCGTTAAAGCGATCAAAGTTTTTCTTGCTGGGGCATTTTTCAATACAAAGGCCGCAGCCTGTGCATTTATCCCAGTCAACGTAAGCGGCCTTCTTGCGAATGACCACCTCGAAGTTACCCACATATCCGCTCACCGATTCAATTTCAGAATAGGCATAAAGAGTAATGCGCTCGTGCTGGGCAACATCCACCATGCGCGGCCCCAGGATGCAACTGGAACAGTCCACGGTGGGGAAGGTTTTGTCCAGTTTGGACATCTTCCCGCCGATGGACGGCTCGCGTTCCACCAGCACCACCTCAAGCCCGGCCTCGGCGCAGTCCAGGGAGGCCTGGATGCCGGCCACTCCCCCGCCGATGACCAACGCCCTGCGGGTGGCCGGCAGTTTTCTGGGGATCAGGGCGCGGTTCAGGCGCAGCTTCTCCACAGCCATGCGCACCAGCTCGATGGCCTTGACGGTGTTGGGCCCCTGGTCACGCCCAATCCAGGAGACATGCTCCCGGATATTGGCCATTTCAAACATGTAACGGTTCAACCCGGCCCGTTCAACCGTGCGGCGAAAGGTCGCCTCATGCATGCGCGGGGAACAGGAGGCCACCACCACCCCGCTAAGGGCATATTTTTTAACGGCCTCCTCGATGGCCTGCTGCCCGGGCTCGGAACAGGCATACATGGCATCCGTGGCATAAACCACCTCGGCCATCCGACCGGCGGTTTCGGCCACTTTTTTCACGTCCACGGTGGCGGCGATATTGCTGCCGCAATGACAGATGAATACGCCGATCTTCATGCCGGGACCTCCTTGGCTGGCTGAGCGGGCACATCGGGTGGACGGATTATCTCTATCTTAGCCAGCGCGGGCTTGGGGTCCGTCACCAGCTTGTCCAGCAAAATCTGGTCCTCCGGCAGACCCAGGGCCAGACCCAGAAGCTGGGTATAGTAAAATACCGGCAGATGGAAGTTGAGCCTGACGGCCGAGCGGATCTGTTTCTGCCGCAGATCCAGATTCATCTGGCAGAGCGGACAGGCCACGACCAAGGCATCCGCGCCCATGGAGCAGGCCAGTTCCAGAATGCGCCCGCTCAGGCGCGCCACCACGTCGCCCCTGGGGATGCCGAAAGAACCGCCGCAACATTCCACCTTTAAGGGAAAGGGCAACATCCCGGCTCCGGCCGCTTCCAGCAGGCGATCCATGGAAACGGGGTTTTCCTCGTCGTCAAAACGCATGGACCGGCCCGGCCGGGTCAGCAGACAGCCGTAATAGGCCGCAAGCTTCAGACCGTGCAGGGGTTTTTTGATTTTTAAGGCCAGACCCTCCGGAGTCACTTCCTCGTAAATAAGCTGCAGTACGGAAAAAGCCCGATGTTTCCGCGCCAGGGGGCGCATGGTCAGCCTGTCCACTTCCTTCCTGAAGCCCGGATCCCGCATCTGCTCAATGGCGTTATGGGTGTTTTTCAGACAGCTGGGACAGGGGGTGACGAAGTCATCCAGGCCAAGCTGCTCGGACTGGGCCAAATTACGCGCGGACAGGGCGGCGGAAAGCGCATGATCCACCATGTGCGCTGGGGTGGAACCGCAACAACTCCAGTCCGGCACGTCCGCAAGGGTAATCCCCAGGGCCGCGCAGAGCGCCCTGGTGGACAGGTCGTACTCTTTGGAAGTGCCGCTGCCGGAACAGCCGGAATAATAGGCGTAGGTTTTCGCGCTCATTTTTTCCCCCCGCCGTGCAGGCCGCGTCCCTGGGCGTAGCGCCGGAAGATGCCGGCCACCTCGTCCCGTCCCTTAATCCGGTGGGGTTTGAAGGGGAGTTTGTTTTTGAGCAACATGTCCGGGGCCAGGGTCAGGTCGTCGAAAAGGCGCATGGAGAGCAGCTTATATACCGCCATCAAGCCTAGTTCATGGGATTGCCCATGCCAGCGCACGGATTGGAGAAAGGCGTCGGCGAACAGGCGCACGTTGCGCGCTCCTCCAAAACCTGCGCGCCGGGACATGTGCCGGCAGACATCCAGGATTCTGGCCACTTCAATATGATTGGGGCAGCGGGTGCTGCAAGATTCGCAACTGGCGCACATCCAGACGGCCTTGGAAGACAGGACGGTATTTTTCTGCCCCAGTTGGATGAGGCGCATAATCCGGCTCACCGTGAAATCATAGGTAAAGGACATGGGACATCCGGCCGTGCAGTTGCCGCACTGGTAACAGCGGCTTACCTTCTGCCCGCTTTCTGTTTCCACGGCGCGAATGAAATCCGTGTCACCCCGGCCCAATTGCACATGTTCCATAAGCGCAACCTTGTTGATGGGTCAATCTTCCCGGCGGAATGCCAGGATTCATACGTCTACCACAAGCGCGCAAGTCAGGTCAATCGCTCCCTCCTTCGCTCCCGCGCCCGCTCAAGCCGTGAGCCCCGCGTATAATTGCCCTGGAGCGGAAAAGATGCTAAGATGGCGGTGAACTTGGGGCAAGCAAGCCCTGCGGGCAATGCCGCAAAGGAAGATATGGCCCGATCCTGCGACCTGATCCTCAGCGCAAGCTGTATTGTGACCCAGAACGACCAACGGGAAGTAATCCGGGATGGAGCCCTGGCCGTGACCGATGGACGCATCGCCGCCCTTGGTCCCAGGGGCCAGCTGGAAACGGAGTGGCGGGCGGCGGAACGCCGCGATTTGGGGGAGGCCCTGATCCTGCCCGGCCTGATCAACGCCCACACCCACGCCCCCATGACCCTCCTGCGCGGCTTGGCCGACGATCTACCCCTAATGGAGTGGCTGACCGAACATATCTTCCCCTGCGAGGCCAAACTCACCACGGCCATGCTGGAGGTAGGGACTACCTTGGCCTGCGCCGAGATGCTCGCCTGCGGCATCACCGCCTTTGCCGACATGTACCTGAACGAAACGGCCATCTATCGCGCCGTTGACCGCCTTGGCCTGCGCGCCCTGGTGGGTGAGGGAATCTTCGCCTTTCCTTCCATCGGCTGCGCCGATCCCGCGCACTTCCTGGATCTGGCCCGCTCCCAGGCCGAGGAACTGGCCGGGCATGAACGTCTGCGTTATGCTGTTTCACCGCACGCCGTCTATACCACCAACCAGGACATCCTGGAAGGCTGCGCCCTACTGGCCGAAGAACTGGACTTGCCCATTCAGATCCACCTGGCCGAAAGCAAAGAAGAAACCGCCCGCTGCCTGGAAATGTACGGTTGCCGCCCGGTAGAACTCTGCCGCCGGAGCGGGTTGCTGACCCCGCGTACCCTGGCGGCGCACGGGGTAGATCTGAACAACGCAGAAATGGATCTTCTGGCCCTGACCGGAGTCAGCCTGGCCCATAACCCTCGCAGCAACATGAAACTGGCCTCCGGTGTATCTCCACTGCCGACCCTCCTGGACCGCGGCTGCAACGTGGCCCTGGGAACGGACGGCGCGGCCAGCAACAACCGTCTGAACATATTTTACGAAATGTCGGCCTGCGCCATGCTGCACAAGATACAAGGCCGGAACCCGGCCCTCCTGCCCGCGCAGACCGTGCTGGACATGGCTACGCGCAACGGCGCCCTGGCCCTGGGCTGGCCCGAGCTGGGACGCCTGGTTCCCGGAGTTCCGGCGGACCTGGCTGCCATGGATCTGACCCGCCCCGGCCTGGTTCCCCTGCACAACCCCGTTTCGCAACTGGTCTATGCCGCCGGCGGCGACGAGGTACGCCTGACCATGGTGGCCGGACGCATCCTCTACGAAGACGGGCGCTTCCCCGGCCTGGATTATCCTGCTCTGGTAAAAGAAGCCAAGGACATGGGGCTCGAGCTGCGCACCACAGTAGCCGCCCAGTACGCGCCGGGAAAAACCCGACCATAACCAGCGGGCATGAACGTTTTCACCAAAGTCCAACGCCTGGGACCGGCCGCTCTCCTGCTGGCGGCCAGCGTGTTCGTGTCGCGCTTCATGGGGCTCATCCGCGACAAGGTCATCTCCTATTATTTCGGGGCCGGACTGGAAACGGATCTCTACAACGCCGCCTTCATCATCCCTGATTTCATCAACTATCTCCTGGCGGGCGGCTATTTCTCCATTACCCTGATCCCCCTGCTGGCGCATTACTTCCACCGTGACGAGACCGACGGCTGGGCCTTTTTTTCCGCCGCCTGCGCCTGGATCAGCCTGACGGCCTTCCTGGTCACCGGTCTGGCCTGGATCCTGGCCCCGGATCTCGCCCGCCTCTCCGCTCCGGGTTTCAGTGACCCAGCCACCCAGGCCCGCCTGACCCACTTTCTGCGTATCATCCTGCCGGCCCAGGCCTGTTTTCTGCCTGGAGCCTGCTTTACCGCCCTGCTGCTGCACCGCCGCCAGTTCCGGGTTCCGGCCCTGACTCCCTTGGTCTATAACGGCGGGATCATCCTGACCGGCCTTTTTTTCGTGTATCTTCTGCCGGATCGCGGCATGGAGGGTTTTTGCTGGGGAGTGCTGATCGGGGCGACCCTGGGAAGCCTGGTTTTACCCTGGCTGGCCGTCCGCGCCGGGGGGCTGCGTCTTATCCCGCGCCTCCTCCACCCCGGCATGAAGAGCTTTCTGCTCCTGGCCCTGCCCCTGATGCTCGGCCAGTCCATCGTGGCCCTGGATGAACAACTGCTGCGCTTTTTCGGCTCCCTGGGACAAGAAGGCTCCATCAGCCACCTGAGTTACGCCCGACGCATCATGATGGTTCCGGTGGGCGTGGTGGCCCAAGCCGCAGGCATGGCCTCCTTTCCCTTCCTGGCCTCCCTGGCCGCCGCCGGCAAAAGGGAAAAATTCAACTGCACGGTCAACCGCACCCTGCTGAACTCCCTGTCGCTGATCCTGCCCATCTCCATCTGGATGGCGGCCCTATCCCTGCCCATCATCCGCCTGATCTTCCAGCAGGGGGTCTTTTCCGCCCAAGCGGCCGGTGAAACAGCCGCCCTGCTGGCCATCATGCTGGCTGCCGCACCTTTCTGGGCCGTACAGCAGGTGTTGGGCCGGGGTTTCTATGCCCACCAGAACACCCTGACCCCGGTACTGGCCGGGAGCATAGCCACCCTGGCCGGACTGCCATTGTATTGGCTGCTGACCGGACGCCTGGGGGCTACGGGGGTGGCTCTGGCCGGAGTGGCCGGCATGGGTCTCTATACCCTCTGCCTGATCCGGCTCTGGGTGAAGCATTTCGGGAGCGAGGCTCTGGCCGGAATCCTGCGCCGTTTCCTGATCGTGCTGGCCCTGAGCCTGGCCTGCGCCATGATCGCGGCCTCGGCCTCGGCCAGCATCCTCCATTTTCTGCCCGGCCGGCCCCTGATCGGAGCCTTCGCCGCCCTCTGCGCCGGCAGCGCCCTCTTTGCCGGACACCTGGTCATTTTTTGCCGCCTCTTCGCCCCCGGCCTGTGGAAAGAAGCCCTGGCCGCCTTGCGCAACCTGCGGGAAAGGCATATATGAGCGGCTACTGTTTCTTGAAGGAGAATTTTCATGATCGGCATTTCCAAGCTATACTGCGGCCAGGTGGAACCCTCGGACGCCCTGCGCTACAACCGGCATTCCGGGAGCTTGCCCTCGCACCTCCTGCAATTTTCCCAGGATAAAAAGCCGGTGGTGGTCTGGAACATGACCCGGCGCTGCAACCTGAAATGCGTGCATTGCTACGCTCAGGCCACGGAAGATGACGGAGCGGACGCCATCTCCACCGCCCAGGCCAAAAAGATGATTGAGGACCTGGCCGCCTTCGGCGCGCCGGTGCTGCTTTTTTCCGGCGGGGAACCGCTGGTGCGTAAGGATCTGCCGGAGCTGGCCGCTTACGCCACCAGCTTGGGCATGCGGGCGGTCATTTCCACGAACGGCACACTGATCAGCCGAGACAAGGCCAAAGAACTCAAGGCCGTGAACCTTTCCTACGTGGGCATTTCCCTGGACGGAGGGGAAGAGGTGCACGACAACTTCCGCGGCGTGTCCGGCTCTTTCCGGCGTTCCCTACAGGGCATCGAAAACTGCATGGCCGAAGGTCTGAAGGTCGGGCTGCGCTTTACCATCAACCGCCGCAACGCGGCCGAGGTTCCCAAACTCTTCCGCCTAGTGGAAGACAGGGAAATCCCGCGCATCTGCTTTTACCACCTGGTTTATTCCGGCCGCGGCTCCGACCTGTTCCAGGAAGACCTGGATCACCGGGAAACCAGGGACATGGTGGACCTGATTTTGGACAAGACCCGCGCCCTTTTTGACAAAGGTCTGCAAAAAGAAGTGCTCACCGTGGATAACCACGCCGATGGCCCTTACCTGTGGATGCGCCTTAAGCGGGAAGATCCGACCAGGGCCGCCGAGGTTTTTGAACTGCTGCAATTTAACGAGGGAAACAGCTCGGGGCACGGCTTCGCCTGCATCTCCTGGGACGGGCGGGTGCACGCGGATCAATTCTGGCGGGAGCACAGCTTCGGCAACATCCTGGAGCGCCCCTTCTCGGCCATCTGGAACGACCCCTCCATAACCCTCCTGGCCCAGCTCAAGGAAAAACGCAAACACGTCAAGGGGCGTTGCGCCCATTGCCGTTTCCTGAACATCTGCGGCGGCAACTTCCGCGCCCGGGCCGAATCGGTGCACGGCGACCCTTGGGCTTCGGACCCGGCCTGTTACCTGACGGATGAAGAAATACAGCCTGTGGCTTGATTTTTGAGGCAGAGCCTCCCCGAAAAATTCCGGAGGTTTTATGAGCGAATTTTTTCGCGGCCGACGTTTGCGGATGACTCCGCATTTGCGGGCCATGGTGCGGGAAACGGACCTACGCCCGCAAGACCTGATCATGCCGTATTTTGTCCTGGATACGGAGGAAAAGGGCGTATCCCGGCCGGTGGCCTCCCTGCCAGGGCAGGCGCAGCTTTCTTTGGATATGCTGGAAGAACGGGTGGCGCGGGCGGCGGATCATGGGCTGGGGGCGGTGATCCTCTTTGGCCTGCCGAAAGAAAAAGACCCTGTTGGTTCAGGGGCTTATGCCGACAACGGGATCATCCAGAAAGCGGCGCGACGTCTGAAGGCGCGCCACGGAAAGGATTTGACGGTGATCACAGATGTCTGCCTGTGCGAATATACCTCCCACGGGCATTGCGGACTGATCAGCCAGGAAGGGGAGGTGCTCAACGACCCCACCCTGGAGCTGTTGGCCAGGACCGCCCTCTCCCATGCCCAAGCCGGGGCGGACATGGTCGCGCCCTCGGACATGATGGACGGGCGGGTGGCGGCCATCCGTGAGGCCCTGGACGACAACGGTTTCGTAAACCTGCCGATCATGTCATACGCGGTGAAATATGCCTCGGCCTTTTACGGACCTTTCCGCGAAGCCGCCGGGTCCGCCCCCAAATCCGGGGATCGCAAGAGTTACCAGATGGACCCGGCCAACCGACGCGAGGCCATGTTGGAAGCCGGGGCGGATATCCAGGAAGGGGCGGACATCCTGATCATCAAACCGGCCGGACCTTACCTGGATATAATCCGGGAGGCGCGCGCGGCATTTGATCTGCCCCTGACCGCCTACCAGGTAAGCGGCGAATATGCCATGATCAAGGCCGCCGGACAAAACGGCTGGATCGACGAAAGGGCGGCGGCTATGGAGACCCTCCTGGGAATCAAGAGGGCCGGCGCGGACCTGTTAATCAATTATTTCAGCGAAGAACTGCTGAAAGAGGGACTGATCCGATGAAGAGCGGGCACCCCGGCGGGAGTCCGGGACTTTTGCAGGACGGTTCGCCCAAGTTGCGCCTGGTGGCCTGGGAGGTCACCCGTTCCTGTAACCTCGCCTGCAAGCACTGCCGGGGCGAGGCCAACATCGAACCTTATCCGGGCGAGCTTTCCAAAAATCAGGCTCTGGGCCTAATTGACAGCTTCAAGGAATGCGGGGAGCCGATTATTATCTTTACCGGCGGCGAACCTCTGTTACGGCCGGACGTCTTTGAGCTGATCCGCCATGCCTCCTCCATCGGACTGCGCGCGGTCATGGCCCCAAACGGCACGCTGATCACCCCGGACAAGGCTGCGGAAATGCGCGCCTCCGGCATCCAGCGCTGCTCCATTTCCATTGACGGCGAAGAAGCCGCCTCCCATGACGCCTTCCGCGGCGTGCCCGGCGCATTTGACTCGGCCATGCAAGGGATCCGATACCTCAAAGAGGCCGGGGTGGGTTTTCAGATCAATACCACGGTCACCAAGGACAACCTGCGCAGCTTCAAACGGATCTTCCGCCTAGCCCAGGACTTGGGGGCGGAGGCCTGGCATATCTTCCTGCTGGTGCCCATGGGCCGGGCCTCCGGTCTGCGGGACCAAGTCATCAGCGCCGCCGAATACGAGGAAGTCCTGAACTGGTTTTATGATTTTCGCAAAAGCACCTCCATGCAGCTCAAGGCCACCTGCGCTCCCCATTATTACCGCATCCTGCGCCAACGGGCCAAGGCCGAAAACCTGACGGTCTCCGTGGAAGAATTCGGGTTGGAGGCCATGACCCGCGGCTGCCTCGGCGGCACGGGCTTCTGCTTCATCAGCCACACCGGCCAAGTGCAGCCTTGCGGATACCTGGATTTGGACTGCGGGCAAGTCACCACAACCCCCTTTCCAGAGATTTGGCGTACTTCCAAACCCTTCCTGCAATTTCGCAACCCCATGGAATACGAGGGCAAATGCGGGGGCTGCGAATACCACCGTGTCTGCGGCGGCTGCAGGGCCAGGGCTTACAGCCTGACCGGCCGCTACATGGCCGAGGAACCGCTGTGCAGCTATGCGCCGATGAAAAAATAAGGAAAAATCCGTGCAGCATGAACTGGATGGCGGGGCCATAGAAGACGGCGAAAGGCAGGACGAATTTTTGGACGCCCTGGACCGGCGGCTACTCAACCGGATACAATCCGGCTTTCCGCTGGAAAGCCGGCCCTATGCCGTACTGGGCGAAGAGCTGGGACTGACTGAGGCGGAAACCCTGGCCCGGGTGCGCGCCCTCAGAGGCAGAAAGATCCTCCGCCGCCTGGGGGCCAATTTTCAATCATCGGGCCTGGGCTTCCACAGCACCTTGTGCGCGGCCGAAGTACCCGAAGAAAAGCTGGCGCATTTCATTGACGAGGTCAACAAGATCTCCGGGGTAACGCATAACTACCTGCGCGCCCATCCCATAAATATCTGGTTCACCCTGATTGCCCCCTCCTGGGAAGCCGTGCTGGAGGAAATCGCCGGTCTGGAAACCAGGACCGGGGTGCAGGTATTGAACCTGCCGGCGGAAAAACTTTACAAAATCAAGGTGGATTTCAACCTTTAAAATATTCCCGCATGGACGAACTCGCTCACGGAAAAACGGCCTTGCCTATCAGGCGGCATGGGATGTATCATGGAAAAGTACTGTTCATTATCTTAAGGAGGAAACAAGATGCGCGATAACCAGACGCTACTGATTTGCAGACATTGCGGCAATATGGCTAGGCTGATCGATGACCAGGGCAGAGCCATAATCTGCTGTGGCGAACAGATGGAGGAGATGATTCCCAATACCTCCGAGGGCAGCCCCGAAAAACATCTGCCCAAGGCCAGCCTTTCCGAGGACATCCTCAGCGTGCAGGTCGGCAGCGCGCCGCACCCGATGGAAAAAGGACACTATATTGAACTCGTCTATGTGCAGACCGAGCACGGCGCCCAGCGCAAATACTTAAACCCCGGCGAAGAGCCACGGGTAACCTTCAGTTTTTCGGATGACCGGCCCTTAGCTGTTATAGCCTGTTGCAATCTGCACGGCCTGTGGAAAACCGATATTAAGTAAGTAATCAGTTTGCTCTTCCAAGGGGCCGGGGAGGCTCACGCCCCCCCGGATTGACAAACCAAGCCATTCAGCCCGTCAGGCTAGCGATGGCTCCCTTGCCTCCGTAAACCGCGGACAAAACTTCCTTGGAGAAGTCATAGGTCTGAGCCATGCCGGACAGGCCTGCGTTGCCGCCTTTGCCCCCCCACTGGTTCAGCTTGTCCAGGGTCTTGGTGACAACCTGAGCGCCGAATTGCGCCTTGGCGGAGGAAGCCGCCAACCCTCCCAGGGCCGCAGCCGTTGAGTCTGCCATGATCGCCTCCCCTTGGTTGAATACGGCGGAAATACGCCGTCTATCCGTCTTTTCGGTCGGGAGGCAAATAAGTTTAGGGGCAATTTACGGCAGAGGGACGGGGCGCAATTCGGCCAGTTCCGCCTGCGGAGCTTTTACACGGTTCTTCCCGTTCGGACTGCTTTCCACCAGAATCAAGGCCTTGGACCAGCCCGGGGCGTTCAAGCTGAGGGTATTGCCCTCTCTCTTGATATTGCCGATGTCGCCATAGAGCAGCGAGATGGCCGGTTCCCCCGGCATGGCCGCGAAATCCGGGAACCTGGACAGATCCAGGCTTTCCTTACCGCTTTCCCTGCTGTAATTGCAGATGGCTATAATATATGCGCCGCCGTTCATGGTAAAGGCGCTCCCCTGGGTCAGGCGGGTGACGGTGGCGATCATCCCAGCTCCGCTGACAGGGAGGCGCCCTGTGAATACTCCCTTATCCACGCCTAGGGTCCGACGCAGGTGAAGTATTTCACCAAGCTCCTTCAGGGCGGAGGAAGAATTCAGAGTCTGGACGTCCAGAGGGCCGTAAAGGCTAACGGCCTTGGGCAGGCTCTGCCCGTTCAGCACGCCTCCCTCGGAGCCGCTGCTCAGGGCATAAGCCCCCATGGGAACCAGCCTTTTATCCCAGTTTTTCAGCGGATCGGAAGGCAGAAGCCGGTAAAAAGGCAGGGGCATGGTTCCCAGCAAATCCTGACCCCCCAACATGAAAATGCCCGGCTGCATGGCCTTGAAAAATTGCATGAGCATGTGCCCGCGCCGGATCTCCTGTTGTTCCTCGGCATTGGGCGTGCGTTCCGGCGCAAGTCCCAAAGCCAGAGAAGCCAGGCCGGCAGGTGTGGTGTAGAGGGTGGAATTCTCAAAAGCCGCCTGCATCCGGCCGCCGCCCGCCGGAGGTTGGGCCTTGCGGCGCACCTGCCCCAGGGTTTCGTACAGGATAATCTCCGCCAGACTGTTATCCAGATTCTTTTCATTTTCCACCTGCCTGTGCCAATCACCACGCGCCTCCAGGAAATCCAGTCCACGGTCAGCGGAAAGTCCGGGCGTCCCGAAAAAAACCTTTGAGGCCTGGAACTCCCCGGACCAGTCTTCTTCTTCCAATTCCGACAGTCTTGACATGTAGCGCAGGTGGGGGAGGGTGTAATCCACGCCATAAGGGCCGCTGGAGGTGTGCACCAAACGGCGGAAGTCGATATTTTCCTTCATGGCTTCATCCAGCATGAAGCCGAGGAGGAAAGTTTTGCCGGTGAGCAGGGCATGTTCCACCGCCGGGCTTAAAACGCTGTCCTTGACCAAATCCGGGCCGCTCTGCATTACTTCGCGTAGGAAGGGCAGAGGCAATTCGTCCTGCATCCAGGCCCAGCCGCCGTAAGAACGGCTCTGGCGGGCCAAATCGCCGGCCAGCCGGAAACTGGCCGCATAGTTGGAAGCGCCGGTGATATCCGGCTCATGCTTGTCGGCCGCATCCAGGCCGATTAGAGGGGCGGTCTGGTAGCCAGCCAACGCGTTACCCAGGATGCCCACCTGGTAAATCAGACTGCCATTCAGCACCTTGAGAGCCGTCTGACTGGGGTCGTAAATATTGAGCAGAGGGCGCTTGTAACTGTAAGCGTAACGGTAAACCCAGCGGCGCAAGTTTCCGTCCAGCCCGCGTACTTCATCAGTGACGGCCCAGCCGCTCCGCGACACATAAGGCAGGTCATCCTGGAGCATTTTTTCCGGAATCAGTTTTTTCTCGGCCAAGCGGCGCACCTCCTCCTCCTTCATGGGAGTGACATGCCAGTCGGCACCGTTGTTGTTCCGGCTGGAAGGAAGTAATGCCCAAAATTCTTCCGGCACATCGAACATGCAGTATAAGCCGGGATAATCACGCACATTCTGGGCGGAAAGAAAGAAATCCGGGCCGATACCCCCGGCCAGAGGCAAAAGATCCCCACCCAACAGCATCTTGCGCGCTTCGGCCTGCTGGAGGATCCCGGCGTAATCCTGCTCAGAACCTATATTCTTGGGGAAGGTGTACTGGATGATGTCATCATTGCCGTTGGGCTCAAAACGCCGTTCATGATCCCAGAGGTTGCCTCCGCTACCCGTGGGAGCCAGATAAAGCCCGTTGATACCTGTATCTCTTAGGATGTCCCAGACCTTTTCCTGCCCCAGTTGGCGCAGGGGCGGATCTTGCGCGGAACTCAAAAGATTTTGCGGATGGATATGCAGCCAGACATTACCTTTATTCAGGAGCTCATCCGGCAAAGGCTGCGTCGCCGCGTTCTGCCAGTTCAGGTTGGAACCGGAAACTATTTTTGAAAGCCGCGAGGCATGGCCGAGCATGGATTGACGCTCCAGGTACTGCACATAGCCGGGGTCAGTCCGGCCGGTCTTGGCGGGCAGCGGCAGGACACGACGTTCAGATTCATCCTGAAACCCGGCACAGGCTGAAACGAGAGCGGCCAACAAAGACAGGACAAACGATACGGCATGATTGTTTTTCTTCGGCATGATTCGCTCCGGAAACAGGAAATTTTTTCACTCGCAACAACGGGGGCAAAATCGCGCCCATAAAGGCTCGCGAGGGGACAGCAACTCCCGTTCCGGAATTAAGCAATAAACGTGCCTGGATAAATGAACCTCCTCTCGGGCGAGTATGGACAAAAGCCACGGCTCAAGGCAGAATCAGGACAAATACCAAGGCGCGGACGCTGAACCCGCGCTTTTTACGGAGGCCCCATGCCCAATGAAGCCCCGCGCCCGCCCTCTTCTTTACGCAGGCGCCTGGACTTGCGTGAGGAACCACTTTTCCTGATGGACGGATCGGCTTACATCTTTCGCGGTTATTACGCCAACCAGAGCATGACACGCTCCGACGGGATGCCTACCAACGCTCTGTACATGGTGCTACGCCTAATTTTCAAGATCTTCCGAGAGGAAAGCCCGGTCTATTTCGCCTTTGTGCTGGACGGCCGAGGACAGAACTTCCGCCACCGCCTTTACCCTGAATACAAGGCCAACCGCCAGGCCACCCCAGAACCGCTGTCTGCACAAATCGGGCCTTTGTGCTCCCTGATCCGCTCCCTAGGACTACCTTTGGTGGTCTCGGAGGACTGCGAAGCCGACGACTGCATCGCCTCTCTGGCCCGGCGTTTTTCCGCCTCCAGACCGGTGTGCATCCTGGGGGCGGATAAAGATCTGCGCCAATGCCTTTCACCCAAGGTGAGCCTCTGGGATCCGGCGGGCAAGGAGGATCACCTGCTGACCCTGGATGATTTTGTACGCGAGCAGGGCTTCGGACCGGAGCGCTGGCCGGACTACCAGGCCCTAGTGGGCGATTCCAGCGACAATATCCCCGGAATCTCCGGCATCGGCCCCAAAGCCGCCTCGAGCCTGTTGCGAGAATTCACCGGCCTGGAGGATATCTTCGGCCGCCTGGAGGCCGTGCCGCCAGCCTTGCGCAAAAAACTGGCAGGGCAAAAGGATCTGGCTTTCCTGTCCAGAGAACTGACCACCTTGCAAGAAAACCGTTGCCCGGAGATCCGCCTGGAGGATCTGCTTCTCACGGCTCCCAGAGAACAGGAGCTCCTGCCATTGCTGCGGACCTACGAACTACGCTCCCTGGAGCGGGAATTTCTTTCCATACGCCGCCTGGATCGCCTGGCTCTGGAAAAGGGCTATGCCGCCGGTTCCGGGCCGGCACCCAGGCTCGGGCAGGCTTTCCAGAACGAACAGAACAGCCATGCGGCCACGGTTACTTCCACCTCTCCCCCTGTTCCCGCTGTTTCGCCACTTATTCCCGCCGGACCGCCGGATCTGCCGGCTCCGCCCTTTCCGACTAATCCAGAAGAACGCTACGTCCCGGATGCCCGGACACCGGATTTGAGCCAAGGCCGACAAGGGAGCCTCTTTGAACAGTCCGCTTTCATCCCGGCCGCCCGTCCAGAGCCCCCCCGGTGGCGGCAAAAAACGGATCTGCCTCCAGGCACCCCCCTGGCCCTGCTTCCCTGGCGGGAGGCCAGCGGGAGCGGACAAGATAGGCGCCTGCTCCTCGGCGACGGACAGCGGGAATTTATCTGTTCCGATGCTGATGGAACCCTGTTCCCCGGACTATTGGAGGATCTGGCCTCCCGCCCGGTGCTGGTCGCCCCGGGGTTCAAGCACCTGTGCGAAACCTGCCCGGAACTGCGCCGTCTGCCCGTGGCCAGGGTATTTGACCCCAGCTTGGCGGCCTGGCTGATCAGCCCTGAAGAATACGACTACGCCTTCTCCAGGCTGAGCTTACGCTGGGGGGAGGGGGAATCCAGGCCGGGAGCCTTGCCCAGCGCCCTGGCCCTGGCCCTGAAAAAAAACCTGGAGGTCCAACTCAAGGCCCACGAGCTGGATGAACTGCTCCGGGACATGGAAATGCCCTTGATCCCGGTACTCCTGGATATGCAGCGGCACGGCCTGGGCATTAATCTCGCGGCCTTCAAAGCCTTCCTGGACGAATCCCAGACCGAACTGGATCGCCTGACCAACGACATTTACATGGCCGCTGGCCGAGAATTCAACATTCGCTCTGCGCGTCAGCTGGGCGAAGTGCTGTATTCCCTTCTGGATCTGCCCAAGGCCCGTAAAACCGCAGGCGGGCAAATCTCAACGGCCGTTGACGCCCTGGAAAAACTCCAGGGCCGGCACCCGATCATCCGACTCATCCTGGATTACCGCAAGCTGGAAAAACTCCGCTCCACCTACCTGGAGCCCCTGCCCAGACTGGCGGACGCCCACGGACGGCTACACACCAGCTTCAACCAGAACTCCACCGCTACCGGCCGACTCTCTTCCAGTGCCCCCAACCTGCAGAACATCCCGGTGCGAGGTCCACAGGGCGGGCGCATGCGCGCCTGTTTCACCGCCGCCCCTGGGCAGCTCCTGGTTTCCGCCGATTATTCGCAAATCGAGTTGCGCGTCCTGGCCCACCTCTCCCAGGACCCCACCCTGCTGGAAGCCTTCCGCCGGGGCGAGGACATCCACAGCCGCACCGCGGCCCTGCTTTTTGACTTGCCCCCGGAGAAGATCAGCCCGGACCAGCGCCGTAGCGCCAAGACCATCAACTTCGGGCTGATCTACGGCATGGGGGCTCAAAAGCTGGCCCAGGACCTGGGGGTGGGGCTGAAGGAGTCCAAAGCCTTCATTGCCCGCTACTTCGAACGCCTGGGAGCTTTGCGCCGCTACTTCGAACGGGTGGAACAACGGGCCAGGGAATACGGTTTTGTCCACACCATGGCCGGCCGTCGACGTTTCTGCCCGGATATCCTTTCAGAAAATCAACAACTACGCTCACAGGCCAGACGGCAGGCCATCAATACCTGCATCCAGGGCAGCGCCGCGGATATCATCAAGCTGGCCATGCTGGCCGTGGCCGAAGACAGGGATTTACAGAGGCTACAGGCCCGCCTGATCTTGCAGATCCATGACGAACTGCTCCTGGAGTGCCCGGCGGAGGCGGCCCCGGAGGCCGGGGCCCGGGTGGCGGGCCTCATGGCCGGGGTGCGGCCTGGCGGACAAAGCCTGTCCATCCCCCTGGCCGTGGACAGCGGCTGGGGCAGAACCTGGAGCGACGCGCATTAGAAATGGACTAAATCAGTAAACCCAGCAGATCTTCGACGCTTTCGCGCCGGCGGATCAAGGTCACGCTCCCGTCCGTATGGATGAGGATCTCCGCCGGGCGGGGGCGCTGGTTATACGGAAAGCTCATGGCATAGCCATAAGCCCCGGCGTCCAGCAGTGCCAAGACATCCCCCTGGCGGATGGGCGGCAGAAGATAATCGCGATGCAGGATATCGCCGCTCTCGCAGATATTGCCCACAATGCTCTGGGGCAATTCCGCCGGATCTTCGGAGGTCGCTCCGGCCGCGTAATCGGGGCGGTAGATCTCCACTTCGTGGAAAGCACCATAAAGCATGGGCCGGGGCAGGATGTTGAAGCCGATATCCGTGCAGACAAAACGGGCCGGGCCGTTGTTTTTTACGGCCATAACCGTGCCCAGGACCAACCCGGCCTCGGCCGCGACATAGCGCCCCGGCTCAATTATGAAGAGACCGGTGAAGCCCTCGCGTTCGGCCCAGAGACCCAAGAGTTCGGCGCAGGCCCGCCCTAGCGAAACAAGATCCAGACGCGCCTCCCCGGCATACTTGCGGTAGGGGATACCGAAACCTCCGCCGAAATCAAGATATTTCAGGCCACCCATTCCCCGGGCCAGATCC
The DNA here is from genome assembly GCA_009782775.1 of Desulfovibrionaceae bacterium. Taxonomy (GTDB): domain Bacteria; phylum Desulfobacterota; class Desulfovibrionia; order Desulfovibrionales; family Desulfovibrionaceae; genus WRHT01. The sequence goes on from WRIL01000009.1 coordinate 32,049, forward strand.
AGGAGCCGTTCGGCGGCCTCAAGGAAAGCCTTTGGCTCCATGAACAACGAGCCTACGTGCTGATTCATGCCGGCCAGTTTAAGGCTATGCCGGGCGCAAATCTCCCGGACGCGCGGCAGATCCTCCGGATCTATCCCGAACTTGGTTTCCCGGCCAGCGGTGACCACCTTCTGGTGGTGCCCCACGCCGATGCCCGGATTCAGGCGGGCCATCACCTCGGAGCCAGGTGCGGCCAGGCCGAATTCTTCCAACTGGGCCAGGGAGTCCACGCTGACGATACGGCTGGAAGAAGCGGCCAGGGCCAGTTCTTCCCGGCTGACATTGTTGCAGACGTAGAAAATCTCCTCCCTGCTGAAACCGGCCGCCCGGTGCATGGCCAGTTCCCCTGGGCTCATGGCGTCCACCCACAATCCCTCGGAACGGATAATCTTCAGGAGCCGGGGGTTGGCGTTAGCCTTGGCCGAATAGCACACCTTGGCCGAATGCAGAGGGATGAGTCCGCGCATTTCCCGGCAACGGAGGCGCAGCATCTCCTCATTGTAAACATACAGCGGGCTGCCGTATTCGCATAGCAGATCGCGAGGATCCAGCCCGGCATAAAAATTGACTCCCTGGGTATAGGCAGAACGCGGATGGGACATTTATGGGGCTCCTGTAGCAATTTGTCCGTATTCATACCCAAATAACGCGCCTTCAACAAGAAGCGCCTTTCGCTCCCCAGTCACGGAATCATGGCGGCGCAGCCTTTAAAGGCTATAAAAAACATGCCTATAAGCGTGCTGCAAACCGGGGAAAATTATGCCCGGCATGAAAAAAAATGTTGACAAAATCCGGGCAAAGCATAGATTTTCTCAGCTCTTACAGCCTGTCGCAACAGGAGAATACTTCATGGCCCAGAAAAAAACCGAACGCCGTAAAGAACTGGATCGTAAACGCCATCGCCGTGCCGAACGCTTGAAGGCGCGTATCCGCGAGGCCAAGGTCGCCAAAAAAAACTGAGGGAAGTACCATGCCCATTTACGAATATCGCTGCCCGGAATGCCATCAGGTTTTTGAAGAATGGACCAAGGTGGTGGATGATATGGAAGCCCCGCTCTGCCCGGTGTGCGATGCCCCGGCGGAGCGCATTATCTCAAACAGCACCTTCGTGCTCAAAGGCGGCGGATGGTACGCCACCGATTACGGCCCAAAAGGCAAGGAGGCAACCGCTGAATCCTCCACCGAGCCAACCTCCGCGCCCCTCCCACAGACGCCTCCAACTCCCGCCGCACAGCCCTCCCAAGCCGGAGCTGATGATTAGACCGCCCGCGCCGGAGCGGGCAACTCCATGATTGAACGCTACACCCGCCCGGAAATGGGCGCTTTGTGGACAGAGCAGCGCCGGCTGGATCTCTGGCTGGAAGTAGAGTTGGCTATCTGCGAGGCTTGGGGGGAACTGGGGAAAATCCCCGCCGATGTTCTGGAGCGCATCCGCCGCTCCGCGAAAATAAACGCCGTCCGGGTGAAGGAAATCGAGGCCCGCACCAGACACGACCTGATCGCCTTTCTTGCTGCCTTGGAAGAAAACCTCGGTCCGGACGCCCGTTTCATCCATATAGGCTGCACCTCCTCCGACATTGTGGATACCGCCGGCTCCCTTCTGTTGACCCGGGCCGGAACCATCATCCTGCAAGGCATGGACGGACTGCTGGCCACCATAAAAAAGCTGGCCCGGCGTTACCAGGGCTGTCTGTGCATGGGCCGCACCCACGGCGTGCACGCCGAACCCACCAGCTTCGGCCTGAAACTGGCCGGGTTTTACTCTGAATTTAGCCGCCATCGCGCCCGTTTCGTGGAAGCCCTGGAAAACGTGCGTTACGGCAAAATTTCCGGGGCAGTGGGCACTTACGCCACCCTGGATCCCCAAGTGGAAAAACTGGCCCTGACCAGACTCGGTTTGAAGGTGGACCCGGTTTCCACCCAAATCCTCCAAAGGGACCGCCAGGCCCATTTCTGCGCCGCCCTGGCCCTGTTCGGCGGCGGCGTGGAGCGGATCTGCCTGGAACTGCGGCATCTCCAACGCACCGAGGTGCTGGAGGCGGAAGAAGGTTTCGCCGAAAACCAGAAAGGTTCCTCCGCCATGCCGCATAAAAAGAACCCCATTTCGGCGGAAAACCTCTGCGGCCTGTCCCGTATCCTGCGCGGCAACGCCCTGGCCGCCATGGAGGACACGGCCCTCTGGCATGAGCGCGACATCAGCCACTCCTCGGTGGAACGGGTGATCCTGCCGGATTCCACCATCCTGGCCGACTATATGGCCTCGCGGCTTACGGATCTGCTGGAGGGACTCCGGGTATTTCCCGAAAATATGACGCGCAACCTGCATGCTTCTTACGGGCTCTTTGTCTCCCAACGGGCGCTCCTAGCCCTGGTGGAAAAAGCGGACATGCCAAGACAGGAGGCCCATGAACTGGTGCAGAACTGCGCCATGCAAAGCTGGAAGGAAAAACGTCCCTTCCGGGATATCCTCATGTCCAGGGAGGAAATAACCCGGCACCTAGACCGCGGAGCCTTGGACGCACTTTTTGACCTGAATTACTACCTGCGCCACGAAGAGAGGATCTTCCGCCGGGTTTTCGAGGATTAAACGCATGGACAGCCTCAGCCTGAAAAAACGCCTGGCCTTGCTGCTCAAAGAAAAATCCTACCTGGAAGGCGATTTTACCTTAAGTTCCGGCCTGAAAAGCGACTATTACTTTGACTGCCGCCAGACCTCCCTGCATCCCGAAGGGGCCTGGCTCATAGGGAAGCTACTGGCGGAGATGGCCAGGCCCCTCGCCCCGGACGGGGTAAGCGGCATGACCATGGGAGCGGACCCGCTGATCACTTCGGTCTCTCTGGCGGCCAGGGAAGAAGGCCTGTCCTGGCCTGGGCTGATCGTGCGCAAGGAAGCCAAAAAACACGGCACGGCGGGCGCCTTGGAAGGTCTGGGGAATTTCCGCCCCGGCCAGTCGGTGGTCATGCTGGAAGATGTTGTCAGCACGGGCGGGTCTGTGATAAAAGGCTGTGAACATATCCGCGCCGCCGGGCTTGCGGTGCGCGAGATTTGCTGTGTATTGGACCGGGAGCAGGGAGGCCGTGAGGCCTTGCGCGGGATAGGCTGTGATCTGCACGCCATTTTTACCCGCCAGGAATTGCTCAGTTTGGCGCGATAACTGGCCCGTCCAGGGATCTGAACAAGGCATGTTCGCAACGAAAAGCAAAACTATTTTTCTCCTGACCATCCTGCTCTTGCCGTGCCTGGCGCCGACCGCATTCGGCGCGGCTGGAGATTCCGGGGTCAGTGGCTGGCAGGCGGAAATCGCCGACTATGCCCATGCCCCGTCCTTTTTGCTGGCCGTGGACAAAAAAGAACAATTGCTCAGGGTTTACGAGCGCCGCAGTCCTTTGCTCCAGGCTGCGGAATTTCTCTGCACCACTGGTCAGAACGAGGGCGACAAGCTGGTCCGGGGGGACATGAAAACCCCTGAAGGCATTTACTTTGTGGTTTCACACATCAGTTCTGGCCTGGATTACGCCTTGTACGGCAACGAGGCTTATCCCCTGAATTACCCCAACCCGGTGGATCGTCTGCGCCGTAAAAGCGGCAGCGGCATTTGGATCCACGGCAAGGGCGTACCGCTGATCCCTCTGGACAGCAACGGTTGCGTGGGTATGCGCAACCAGGACCTGGCGACTTTTGAGCCCGCGCGTTTCATCGGCCAGCCTGTGGCCCTAGCCCTTCAAATAGCCGCCCCGCAGAAAAAAAACGGCGACAAAGAGGCCGTAGCCATGGAACTGGCCTACTTGGTGGAAAGCTGGGCCACGGCCTGGAGCGACAAATCGGAACGTTTTTTTGATTTTTACGACCAAGAGGCTTACGGTCTGGCCCAGGGGCAGCCTTTCAGCCGCTTCAAGGCCCACAAGCAGGCGCTGTTCAGCTCCCTACCTTGGATTAAAACCACGGCCGCGGATTTGCAGATCCTGGAAGGCCCCGGTTACTGGGTCACCTGGTTCAACCAGAACTACGCCACCCCCGGCCTCCAGAGCAACGGCACCCGCCGCCTGTACTGGCAGAGGGATGCAGAGGGCGGGATGCGCATTGTGGGCATGGAATGGATCAAAGACCTTCATAGCCCCTTCCTATATGCCGAAGCCGGTTACCAGGCACCAACGGCCGTTTTGAGCGATGCGGTCTCCCCCTCTCCGCTACCGGCCGCTCCCGCGCCCCCAAGCGCCCGGATGGAAGTGGCGGCTGCTCCCCCGTCCGTAGCGCCTTCCAAGCCTGTCCCCAACTCCGGAGTTATGGAACTGATCCAGGAGTGGCAGGCGGCTTGGCAGAAGCGGGATTTGCCGAGCTATACCGCCTGTTACGCGGAAAACGCCGTACAGGACGAACGTCGCGGCCTCCAGGCCATCGTGGAACACAAGCGCAGGCTTTGGGCCAAGACCGGCGAGCTCCGGATCGAACTGCTGGATATCGTCCTGGAAGACGGCGACTACGGCCCGCACGTCAGGATGCTCCAAAATTACCGGGATAGCAATGGTTATGCGGATCAGGGCAAAAAAATCCTTTACCTGGAATTTGACCATATCTGGCGCATAACCCGCGAAGAGTGGACCCCCTTAAGGTAAAACATGCAACCGCCCAGCGTCAAACCCACTTACAGCATTATCCTGATGCGCGACGATTTAGGAGTGAGCGCCTTTCGTCTGCACAGCTTCTGGATCAAGCTGTTTATCTTCCTGCTGGTGCTCCTCATCGCCGCTGGCGCACTCGGGGCCTATGGCACTTTTTATTATAAAAACCGTTACGAAGCCACGGCTTCCGAGCGTCGCGACCTGCAACGCGCCTTGGGCGAAAACAAAATCAAACTGGAAAGCCTGATAAATGAAGGACTGGTGGGGCGCTTCACCGGAGGCGACCCCGGCCCAAGCCGGACACAGACCGCGAATCTGTCGACACCCTACATCAGCACCCCCACCATCGTGCCCAACCAGAGCGACTTGGCCGTGCTCCTGCGGCAGATCGGACCGATGCGCTCCGCCGGCACGGAAAATGATCTGGAAGAAGACGCGCTCATGGAACAACACCCGGTGCGCATAAGCAATCTCAAAACCGCCTTTGAGGGGGACGACCGCCTGCGGGTCACTTACGACCTGCATAACCAGCAACCCGGACTAACCCTGATCGGGCGTTGCGGCCTAGCCCTGATCACCCGTGAAGGCGCGGTCATTGACATCACCGCCGGCGCGCGCGGGGTGCTCACCTTCCAGATCGCCCGCTACCGCAAGATGGATATCCTCTCCCGTATCCCTCCCAATGTAAAAAAAGAAAACATCTCCAAGATCCAGGTCTCCGCCCAGGCCAACGACTTGCCGCCTTATCAGAAACAGTTCGCCTTCTTCTCGGAATAGCCCGCCAGCCCTCGCTGCTCTACCTCCCCATGCAGATGAACGATTGACAGAGCACGGGCTTTATTTTATAAAAATTTTTGCCTGTACACCTCCATACTAGCCGGAATGGTGGAATTGGTAGACGCAGCGGACTCAAAATCCGCCGGGTGCAAGCCCTTGAGAGTTCAAGTCTCTCTTCCGGCACCATCTCTTCACAGAAAAGCGGGAGTAAATAGCTATCTCGTCAGCATCGACGGGGTACTCTAAAATATTTAAGGAGGAAGCGCATGAGCATCATCAAGGCAAGCAAAATCGGCACCGCCGTTTGTCTTTTGTGCCTAGGCATACTTATCGCCTGCGCGGTTCTGGCCATTTCCGGAATCTCCGACATGGAAAAAGCCAACCACAAACGCTTTGAGTCCACCCTCCTCGCCCAGGAGGTCAGGGGCACCTCTTCAGGGCTTACCGCCAATGCTAGAGCCTACGTCAGCACCGCTGACAAGGTGTATGAGGATGCTTACTGGAACCTAGTTAAAATCCGCTCGGGCGAAATGAGCAGACCGGCGGATGCGGCGGTCGCTCCCGGCTTCACCATCCCCATGGGTACCCTCCTGATCAATGCCGGATTCACTGAAGAAGAACTGGCCCTGCTGGAAGAATCCGTAAAGATCTCCAGCGACCTGGTCTTGCTGGAAGATGAGGCCATGAACGCGGTAAAGGGATTATTCCAGGACAATTCAGGGAAGTACACCGTAAAAAAAGCTCCGGACCCGGAACTGGCCCGGCGCCTGATGTTCGGCAAGGACTATGACGCGACCGTACGCCATATAATGGAACCAAGTTATAAATTTGACTCCCTGGTCGCTAAGCGGCTCAACGCGGAGAGCGCGGCGGTGAAACATTCGCTGGATCGGGCCATCGTGGCTTTGTGCGTGTCCGTGGCTATAATGGGCGTCTTGCTGCTGGCCGGCATATCCATGCTGCTGCGCAAGGTAATGGCTCCCATCCGCGCCAGCACCGTTTACGCCCAGGCAGTGGCCGAAGGGAACCTGGACGCGCCCAGCCCACGCTTTGACACCACGACAAACAACGAAATAGGCGCCATGATTTCCTCCATGAAAAAAATGGTCACCAATCTCAAGGAGCGCATCCTCCATGCCGAGGAAATGGCCGCTATGGCTGAAGAGCACGGCCGCAAGGCGGATACGGCCATGCAGGACGCCCTGGAAGCGAAGAACCAGGCCGAAAGCGGGCAGCAGACCCTCCTGAGCATCGCCGGAACGGTTGACGAAATGGCCCGCCGTCTGTTCAGCGCCACGGAAAACTTGGCTACCCAGGTCCGGGACTCGGAACGCAGCGCCGAACAGCAGCAGGGAGGCGTCGCCTCTTCGCTCACCTCCATGGAACAAATGAACGACGCTGTGCTGGAAATAGCCCAAAATACCGGTGTGGCCGCGGAGGAAGCGGATAAAACCAAGGTCCTGGCGGCCAACGGCGAATCAGTCATGCGGCAGTCCGTGGATTCGATCAACACGGTGCAGCAGGATACCCGCGAGCTGAAAGAACGCATGAATGAACTGGGCAAACAGGCCGAAGCCATCGGCGCGATCATGGTGGTGATCTCCGATATCGCCGATCAAACAAACCTGCTGGCCCTGAACGCGGCCATAGAAGCCGCCAGGGCCGGAGAGGCCGGGCGCGGTTTTGCCGTGGTCGCTGACGAAGTGCGCAAGCTCGCTGAAAAGACCATGGGCGCCACCACAGAAGTGGGGCAGGCTATCAAGAACATTCAAAACGAAGCGCGTTCAAGCATCGCCACCGTGGAACACACCGCCGACGGTCTGGACAAGGCCACGGAACTGGTGGGCAAGTCCGGGGACGCGCTCAAGGACCTCGTACAGGGCATCTCCCAGACCGCCTTCCAGATAAGCGGCATCGCCACCGCTGCCGAGGAACAATCCGCCACCAGCGAGCAGATCACCAAGACCTTGCAAGAGATAAACCAGCAGGCTGAGCGCACCACCAGCGCCATGCTCCATGCCTCGCGGGCAATCAACGAGATCATTGGCCTATCGCGGGATCTGCAGACCAATGTGGAAAAATTGCGCGGCCAATAGGAGCGGGTTAAAGCCCCGCCCCACGGCTACCGGGATGGCGGCCAGACTCCGGGAACCCGTTTTTACTAAAAATCCAGATGCACGCCCAGCCCCAGGCCCCCGGAAGGAGGAGCCCAGGGAAAAAAATCCGGAGCCAGACGGCCGGACGGGACCGGAGTCCGCTCGTATTCGCGCACGAACATGGAGGTAAACAGGCCGGAAAGGGCTATGCTCCCGGCCACATCCACCCAGTCGTGCTTATTCGCGTGAATACGGGTATAAGCGGTGAAAGAGGCCAGGGCGTAGGGCACGATGGCCTGCCGGAAACCATAGCGTTTATGGATGAAAAAGGCCGGGGCAAAGGCCTTAGAGCTATGCAGGCTGGGAAAGGCGTCCTGGGCGTCACCAGGCTGCCAGTCCGGCCTCTTGCGGTTGGTCCAGACCTTGAGCTTGTTGGTGGCAACTCTGACGGCGGTATAACTGAGCCCCAACTGGGCCGCCCCCTCCAGACCTCCTTCATAGATGACGGTCCAGGCAACGGCGCAACTCATCATGTAATCCGATATATCATCGCCCCATTCCACTCTGTCCCTGCCCCAGGCCGGCTGCGCTAGCGCTAGCGCCAACAGCAGGATCAAGACTTTCACACCGCCGGACATACCCCGCCTCCCAGGAATTTTAAGGTTCAGCCATACCCCAGATATTGAAAACGCGCCACCATTACCTTCAGCGGCTATTTACTTGCCGCCGCAAGTTTACTACAAAACATAGCCACGCGGCACGCCGCGCCGGCCTGTTTATCGTCCACCGTAAACCCTACAACCCAAGGAAACTCCATGTGCAAACGTATCCTGCTCGCCCTGCTGGCTCTCGGCCTCTTCGCCGCCCCGGCCCTGGCGGCCCAGAAAGGCTATATCAACGGCATTGACGCCAACTATCCTCCCCATGCCTACGTGGAGGCCGGGCAGCCAACCGGCTTTGATGTGGAGGCCCTGAACTGGATTGCTAAAAAAATGAATTTCGAGATCAAGCATGTGCCCATGGATTGGGACACCATCGTTGCCAGCCTCCTGGCCAAAAAAATTGACATGGTCTGCTCCGGCATGAGCATTACCCCGGAACGCCAGGCCAGGGTCAACTTCAGCGATCCTTATTTTGTCGTGCGCAAGGTGCTGGTGGTGCGCGACAACAGCGACCTGACCAGAAATCAGGTTTTGCAGGGCAACAAGAAAGTCGGCGTCCAGCGCGGCACCAACGAGGCCGAAACCCTTGAGAACAGCAAAGGCCCCAATGGCTGGAACTATACCCTGACCTATTATGATTCCGCCCCTCTAGCCGTCGAAGACCTTATCAACGGACGCGTGGACGCCGCCGCCATGGACTCGGCCCCGGCCAATGACGCCATCAAAAGGGGGAAGAAACCGGTGCGCATCGTCGGCGAATTCGCTGATCCCGATGACTTCGGCGTGGCCATACGCAAAGAAGACGCCGAACTGCTCAAGATGATCAACGAGGGCTTCAAGTTGCTCACGCAAGACCCCTTCTGGCAAGAGCTCCAGGAAAAATACGACAGTTTCCAGTAATATAAAACCGGGCCGCCGCCCTTCCCCTTTAATGGGGCTTAAGGGTGGCGGACCCAAAATCTTGTTTTACCAATGTGGGAATACCTTTCCTCCCTGGCCGGCGAGTTGCCGTATATCCTTCAGGGGTCGCTGACCACCTTGCTGGTGGTATTTTTCGCCCTGGGGCTGGGTTTAATTTTCGGACTTCCCCTGGCTCTGGGGCAGATCTACGGCCCCCTGGCCCTGAACCGTCTGGTGCGGATCTATGTCTGGTTTTTCCGGGGTACCCCCATCCTGGTGTTGCTCTACCTTTTTTATTTCGGGCTGTTTATCGCCCTGAACCTGGACGTTTCCGCCTTCGCCTCCTCCTGCATCGTACTCGGGCTGACCAGCGCGGCTTATCAGTCACAAATCTTCCGGGGAGCCCTGGAATCCCTACCCCACGGGCAGCTCAAGGCCGCCCGCGCCCTGGGCATGAGCGATACGGAGGGCATCCGGCACATCATTCTGCCCCAAGCCCTGCGCCTTTCCATACCCGGCTGGTCCAACGAATATTCCATCCTGCTCAAGGACAGCGCCTTGGTGCATGTACTGGGCGTGCCGGAACTCATGGCCCGTTCCCATTATGTGGCCTCGCGCACTACTTGGCATTTTACCTACTATATCCTGGCCGGAATCCTCTACCTGATCATAACCGTCCTAGGGCTGAGGCTTTTGCGCAGCCTGGAAACAAAAACCCGCCTGCCCGGCTATGCGGCTTTAAGCCATGAGTAAAACGCAAGAAACCGTGTTATGCCTGGAGGGCATCCGCAAGGACTTGGGAGGGCGTCGGATCCTGGATCAGGTTTCCCTTTCCCTGTGCAAGGGAGAACTCAAGGTGCTCATAGGCCCTTCAGGGGCGGGCAAGAGTACTCTGCTACAATGCGCAAACTGCCTGGTCCGGCCGGATCAGGGCGAAATTTTTCTGGACGGCGTGCGGCTGGACCAGCGTAGCGGCCTGGAACTACGCCTTTTCCGCCAGCACGTGGGGATGATCTTCCAGGATTTCAACCTCTTCGATCACCTGACCGCCCTAGGCAACGTGAGCATCGCCCTGGAAAAGGTACGCGGGGTTTCCAAGGCTGCGGCCAGAGAAAGAGGGCAGGCCGAACTCGCCAGGGTAGGGCTAGGAAACCTCGCTTCTCTGTACCCAGCTGAACTCTCCGGGGGGCAAAAACAGCGCGTGGCCATTGCCCGCGCCCTGGCCATGGACCCTAGGGTCATCCTGCTAGACGAGCCCACCTCCGCCCTGGATCCGGAACTGGTGGGCGAGGTGCTGGCCGTCATCCGTGATCTGGCCGACGGCGGCATGACCATGCTCATGGCCACTCACCAGATGGACTTCGCCCGCGCCTTGGCCAGCGAAATCCTCTTCATGGAAAACGGAAGGATCATCGAACAGGGCGCGCCGGAAACCCTCCTCCACCCTGCCGCTGGAACACGCACCCTGGATTTCTGCACCCGCCTCTCCATGGAACTGGAAGGCCGAAAAACGGATACTCAATAAAATATGGACTGGATCTTTTATATGGAACGAGTGCTGCCGGTGCTGAACCGGGGGGTATGGATGAGTTTGGCCCTGATCCTGCCTTCAGCCGTGCTGGGGTTGGCGGGCGGGATCCTCCTGGGGGTGGCCCGCGGCTTCGGCCCGGCCTGGATGCGCCGGATCGGAGACATCTACACCGCCATTTTCCGGGGGATTCCCCTGATCATCCAGCTTTTCATCCTGTATTACGCTCTGCCCAAGCTGGGGCTTTACCTGGACGGCTTCAGCGCGGCGGTGCTCGGTTTTATCTTGTGCAGCACGGCCTACCACTCGGAATACGTGCGCGGGGCCGTGCTGTCCATCAAACAAGGGCAGTTCCGGGCAGCACAGGCCCTGGGCATGAGCCGCCTGCAACTGGCCTGGGGCATCCTGATCCCCCAAGCCTTGCGCCGGGCCCTGCCGGGTTGCGGCAACGAAATCATTTATCTCATCAAGTATTCTTCCCTGGCCTACCTGACCACCTGCGTGGAATTGACCGGCGAAGCCAAAATCCTGGCCTCGCGCACCTTCCGCTACACGGAGATCTTCATGGTCGCCGGGCTCTATTACCTCTGCCTGACCAGCCTGGCCTCTCTCCTGCTGCGCAAAATTGAGGATAGACTGCGTATCCCCGGCTTCGGCCGGCAAGGATAACATTCAGGCCCAGCATCGCACCTGCCCCGCGCCGACCGGACGCAGTTCAGGAATCCGTCTGAGACACAGGGCCGCGGTCTCCGGGCAACGGGGGGCAAAGGCGCAACCCTCCTCCCAGCCGGGAATGGTTTCAGCCGAGGAATTTGCCCAAGCGCGATCCGTAAGGCCTTCGGAGGGTAAAAGACGCTTTTGCCCTGAGGCGGCCAGCAACATCCTGGTATAGGGATGCCGCGGCTGATGGAACAGGCTTCCGGCCTCGCCCTCTTCCACGATCCGGCCAAGGTACATCACGGCTATCTGGTCGCTCATGTGGCTGACCACGGCCAAATCATGGGAGATGAACAGGTAGCTGAGTCCCAGGGCTTCCTGGCGATCTTTAAGCAAATTGAGCACCTGGGCTTGGACCGAGGCGTCCAGGGAGGAGACGGGTTCATCGCAGATGAGCAATTCCGGACCAGGGGCCAGGGCGCGGGCCAAGACAACGCGCTGGCGCTGGCCCCCGGAAAATTCATGCGGGTAGCGTCCAGCATCCGACTGGTCCAACCCCACCTCGGCCAGCAGGGCCTCCACCCGCGCCCGCCGCGCCCGCCTGGACAAGGCCAGGCCGAGCAAAGGTTCGGCGATGCTGCTGCCGACACGCAGGCGCGGATTCAAAGACGAATAAGGATCCTGAAAAATCATTTGCAGACGGGCGGGCAGACTCCGCCGGAAAGCCCGAGCTTCGGAGCCGGAGGACGCGGGTGAGCCCTTCTCCGGAAAGAGCGGACGGCCGTGGAGAAAGACATTGCCGGAAGAAGGATTAAGCAGGCGGGCGGCCAAACGGGCCAAGGTGGATTTGCCGCTGCCGGATTCGCCGACCAGCCCCAGGGTGGAACAGCGTCCCAAAACCAGGCTCACTCCATCTACCGCTCTGACCGTGGATGACTTCCAAAAACCGCCGGACCTGAAAGATCTGCTGATTTGCCGGATTTCCAGAAGAGGAGATTCTTCGTTCAAGGACGCCGCGCTCCGCCCCGGCAGTCCGGACAGATGCCATAGAGGTACATGCGGTGGGCAGTGAGCTTGAAACCGTGCCTGGCCGCCAGATCCGCCTGCAGGTGCTCAATGTGTTCATCCAGCACCGGCACGGTCTTGCCGCATTCTTCGCAAATCAAGTGATCGTGGTGTGCGCTTTCCATATGCGCTTCAAAAAGGGTCACATCGCCGCCGAAACGCAACTCCCGGGCCAGACCCGCATCCCGCATCAGCTTCAGGCCGCGGTAAACCGTGGCCTGGCCGATCGAGGCATCCAGGCCGAGCAATCGCCTATAGAGGTCTTCCGCGCTCAGATGTTCTTCACTTTTATAAAATTCCGCCAGGATCAAACGACGCTGGCTGGTCAGCTTCATGCCCCTTCTGGACAGGTAAACGGCGAATTTTTCTTCAGCTTTGCCCAAATTCATACTAACCTGAATTTGCCTGTTTTCCAGGGCTTTGACAAGACGACAGCTCAAAATAATCCCTATCCCACCAGCGCACCACGGCAGGATCAAGACCACGGCGGGCGTAGCTGAGCCGTAGTTCCCCGCGCTGTCCGAAAAATTCCCCCCGTGTCCGCCTGGGGACATGTAGCGCCTTCCCGGCCAACTCTTCCGGCGGAGGCAGGCGTTCCGCAAGGTACAAGAAAAGCGCCCGGGCGCGTAACATCTGCCCCAGGGCCGGATGCCGGGGACCGGCCAGAATCTTTTCACTCAGTCCCGCTTCCGGGGCCAAGCCCAGACGAATCACCCGGATGCCCCGCGCCCACAAAGCCAAAATGGCTGGAGGAAGCGCACCCATCACCTGATCCATGCTCCAGGGGATGAAGCCTCCTCCCCGCCATTCCTCGGCTAGGCCGGTTCCTTCCAACACCAGGCAGGGGTAAAGACGGACCAAGGCAGGACGCGCTTCCAGGCAAAGGCGGATATCCTCCGCAAAATCCTCCTCCTTCATTCCGGGCAACCCTGGCATGAGCTGCACCCCCAGCTCCAGACCGGCCTCGCGCGTCAGCCGGCAGGCCCGTAGCGCCTCTTCCTGCCCATAACCACGCCGGCTGGCTTCAAGGGAACCCGTGGCAAAGCTCTGAATGCCCAGTTCCAGTACATCCAGGCCGTGGGCGCGCAAGCGAGCCAGGCCGGAGGCGCTCACCGCGTCCGGTCTGGTGGAGCAGCGCACCCGGCTGATCAGCCCCGTGGCTTTGAGCCGGGCGGCCAGACACATGAAGGCCTCCTGCTCCGGCCAGGGAAGAGCCGTAAAAGTTCCCCCATAAAAGGCCAATTCCGGGGCCGGGCCGGGGCCGGGCGACCCGGAGAAATGTCTGGCTATTTCCCGGCGCAGTTCTTCAAAGGGACGTGGGCGAACGCCGCTCTGCGCCTCCTGGGCGCAGAACAGGCAGCGCGTTGCGCACCCGGCAAAAGGTATAAACGCCGGCCGGATTTTCGGGCGGAAACCCTCCGGTTCAGGATGGGGAAAAAATATGGGCGGCGCGGCCTTTTCTCTGGACATGGAAATAAGCCTTGCCCGGAATATCCTATGAAGGCAAGACCGGCGAAAGATGATTTTTTCTTGCGAAATCAGCGTGTTTCATGTATAATCCCAAGACCGAATATCTTTCTGGAGGAAGCCATGTACGCGCCTTCTTGCATCTTTTGTAAAATCATCCAGGAGGAACTGCCTTGCGCCAAGGTATATGAAGATGCGCATACTTTGGCCTTTCTGGACCTAAATCCGATACGGCCAGGACATACTCTGCTACTCCCCAAAATTCACGCCGATACCCTGCTGAATCTGGATTCCGGCTCCGGCGAGGCCTTGATGCAGGCCATGCGCAAGATCGGCCAAGCCATGATCACAGGACTGGGGGCGGAAGGCTTCAACTGCCTGCAAAACAACTTTTCCGCCGCCGGCCAGGAGGTCATGCACCTGCATTGGCACATAATTCCCAGAAACAGGGCGGACCAGCTTGCTTTTAGGTGGAATCCTGGTAAATATGCCGACAAGGACGAAATGACGGCCCTGGCCCAAAAACTTGGCGGGCATATTGCATAATTGGCTACAACCGGACAGCCCCGAGGTGGCAAATGAGCGAAAAAACTTTGACCAAGGCCGATATAGTTGACGCCATTTATGAAAAGGTAGACCGCAACCGCCTTGAAATGAAAGGAATTGTTGAATCCATGCTCAAGATCATGAAACAGGCCATCAAAAAGGACCATGCCCTGCTGATCAGCGGCTTCGGGAAATTCGAGGCCTACGACAAAAAAGCCCGCAAGGGGCGCAACCCCCAGACCGAAGCAAGTATCGTGCTCCCCCAGCGCAAAGTGGTGGTATTCAGGCTTTCCCGCAAATTCAGAGCCGAATTGAACGATAATTGACCGGCTATAAAGACCCTATAAAAAAAGCGGGCGTGGCGAAGAGGCTCTTCGCCACGCCCGCTTTAACATTCAAACAAATCAGAAATAACGCTTCAAAAGCCCCTGGAAGGCGCAACCGTGCCGAGCTTCATCCTTGCACATTTCATGCACGGTGTCATGTATGGCATCGTAACCCAGTTCCTTGGCCCGTACGGCCAGCTTCTTCTTGCCGGCGGTGGCGCCGTTTTCCGCCTCCACCCGCAGGGCCAGATTTTTTTTGGTGTCGGCGTAAACCACCTCGCCAAGAAGTTCGGCGAACTTGGCCGCATGCTCAGCTTCTTCAAAGGCGATGCGCTTATAGGATTCGGCAACCTCCGGTAGACCTTCGCGGTCAGCCTGACGGCTCATGGCCAGATACATGCCCACTTCCGTGCATTCGCCGGCGAAGTTGGCACGCAGACCCTCCAGAACTTCCGCATCCACATCTTTGGCAACGCCGATACGGTGCTCATCCGCCCAGCTCAGTTCGCCGGCCTTCTGCTCGGTAAACTTGGAAGCCGGCGCTTTGCACTGCGGGCACACCTGTGGAGGAGCATCCCCTTCATGCACATAGCCGCAGATGATACAGACAAATTTTTTCATTAAACTCTCCTTCAGTTAATGTTTACCGCTATACGGTGATTTAAATTAAAATAAGCTTATTTTTAATAAGACCTGTTATCAATAGTAAATTATTTTAGACTTGTCAAATAATTTCTGGCGACCCGGACTAATCAGCCTTGGCGCTGGCGGCTTGGGCCACCAGTCGTTCTCCGGCCGGAGTGCTCAGAACTTCGCGCAGTACGGCGACCACCTTCTGGTCAAAACTGCCTTTATCCTTTTCCAGGATGCCGAGCACCTTTTCCACTTCCATGGCCGGGCGGAAAGAACGCGGTCGGGACATGGCGGCAAAGGCGTTGGCCACAGCCAGCACCCTGGCATGGACACCTATGGTTTCCTCGGAAAGCCCCTTGGGGTAACCCTGGCCGTCAAGCCTTTCGTTCATCTGGGAAATAACTTCCAGCACCGGGAGATCAAACTCAATGCGTTCCAAGGCCTTGAGGGTATGATTCACATGCTGTTCCATGATCTTTTTTTCCTCAGGGGTCAGGGCGCCGGGCTTGGTCAGCACTTCCCTGGGCACGAACATCTTGCCGATCTGGGAGAGGGTGGCCGCGGTTTCGATGGTCGCAACATCCCTAGAGGCGAGGTGCATGGCCGTGCTGATCAGCCTAGCCACCTCGCCCATGATGCGCGAATGGCCGCCCAGGAAGGGATCCGACTGCTCAATGGTCCGCACCAAGGCGTCAATGGTTTGCTGCACCATCCGACGGCTGCGTTCCTCGGTTTCCACCAGCTTGGTCACATCGCGATAAACGGCCACGATGCCGAGCACCGTGCTGTTATCCCCCCCACGCAGGGGCGACTTGGAGATCTGAAAATAATGACGCTTGGATTGCAGCCAGATGGTCTCGTTGGTGGTGACGCTTTCATTGGTCATCAGCACATGCTGATCCGAACTGTTCAGGCGCTTGGCCGTGTCAAAACCGCAGACCGCCGCCGTATCCATGCCCTGGATGCTTTGGATGTCCCGGCCAAAGGCATCGGCAAAGGCCTGGTTGACGTAGAGAAACACCCCCTTAACGTTGGTGAGGGAGATGGGTTCGGAAATGGTGCTGTTAATGCTGTCCAAAAGACTTTTTTGCTCGTCGATAAGTTTGAACAGTTCCTGAAACTTGGCCAGGGTGGCGGAGCGCTCCGCGCCGATGCTCCAGCGCCAGATGACGCTGAGCAACAGAATCAGGACCACACTCGTCAGCCCGGCAAACTCGTAGATGCCCCTGATGCGGTTTTCCACCGGGGCATGGGCTTGTTCATAGTCCTGTTCCCAAAGCACCCACCAGTCCAGATCCGTCACCTTGCTGCCCTGGGAATAGACCTTGCGGGCGCCCTGCACGGACTCGCGCAGGCCGAAGGCAATGCCTCCGTCTTCGCTCAACTCCACCGGCGGGATATCCCGCAGGCGATCCTGCCGGAAGGCCACCTGTTGCCAGACGCCACCCTCTCTTTGCAGGAGATGCCCGGCGTATCCCTGACTGGCATAGCCATCCAGATTGAAAAGATCATTCAGCTTGTTGGTGATCGGCAGAGTCAGATAAAGAACCGAAACCACGTTGTAGCCGCCCTGCTCGTTTGGCACTGGGGAAAAGACCGGAATATAAAGCTCCAGCAACAACCCCCCGCGCATATCCTGGCGGGTCGGCCCGTATTTAGGCTGACCGCTTCGGGCCGTGGCGCGGATGCTCTCGGTCTGCCGAATACTTAATTCCTGGGCGGATGGGTCCGTCTTGATATACATCGCCCCCTCGCTGTTCAGCATGGCCCCGAAGCTGAAATCGGAATATGCCACAAGCTGCTTCAAGTTGGCCTGCACAAACTCCAGGTTGGCCAGTTCATCCTGCTCGCTCTCCGTAAGGTCTTCAACCCGGCTGTTCAGCAACACAGGCACACTCGCGGCCACCGCGTCCATATCCGCGGCGAATCTTTTAAGCTGATCGAAACTGATGAAACGGATGGCCGGATCCAAGGTGCCACGAAACCAGTTGCTCACGTCATTGGAGCGACTGTAAACGGTACCGCGCATTTCTTGCTTGGTATCCTCTTCAAATTCACGTTCCTTGGTCGAGGCGCTATGGTAGGCAAAGGCGCAAATCACCGCCACAATGAGCGCAACCACGACAATTACCACCCAAAAAACTTTTTTCCTTCCTCCGCCAAGGACCGCCTCTTCCTGGGCCTGAATAGTGTCCCGCGCCATGCCTTTCTCCATATAGTTATGTTATACGCTTTTATCGCTGTCCCGTCCGGTTTACTTGCTGGGCATCACATGCATCCATTTGTATTCCAGGTTAACTGAAAAAATCGGCTGGTAATGCCCGTATTTATTGTGCGAAAGCACCAGCGGCGAAACATTGTCAAGAATAAACACATCATTATCCACATAAGCGACCAGTATCGCATGGTCAATATTGCGAATCCTATCCTTGAGAGCCACCACGCGAAGATTTTCCTGGCTGAAGCCCAATTCGATCAGGGCAAAAAACTTGGCTATGGAAAAACAATCGCAATCACCGGAGTTTTTGATGAACTCCGCAGGGGTGCCCCAGTAATCCAAAACGCCGTAAACCTCCATATCCGTCCGGTACGGCCACATATTCATGAACTTGTTCACCGCCTGCAATTTTTGCATGGGGGTAGCGTTCGCCATATCCGCCTTAATCTTTTCCCAGGCCTGAGCCTCCGCCCTGCGCCCCGCACCCGCCAAGGCAAAATCATCGGTGATGCCGGTCTTGTTCTTGCACAGGCGCACTATGCGCTCCCACTGCGGCACACCCTTGATCGGTCCCCGAAACTCCACCGTGCCGAAAAGGCGGTTCGGCGGGTTGTTCGCCTCCGCCGCGGCGCTTTGGCGTTGCGGCGCCTTGCCCCAATCCACAGACACCGATGGACGTTCCAAGGTGAGGGAAAGGGAAAGCCCGGAAAGCAAACAGCAAAAAAACAGCAACCCGGAGGAAGCGCTAAAAAACTTTTTCGCGACCATCTCCATCGTTCATCGCCGCCCGGGCAAAAATACGCCCGATACAGGCATCAGCGCTCCCGCAGGGCATTTTGCCGAGCCTTGAAAATCGGCTTCAACAAATAATCCAACACGGTTTTTTTACCCGTTATAATGTCCACCTGGGCGACCATGCCCGGCAGGATCTCGTAATCCTTGCCCTTGTGGCTGATGGAGTTATGGGTGGTCAGCAACCTGACCTGGTAGTAAATATCCCCACGGTGGTCCTCAAAGGTGTCATCGCTGATGCTTTCCAAGGTAGCATCCAGCCCCCCGTATATTGAAAAATCATAGGCGGATACCTTGACCACCGCCCGCTGTTTTTTCTCCGGGTCATCGGCGGTATGCAGGAAGGCCCGGTCCGCCGGACCCACCTTGGCCTCAATCAGCAGCTTCTCATCACTGGGCAGGATTTCCATGATGGTCGCTCCGGGGGAGACGGTGCCGCCCAGGGTATTGATGAGAATGCGCTTGACCTTGCCGCGCACCGGCGAACGCAAATCCGTACGCTGCACGGTATCGCTCCTGCCGCTCAACAGGATGCTTATGGAGTTCAGGGCCGCGCTCTTCTGGTTTATTTCCTCCTGCAAGGAGCTCTGCCACTCCTGCCGACGGGAATTGACCCTTTCCTCGGCGGCGGTGACCGCGCTATTGCCCCTGGAAACAACCTGGGTAGTGCTGTTCAGCTCTCCGTTAAGGGAAATGACGCTCTGCTCCAGGGTCAAATAATCCGAACGAGAGTGAATGCCCCTTTCCACCAGCGGCTTGACCATATCCCGGCGCTCGGTGGCCACCTTCAGGTTCTGCTTGATGCTTTTGAGACGCTCCTCCGATTCCCGCACCTCTATCCTGCGCTGCTCCAATTCCGCCTCCAGAGTGCGCAGCTCGGTGTCGCGCTGTTCCAGGTGCGCCCTGAACAACTCCATCTGGCCGTTGATGAGGTTGGGGTACATGGCCGCCATAGCATCGGGATAGAGTGGTTCCTGGCCGGCCCGTTCCGCCCGGAGGCGGATTATATCCGCTTCTATGGCGGCCTGGCTGTCTTTTTGCTCCTGCAAGGCGCTTTCGGCCATGGCATTGGAGATACGGGCCAGAACCTGTCCTTCCTCCACGTCGTCTCCCTGGCGGACCATAAGATTTTCCAGCACCCCGCCCTCCAGGTACTGAATCTCCTGAATGGCCTGGGCCGGAACCACCTGCCCGCTGGCCTTGGTCACTTCATCCAGACGGGTCAGCCACGCCCAAATGACGACGACGACAAACAGCAGGACCACGGCCAAGGACAGGATATAGGTCCTGGGGTTGCCCTTCCTGAGGATGGCCGCATCCGCCTCACTCATGAATTCCATGTCCAGGGCGCTAATCTGGTGGCCGTGCAGCAGGTTCCCCTTTTCTTTATGCGGTGCCTGCTCAGGCGGAGAAGGCTTGCTTTTTTCCATGGCCGTCTTGAAGGCCGCCAATTTAGCCGCGTTTTGATCCTGCATAGCGCTATCCTGCCGTTATGTTTTCAGGCGCGCGCCCGTTTGGCCGACGCCGGCTGCGCGGGGGCGCGCGTCACGCCCTTGGCCGAGGCCGCTTTGCTCTGCTGTTGACGCAGATAGTTAAGCACTTCACTCTTGGGACCATCGGCAAAAATATGCCCGTTTTCCATGATCACCAGACGGTTGACGATGTCCAACATGCTCAAGTGATGGGTGATCAGGATCAAGGTCTTTTCTCCCAGCACCTCCGCCATGCGCTGCTTGAAGCGGAATTCCGAATTGTTGTCCATGCAGCTGGTGGGTTCGTCAAAAATCAGAATCTGCGGATCCCGCAGAAGCGCCCTGGCCACGGCGATGGCTTGGCGCTGCCCGCCGGATAGATTCATCCCCCGCTCGCCAACCTGCATGCCGAAACCGGCAGGGTTATTGCGCACAAAGTCTGACACCCCGGCAATGCTGGCCGCGCGCAGGATCATCCGGTCATCCACATTCACGCAGCCGAAGGCGATATTATCGCGCACGGAGCCGTAAAACAGGTAATTATCCTGGGAAACATAGCCGAATTTATGGCGCAGGGTGGTGGTATCAAGTTGCCGTATATCCACCCCGCCCAATTTCACCGCCCCCTCGCTGGGCTGGTAAAGCCCGATGCACAAGCGGCCGAAAGAGCTTTTGCCCGAACCCATGGAGCCGATGACGCCCACCTTCTCGCCGGGGCGGATGTTGATATTGATGTTCTCCAGGGCAAAACGCTCACTTTGCGGGTACTTGAAACAGATCCCTTCCATCTGCAAGGAATGTTCAAGCTCGCCGAATTCCACATAACTGTCGCCCGAGACATTTTCCGTGGGCAGTTGCATGAGCTGATCCAGGGCGCGCAAGGCCATGCGCGACTGTTGCAGGCGTGCGAACATGCCGGCCAGTTGGGAGAGCGGGGCCATGGCCCGACCGGAAAGCATGTTGCAGGCTATGATCCCCCCCATGGTAATTCTGCCGTCCAGAGTCAAGTACACTCCGAACACGATCATCCCCACGCTGACCAACTGGGTCAGTAGCACAGAAATGGTGGCGGAAAGGGAACTCACATGCTTGCTATGGGCGCTGGAAAGGGCGCTCAGGTTGACCACCTTGTCCCAGATACTCTGGATGCGTCCTTCGGCCATGCTGGTCTTCACGGTTTCCAGGCCGTTGATGATTTCCACCAGCAGGGCGTTTTTCTGCATATTTTCCTTGAAACCCTGTTCTGTGACGCGCTGCATGGGCAACTGCATAAAGATGCCTACCAGCAGCACCAAGGGGATGGCGCAGAGGATCACAAGGACGATCGGCCCGCCGATCATGGCGATGATGACCAGGAAGATCACCAGGAAGGGCAGATCCACTATGACCGTCATGGTGGAGGAACTGAAAAATTCGCGCAGGGATTCAAATTCGCGCAGGTTGTTGACCAACGACCCGGTAGACTCCGGCTTGTCGTCAAGACGCATGGCCAAAACATGTTGCATCAGCTTGCCGGCCATGATCACATCGGCGTTACGCCCGGCCACATCCAGGAAATAACTGCGCAGGTTACGCAGGATGAAATCAAAGATATAGGCGATCATGATGCCGGTGGCCAGAGTCCAGAGGGTTTCCAGGGCGTTCACCCCGTTGGGGACGACCCGATCGTAGACATTCATAAAAAAAAGGGGCGAGGCAAGAGTCAGCATATTGATAATCAGGCTGGCCAAAAAAACGTGCTTGTATATGGGGAAAAAGCTGGACAGGGTGCCCCAGAACCAGCGGCTGTGATCCATGAGTTTCAGCTTGCTGGCCCGCGCGTCCAGCTTGGCGGCCAGCTTGACGAAGACGGCGTAGCCTATATACTCCTTCTCAATGGCGGCGCGGGGAAGGCGCCTTTCCGCCGTGCCGCGCTCGGGGAAAATCACCGTGGCCGTGCCCTCTGTCAGTTCCATCAGTATGCAGGCGTTGTTGTTCTGCAACATGAGAATGCAGGGCATGGTCAGGGGAGAAATCTGCTCCAGTTGCGGTTTATAGACAATGCCCGCATCAATTCCGGCAGCCTTGGCCGCGCCCAGTATGACGGACGGGCGGTGGCTGGCCTGCCCCGCCGGCAGGGTGGCGGCGATGACGTTGATGGAGACGGGCTGGCCTTCGCGTTTGGCCATCATGGCCAAGCACTGGAGCAGGGGGGTGTGATATTCTATGTCCGCCGGGCTGGTGTCAATGGCGGCGCCTTCAGGAGCATGGGCCGCGGAAAAGGCGGCGGTTTTATCATTTTCGCCCGCCGGTCCGGCGTGCGCCGCCCCGGGCCGGTTCTCCGGCGTAGAAGCCTCGTTGACATTCGGCGTATCGTTTGACAAAAGCTTACTCCTGTGTGTGCCGGTTACCTTTGACAGACCGGGCGGCGGATCTCCGCTCAACCGCTAAACAGTATATTGCCCAGCTGTGAAAATCAAGGGGCCGTCTTTCAGGATGCCTGGATCATTGACAATAATTTTTGCGGGATAACCGGATTTGTCTTTATTGTTTGCAGGACGCGTCCAAGCGAAAGCGAACACCACCCCGCCCGGAAAAACAAAAATTTATAACCCCCTAATGCGTTATTAAAAAAATCCGAAAAGAGGGATGATACAGACAAGGAATTCAAGGTCCGTAGCCTTGTTTCTCTTGCGCTTAAACGGCGTAAGCCGTGGGAAAAGGCCCTACTCGCCAAGGAGTGTTCTATGAACGAAGTTATGCAAAAAATAAGCACACTGACGCTTTTTTTGCTTATCGCCGGAGGAGCGACAGCAAACCTGCAAGGGAGCGCCCTGGCTGCCGCGGAAATTTCCGAGGCCAGAACCATGCGGGAGGTCATTGAGGCAACTCTGGCAAACAACCCTACCGTCAAGGCCATGCAAGAATACCGGCAGGCCGCTGAATTTGAGGTAGCACGCGCCGGCAGCGGACGCTTCCCCAGGGTGGACATACGCGGCGGCGGCGGAATGGAGCAATGGTCGGACAGCAACACCCGCCGTCCGGATTATGGCGTAGCGGAAAACAACACGCAGGAAAAGCATAAATTCTATCCCCGTTCGGACGCCTCCCTGGTGATCACCCAGAACATCTATGACGGTTTTCTGAGTTCCAGCCGGGTACGCCAGTCCGAATCCATGCTGGATTCAGCCGATTACCGCCTGCTGGACAACGCCGAGGCTCTCTCCCTGGACGCCGTTCTGGCCTACATCGAGGTCTTCCGCCAGCGTCGCCTCCTGGAACTGGCCGAGATCAACGTCCGCAACCATAAGAGCATTCTGTCCTCCCAGATGGAACGCCAAGTCGCGGGGGTGGCCGACCTGGCCGATGTCACTCAGACCCAGGCCCGGGTGGCCCGCTCCGAATCCACCCTGACCGACACCAAGACGGCCCTGCAAAGCGCCTACACCAATTTCAAGAAGATCACCGGACGGACCCCGGCGGAGATCCTGGAGATCCCCACGGCTCCCGCCACCAATTTCCCAAGCCTGGATAACGCCCTGAGCAACAGCATGACCGTAAACGCCAAGGTGCTCTCCAAGAAAGCCGATGTGGAGAGCTCCTATGCCCAGAAGGAAGTGGACAAAGCCGCCTTCCATCCCCGCCTGTACCTGGAACTGGCCCCCAGCTACAGCTGGCAGGCGCAAAGCTCCCTTACCGACTCCTGGGGCACGGCCGTGCAACTGCGCGGCGAATGGAACCTGTTTAACGGCGGCTATGACGCCAACACCCTTAAAAGCAACAAGGCCCGCATCCGGCAGTCCAACCGCGAATTGCAGGCCCTGCGCGACAACCTGGCCAAGGACACCGAAGATACCTGGAGCCAGTGGCAAGCCTCCCACGAGCTGGTCCTCTTCTATTCCAACGCGGTGCTCTATAATACCCAGACCCGCGATATGTACCTGGAACAGTTCAATGTGGGGCAACGTTCACTTATGGATCTGCTGGACTCGGAAAATGAGCTGTACAGCTCTTCCATCCAGCTGGTGACCGCGCAACTGAACGAAATCGCCGCCCAGTACCGCCTTTTCGCCCTGGGAGGAAAGCTGCTGGGCTATTTCGGCATAGCCACGGACAGCCTGAAGGTCGCCACGGATCAGGACGACGGCACCAGGCGGGATTTGACGGGAACCACGGTCAACAACCACGCCTTCATTCCGGAATAGAAAGGTTTGCACAGGGAGGATTAACCGCAAAGATCGCCGAGGGAGGCTTGCTTCCCCCGGCGGTTTTGCGCTTTCAGTTCTGCTTCGGTTCCTCTTCCTTGATGATCTGGATGGCCTTATTCCCTTTGGTGATACCGGAAACAGCCCAATATTTGGTCACACCAGCCACCTTCACCTCCAGGAGGTCATCCGTGTCAGTGTCCAGAAGGAGCACATCCCCCTTTCGCAGGCGCAGAAGCTGGTTGCCGGTAATGTGCGTATCTCCGAAACGCACTTTCATCTCCACCGGCGTTTCCATCAGCCGCTCCTTCAAGCGGGCCACCCAGGCATGGTCCACCTCCAGGCGCTCCGTCTGAAAACTGGCGTGCAGTTTGGAGCGGATGGGTTCAATAGTGGCGTAAGGCAAACATATGACAAAGGAACCGATGGCGGTTTCCAGCTCCACCTCAAAGGTAATCACCACCACCACGTCGCTGGGCGGCACAATGGCCGCGAACTGCGGATTGATCTCCGAGCGCATGAGTTCCATACTCACTTCATGGACCGGCTGCCAGGATTCCTCCATCTTGGAGAGGGCTATTTTAACCACCCGTTCCACAATGGTCTGCTCGATGCGGGTAAATTCCCGCCCTTCAATCTTGGGCTGGCTGCCGTGGCCGCCGAAAAAATTTTCCACCAAGGCGAAGACCAGCCGGGCGTCCACAATGAGCATGGCGCTGCCCCGCAAAGGCTCCATCTTGAAAATGTTGATGCTGGTCGGCACCGGCAGAGAGCGCATGAAATCGCCGAACTTGGCCATGTCTATGGAAATGGGGTTTAATTCCACCCGCTTGCGCACGGCATTGGTCAGGGCATTGGTGCAAAGGCGGGAAAAACGGTCGTTGATGATTTCAAGCACCGGCATACGGCCGCGGATGATGCGATCCTGGTTGGCAAGATCGAAGACCACCACCCCGGAATCATCAGTCGCGTCGCCATCAGTGGAAATATCCCCGCCGGAGAGTCCCCGTAAGAGGGCATCCACCTCTTCCTGCGCCAAAATTTTGTTCATGCAATGCTCCTCCCGGCTCGCTCCCTGCCGATGGCGGGTTAGGCGGACGGGTCATGTCTGAAAATATATGCAAATATAGTGCCGTTTTCACAAAGAAGCAAGGAAAGGCGCAACTCCATTTACTTATCCGCTTACTTGGACTATAGTAACGGATAGAATAAATTTCTTGCACAATGACTGCGGCTTTCATCCACGGAATTATGGAAAAACCTTCCCTTTCTGCAAAAATCCTCCTGCCGCCCTTGGGCGGCGTCATTCTGGTGGCGATCCTGCTGGCCGTTATTTGTGCGCCGCTTTATACCCGGTCCCTGACGGCACGCGCCGAACTGACTGAAAATTTCAATAGCTCAAGTAGCGCGCAGATCCGCGCCGCCATGAACTTATGGCTGGAAGAGCAGATCCGCCTAGCCGGATCTTTGGCCAAATCGCCGCTGCTGCACAGCTATTCCATGAACCCGGAGGATATGGAAACCCGCCGCGCGGTACAGAGCTACCTGGAAAGAGTTCAAAGCTCGCTCCCGCAGTTCGCCATGATCGGCCTGGCCGATATGCGGGATCGCGCAGCGCCGGTGAGCATTCCGGTGGATGGGCAAAACAGGGAGATCCCCGACGGAACCTTTATGGTGGATTCCATCAAAAACCGAAGCGTGGGACTGCGCGGCGCCGGGTTGAATTACGCGCGGGCGCTGCACGAAGGAGCCCCCGGCTGCATCTGCGCCTCCGCCAATCATCTGTTCCCGGGGCTACCGCCTATATTGCCCTTGGCCGTGCCCATCGCCAATGATCAAGGCGAACTGCTCTCCGCAATGTTTTTCGGGATCAAGCTGGAATACATCAATAACCGTTTCGTCAAAAATTTTATGCCGGACGGCAGGCATATTCTGGAAATCGTGGATGAAAAAGGCTTTTTCATAGCCTCTCCCGCCAGCGCCAGGGTGCTTAACGAGGCAATGCTTCCGGAAGGGCGCGACATCCTCCGACATACCCACCCGGAAAAAACAACCTCCACGAAAATCACCCTGCATGATGCGGAGTATTATATTTCGGCCAGCCCTATCGGCAATTCCGCCTTTGACATGTCCAGCCGCCTGTGGATCGTATTGCGCACGCCCACGGAGGATAGACTCCTGGAAGCCTCTGAATTTCGCAAAACCATGTTCGCCGGAGGCGCGGCCTTGCTCCTGCTGTTTGCGGCCCTGTTCATCCACGGCTACTTCCAGAGCAAACGCCCGTACCTGGCCCAAGGCGCATATCGCCCGCATGACGAAACGGAAATAATGGATTTGGCCCCTTATCCGGTGATGGTGGTGGACCGGAACGGGATAATCACCGAGGTCAATGAAAACACCTGCATAAGCCTGGGATACAGCGGGTTGGAACTGTTGAACCACCACCTGGATAAATTCATCAGCGCCGATCCTCCGCTGCTCACCGACCCCGGCGTGACGGCCAGAGGGCAGGGCAAATGCCTGGGCATACATAAGCGTGGCGGAAGAATCGACTACCAGTACGTACTCTGCGTTATTTCCGACCAGTATGCGATCTATCTGCGGCCACGGGCGGAAAGCGAAGCGCCCAAAGGCTCGCTGGTCTCGGAAACTCTGGCCCAGTCCCTGCGTGAAGCTGAACAATCACGCCTGGAGGCGGAGAAGGCCAACCAGTCCAAAAGCGAATTTTTGTCCATCATGAGCCACGAAATCCGCACTCCGCTCAATGCCATCATCGGCATGTCCCACCTCCTGCTACAACACGACCTGGACAACAACATCAGCCAGTATGCCGAAAAAATCCACACAGCCGGGCAGGCTCTTCTGGGGGTGGTGAACAGCGTCCTGGATTTCTCCAAGATTGAAGCCGGCAAAATGCAGTTGGAGCAGACCGCTTTTGAACTGGATGAAGTGTTGGAGAGAGTTCACTCCATTTTCCAACAGCAACTTTCCTCCAAAAAACTTTACTTCAAGATTGACCTGGAAAACGGAACCCCCTCCGGGTTCATTGGCGACTCCCTGCGCCTGGGGCAAATCATTACCAACCTGATCAGCAATGCCTTGAAATTCACCACACAGGGAGGCATTACCCTGCGGGTGGCTCCGGAAGACCAGGATGACGAAAACTGCACGCTGCGCTTCTTTGTGCTGGACACCGGCATGGGCATGAATGAGGAAGAATTGGGACGGCTTTTCAACTCCTTCTCCCAGGTGGACGCCTCGATCACCCGCAAATACGGCGGCACCGGTCTGGGCCTGGTTATCGCCAAGAGCCTGACGGAAATGATGCACGGCGGGATTGAGGTCAAAAGCGTTCCCGGACAAGGCACAGAATTCGTGTTCACCGTCAGGTTGACCATGAACAAAGGGGTGGCTTCCGAAAAAATACCGGCGGAACAGGTCGAAGGCGACATCTTTCATTACACCGACAGGCTGAAGAATAAAAAAGTGCTCCTGGTGGAAGACAACCTGATCAACCAGGAAGTGGCCTCGGAACTGCTGAACGGGGTGGGCATCGCAATAACCGTGGCCGATAACGGCGCGATCGCGGTGAAGACGCTCCAAAAGCAGGATCACGGCTTTGATCTCGTGCTCATGGATTTGCAGATGCCCATTATGGACGGCTATGACGCGACCAAAGCCATCCGCGCCCAGCCCCACAACCAGCGTCTGCCCATCATCGCCATGACCGCGCACGCCATGAGCAGCGAGCGGAACCGCTGCATGGCCGTAGGCATGAATGACCACCTGAGCAAACCCATTGACGTGGACAAACTGTATTACACCATAGAAAAATGGATAGGCGCGAATTAGCGGCTATCGCCAATAAGTCACAGGACTGTGACAAAAAAACACACTACACCCACCAAAACCCCTAATAATTACAGCATGTTATAGCTGGCATGTTTGGCATCGATTTTGCACAGAGTGATAAACCCGATATTTTTGCAAGGGAACCGGTTTGCGGCGGCTTGCCGGCCAGAAGCCGGCAAGCCCGTCGTGCGGGAATGAAAAGCGACAAGTGTGGAGAACAAAGAAATACATGAACCAAATCACCATCAGGAAAGCGGTTAAATGCGCCGGCGTCGGTCTGCACAGCGGAAAAATGGTCACTCTGACCCTGCGCCCCGCCGAAGTGGACAGTGGCATAAATTTTTTTCTCATCACCCCTGAAGGGGTGCGACGTATCCGCCCCACCCCGGAAGGAGTCATTGCCACTGGGCTGGCCACCACCATCGGCGACGACGGACATGCCATCTCCACGGTGGAACATTTGCTGGCCACCGCACGGGGGCTAGGCATAGACAACCTGCGCATTGACGCCCATGGGCATGAACTGCCTATCATGGATGGTAGCGCCGCCCCTTTCGCCATGCTGATCAAAGACGCCGGGCTGAAACGCCAGCATGCCCCGCGCCGGATCCTGCGCGTCAAAAAGCCCTTGTCCCATGTCAGCGGCAACAAAAGCATCCAGGTTCAACCATATGACGGTTTTTTCGTGGATTATACCATTGACTTCGCCCACCCGCTCATCGGCGTGCAAAACTTGGCCCTGGATCTCTCCCCGGAAAGCTTCGGCGAAATCGCCAAGGCCCGGACCTTCGGTTTCCTGCATGAAGTGGAAGCCCTCTACGCCCGCAGGCTGGCCCTGGGAGGCACCCTTGAAAACTCAGTGGTCCTGGATGATCGCGGGGTGGTCAACCGGGAGGGGTTACGCTACCCGGACGAATTCGTCAGGCATAAAATCCTGGACTTTATCGGCGACATGGCCATGCTGGATCTGCCCCTGTAT
The DNA here is from genome assembly GCA_009782775.1 of Desulfovibrionaceae bacterium. GTDB lineage: Bacteria > Desulfobacterota > Desulfovibrionia > Desulfovibrionales > Desulfovibrionaceae > WRHT01. Next base: position 60,862 of record WRIL01000009.1, read on the forward strand.
GGACACTTCCAGGTGCGTTGCTCCGGCCATGCCCTGAACAACCAATTTTTACGTATATTGAACGAAAACCGGGATATCTACCTGGAAAAAACTACCCTGACGCCAGTGCGAACAAATTCCCAGGAACAGCCCCACCGGAGCGACTCCCCGGCCCCCATCCCTGGCCTCATCGGCAACGCGCCGGCATAGGCGGGCAACCCCGCATGTCCGAGCAACTGCCGAGCGTATTGCGCTACGCCCGGGCATGGCGCGAAAAAGCTCTTTTCCCGATCCCGGAAGCCCCGGAGCTCAAGCTGCTCATCCTGGCCTTGGCCTATGTGAACCTGCTCCTGCCGGTCTTCAATGTGAGCAACTCCGCTCCTATGCTGATTCTGGGCCTGATCGGCCTGGGCACATATTTTTTTCAAGACGGCAACAAATTTTCCCGCTACGCCATGTTCTGCCTCGCCTTTCTCTTGGCTCTCCTGCTTCAGGATCGCCTCCTTTTTCCAACGCACGGAGTACAACTTTACCGTAGCCTGATCACCTCGTTTTTCTCCGGGGCGGCCATTTACTACGCCCTAAAACAGGACGGGGTGTTTTACCCTAAATTTCTTGCCGGCGTTGCCCTAATTCTGGCCTTGGCCGCCATAACAACCTTCGCTGTCATGAAAAATGCGGCTGAAAAATTTTTTGACCACAATGAACTGGTATTATTTTCGGTGCATCACCATTTTCTGGGATATATCGCATCCGTGATTTGTGTTGTAAATATGGTAAGCATACTTGATAAATCAAATCAACACGTTATTTTACCAGACAATAATTTTTTCTCAAGATATTATTTCTTGATAAATAACGCATTAAATAACAGACTTCTACATATTATTTCTTTTATCATTTCTACATACATTTTATTTATGACTTATAGCCGGACGGCTATTTTCGCCTTTCTCATAACTGCGCTTTTCATAATGGTTTACTGGCTCTCTAGACGCTTCAATATTTATAAAACTGCCATCATCTCATGTTTGTGCTTATTTATCTTTTTTACAGGCATACAAGCATTAAAACAGTATTATCCTGACGGCGAATTCAAGAATCGCATTCTCACGGCGCTGACCAACCCGATACAGGAAGCGAGCTTCCGTTCGCGCCTGCTCATCTGGCTCGCCTCGGTGAAAAGCATCGAATCCGCACCCGTTATCGGGAACGGGCCGCATACCTTCAACCAGGTGATCAATGAATATATTGACGCTTATTACATCAGGACGGCCAAAAAATTCGGACGCGAGGTCATTGACGGGGACACCAGCCATGCCCAACACGCTTATAACCAATTCTTGTCAATGACTCTCGATCAGGGGCTGATTATTCTCTTCATGTTTTTCAGCATCGTCGTCTATCCGTTGCGGCAGGCCGTGAAATATCGAAGCTGTTTCGGCCTGCTTGTCCCTTTGCTCACGCATTTCATTATCTATTCCCTCGCCGAAAGCCCCTTTGTATATACCAAAAGCTCCCATTTTCCGGTCTTCATCATATTTTCCGGCATAGGCTATTTCGCCTGCATGGATTTCCGGCACGGCGCGACTCACCGCCTTGAGCGGACGTAGCCGCGCGAGGAAAAGGGATCACTCCGGCAGTTCAAGGCCCTCCAGGGCCTTGCGCACGGCGGCCAGCCGGCTTTCCTGACTGCTCCCGGCCATGGAGCTTTCGCTTTCCACCATAATATCGCCAGGAGCGGCCTCCTGGTCCGGACGCACCTGCCAGGCGGACAAAGAGGGGCATTTTGAACGGCTCAGGCCGATGATATCCTCCACTACCGCCGCATCCTCCGGATTGCAGCGCACGATGACGGATCGGCTTTCTTCCAGGTTTTGTACGGCCCGCACAAATATGTTTTCCAGAACCTCCGCCCGATCCTCGCGCAGGACCGTGCCGATGCCTTGTTCCACCGCTAGGCGCAGGAGGGCGACGAGATCCTCCCGCCATTCCCCGAATAACCTCGACGCGCGCTCCTGGATGGCCTCCAGCACCACCCTGGTGCTCTCGCCCATAGACGCGCGCAATTCCTCCATTTCCCTCTCCGCCTTTTTCAGGCCCTCGGCGTAGCCTTCTTCCAGGGCCGCCGCCCGCAGGACGCTCGCCTCGGCCGCGGCCGCGGCCAGAACTTCCCTGGCCCGCTCCTCGGCCTTCCGGCGCACTCGGTCCAGATAAAGGCTTTCATCCTTTTCCGTCCAGTTTTGCGAGCGCGCCCATTCCACTTCGCCCAGGCGGGTTTCCCGGCTATCCATGAAAATCCGCCCCCAAGATCTAGAACTTTCCTGTTTCATAATAGCTTCCGGCATGGCACAATCCTAGATAAACACTTCGCTGGTGCCGCGGCTGATGATGATCTTGCCCTCGGCCTCAAGTTTGCGCACGGCCCGGATGATATTCATCTGGGCGGCCTCCACGTCCGACAGGCGGACCGCTCCCATCACTTCCAAATCATCACGGATCATCTTGGACGCGCGTTCAGACATGTTGCGGAAAAAGACCGTCCGCATCTCCTCATTCGCCCCGCGCAGGGACAAGGTCAGATCCTCGTTGGCAATCTCTTTGAGCACTTCGCGGATGGCCTTGTCATCCAGGTTCTTCACGTCGTCAAACACAAACATGAGGGCGCGGATGTCTTCGGCCATCTGGGCGGATTCTTCCTCGATTTCCGACATGACTTCTTCTTCCGTGGCCCGATCCACGGCGTTGAGAATTTCCGCCACCGCCTGCACCCCGCCGACTTTGCGGCCCTCTTTGCCGCCCATGGCAATGATCTGGCTCTGTAAAACTTTATCCACGGCCACCAGCATATCCTCCGGCACAGATTCCAACCTGGCTAGGCGCATCAGGATTTCCGTACGTACCCCGGCCGGCATGTTGGTCAAAAGTTCGCCGGCTCGCTCCGGCGGCAGATGCCCCATGATCAAGGCCAGGGTCTGCGGATGCTCATTGCGCAGAATCTGCGCCATGAGCTTGGCGCTGACGTTGCCCAGTTCGCGGAAAGGCTGAGTGGTGGCGTCCAGGTTAAGCAAATCCGTAATATATTTGGCGGTGTCCTCATCCACGTTGGTCAACATCAGCTTGCGCACCGCGTCATTGCCACCGCGCACCATCTGCTGCCCGGTGACCATGGCATGGTGAAATTCGCGCAACACGGCCTCCACCACCTCTTTGGGGATGGCGTCCAGGTCCGCCATGGCCCTGGAGACGGTGACAATTTCCTGACGCTCCATGCGCTTGAAGAGATCCGCCGCGAATTTTTCGCCCATAGCCAAAAACAGCACCGCTGTTTTCTGTGGCCCGCTCAATTGTTCAATACTGCTGGGACTTAACGGCACGGCTCTCCTCCTTTTGCGGCCTTCCCGGCGAAAACGCCGGACACCTGTTCAGCATAGCCTGAATGCCGGACTCCTGCAATGAGCGTGCCAGTCGCCCCTCTCGCCAGCCGCATTTTTTTCGGCTATATATGCTCAAAATGGGAGATCACCATGGAAATGGACACCGTGGAGCTTGCGGGCTATGTAAGCATAAGCCCGGACGGCAACTATCTTTTGGTGCACCAAGTGGTGGTCAAACGGCTTCGGACCGGGCAAAATCCCGGGCAAAAATCTCCCGGACGGGAAAATATCCAACAGAGGTGACGCGCCTTGTTACGCAGACGAATGCTAGCTTCCCTCCTTCCCCTTGTGCTTATCGTTCTGGTAGGACTTATTCTCTTTGCCCGCAACCACATGCAGGATACCGCCCTGGAAGGCGCCTACCTTGAGGCCGAGGTCGTTCTGCTTTCCGAGGCCGCGCCTTTTGTGGAACTCACCAACGACACCTATGCCCTGGTCAAATCCCTGAGCAGCCTGCTGGCGGATATACAGCGCCTAGGCGAGCCTTCCCGCGAAGACCTTATGGAAATCATCAAAAGCCAGATCCAGGCCGAAAAGCGAATCTTCGGCCTCTGGAGCGTCTGGGAACCCAACGCCTTTGACGGCAAAGACGCCGAGGAGCCAGACTCTCTTCATTCCACCGAGAGCGGCTGTGTCGACATCTACTGGGTGCGCCAGGATAACGGAGAACTTGAGGCCCTGGGAGGGGATGACGGCGACCGTGAGCAAAATTTTTATCTTGAGCCCAAAAAGCGGAAGACGGCCTATTTCTCCCCGGTATATTATGATGAAGATGCCCAAACCCACATGTTCAGCATCAGCGCCCCTATTATCCGGGATGGTGTCTTCCTGGGGGTGGTGGGGGCAGATCTCTCCCTGGAGGGAGTACAGCAAAACATCTCGAAAATCCGTCCTTACGGAAGCGGCTATGCCATGCTCTTTGACTCCTACGGCACGGTAATTTCCGCCCCGGACGACAAGATTATCGGCCAGACCCTGCCGCCGCGGCTCCTGCCGGAACTAAGCGACGCCATAAAACACGGCCGCACCGGGCATTTTCGTTCCATTTCTCCCTTTACCGCCGAAGAAACGGTCATGGTCTTCCGGACGGTGCCGATAGGCGAAAACAAGTCTTCCTGGGGTTTCGCCGTTTCCATTCCCACGGACAAGATCCTCTCCCGTAGCATCACCGACAGCCGGATTATGATGGCTATGGGCATTTTGGGGCTATGCCTGATCACTCTGGTGGTGGTGCTGGTGATTTCCCGTATGGTCCGGGGCCTGATGCTAGGGATCGATTACGCCCAGGAGGTGGCGGAGGGCAATCTGAACGCGGTTTACGTCAGCGGGCGCAAGGATGAAATCGGTATGCTCGCCCAGTCCATTTCTCTCATGGTGCGGCGTATCCGTTCCAGCCTGGAGGAGTCCGAAGCCAGCGCCCAAGCAGCAAAAAAATATGCGGACCAGGCCGAAGAGGCCACCAGAGCGGCCGAGGCCCGGGCCAACGCAGAGGCGGACCAGCGTCAAAATATGCTGGCCGTCGCCGAAAAGCTGGAAAAAATCATCGGCAGCCTGGGCGGGCTTGCCGTGGACCTTGCCGGGCAGGTACGCCAGGCAACGGATGGCGCGGATAAAACTCTGCTCCAGTCGGAAAAAAGCGCTGAAGCGATTTATCTCCTGAACGCCTCGACCAGCAAAATGTCCGTGGCCGCGACTGAAGCCGCGGATCTCGCGGAAAAGGCCCGCCTGGAGGCGGAGCAAGGGGGCAAGGTCATGGGTGAGGTGCTGTGCGCGGTGGAAAAAGTCGACGCCACCAACCAGCAGCTTAAAACCAACATGGCGGCCCTGGGTAAACAAGTGGAGGGCATCGGCGTGATCATGAGCACCATCGCGGAAATCGCCGACCAAACTAACCTGCTGGCCCTGAACGCAGCCATTGAAGCGGCCAGAGCCGGGGAATCCGGGCGTGGATTCGCGGTGGTGGCCGACGAGGTGCGTAAACTAGCCGAACGCACCATGCAGGCCACCGGCGAGGTGGGCAAGGTGGTGAGCAGCATCCAGGCCGGGACCAGTTCCACTATGGCGGAAATGGACAAGGCGGTAGAGCTCGCCGACAACAGCAACCAACAGGCGGCCAAGGCCCAAGGGACGCTCGGCGAAATCGAGACCCTGGTGCGGCAGAATAACGTCCAGATCCATTCCATCGTACAAGTCAGCCAGGAACAGAACGACTTGAGCGGGAACCTGCAAGTCGCGGCGGAAACCGTCAAAAGCATCGCGGCGGAAAACGCCAAATCCATGCAAGTGGCCGCAGATTCCGTGCGCCGCCTGGAAGAAACGGCCAACATCCTGGAAGAACTCACCCAAAAGCTGCGTACGGAATAGTTAGATTTTTCGCGCCGCATCCGCTCATGCTGAATGCGGGAATCGGACGTCAATCACGCTCCGCCGCCAGTGCCCGTCGAGAACACTATTCCCCCCATGATCTTTTGCAGATCCGGCGAGGGATTCGCTCCCGTGAGGGCTGAGCCGGACGGCGCTTCCCCGCTTTTGAAATCGCCCCCCTTGCGCTCCACCAGAAAGGCGGCGTCGGCCCTGGTCACGAATTCGTTCAGGCATTGATAAGCCGATTCGCTGACCATGACCACTCCAGGCAAGAATTCCGGCAGACAGTCCGGCCAGGGTTCGCGGTATTCCATCACGGCCCTGGCCGCGTCGTCCAGATGCGCCACCCAGCGTTTCACCAGCCAGTATTCCGGGACTGCGTAGCCGCCATCGCGCCACAGGCCGCCAGTCCAGTCATCGGCGGCCGGCGTGCGCAGCAGTTGCACCACAAAATCCATGCCATCCAGTTTGGTACGGCTTGCGCTGAAGGCTTCCAGGGAATCAGCCGACGGCAGAAAGCGCCACCGGGCAGGATCTTCAAACCGGGCAATGGCAGCATGGGCCATGGACGGCGGCGCATTTGGCCGTAAATCGGCAAACACGGCGAAATTCAGCGTAACCGCCGCGGTTATGGCGGTTACATCCGTGGCGGCTCTGAACCGTTGGCTTCCATGCGACAGCAGCCCCAACGGCGCAAGGCCGGTAATGCTGATGCGCGGCTTGACGTTAGTGGTCAGGGTGTTGCCGATAACCCCGGTACGGGCGGGGGTGCAGGCCGCCAAAACCAAGGCGGCAAGCAGCGGACGAATAAATCTGAAAAAACCTTGCATCCTGTGTCCTCGCGCGACGCGCCGGAAGTAGCGGCGGACTGGGCTTAACAAGGGAACGGCATAAACGGGTATAGCACTTACACCCTCGTTCTCCAAGCCTGAAAAAACGACGGGAATTGTGGCGGCATCCCCCAAAAAACAACCTGGCTCCAATCACGAAAGAGATTACCCCCCCGGCGAAAAAGCTGTTATACATATCTCTGAGAGAATGAAGGTTTAACTATAAGGAGGTTTTCATGTCGAAAACAGTTATCGTCAGCGCTGCCAGAACGCCTTACGGCAAGGTGGGCGGCGGGCTGAAATCCTTTACGGCCATGGAACTCGGTGGTCTAGCTATTGCCGAGACGGTGCGGCGTAGCGGCCTTACCCCGGAGCAGTGCGAATATGTGTTCATGGGACATGTGGTGCAGGCCGGTTGCGGACAGATAACCGCCCGGCAGGCCGCGCGCAAGGCGGGCTTACCCTGGGAAACCCCTGCCCTTACCGTGAACAAGGTCTGCTCTTCGGGCCTCATCAGCGTGGCCCTCGCGGATCAACGCATCCGCGCGGGCAGGGATGAAATTATCATCGCCGGCGGCATGGAAAGCATGACCAACTGCCCATATTCCCTGCCAGGAATGCGTTGGGGAGCCAAGATGATGGACCAGCCCTGCGAGGATCTCATGGTGCATGACGGGCTCTGGTGTGCCTTCTTTGACCGGCACATGGCCGTGCACGGCTCTGAAGTGGCCAAGGAATACGGCATCAGCCGCGAAGTCCAGGACGAATGGGCCCTGCGCAGCCAGATGCGCGCGGTGGAGGCCATGGCCCAAGGACGCTTGAAAGACGAAATCTTCCCCGTGGAAATCGCCTCCAAAAAAAGCTCCTCCTTTATCACTGAAGACGAAGGCCCTAGGCGGGAAACCACCCTGGAATCCCTGGCCGCCTTAAAACCCGTGTTCACCAAAGACGGTTCGGTCACCGCCGGCAACGCCCCGGGGGTGAACGACGGAGCCGCAGCCCTCATGGTCATGTCCGAAGACCGGGCCAAAAAGCTCGGCTTAAAGCCCCTGGCCACCATCATAGGCTATGCGGAAGTATCGCAGTCCGCGCAGTATATCGCCACGGTTCCCGGACTGGCCACCCTGAAGCTGCTCAAAGAGCAGAACATGGACATCGGGCAGATCGACCTCATTGAAGCCAACGAGGCCTTTGCCGCCGTGCCCCTGACCAGCGGCAAGATCACCGGCTGGGACCCTGAAAAAGTGAATACCGATGGCGGCGCTATTGCCTATGGCCATCCTATCGGCAGCAGCGGCGCGCGTATTCTGATGCATCTCGTCTATGCCCTGCGCGCCCGTGGCGGCGGTTACGGCGTGGCCTGCATCTGTAGCGGCGCGGCCCAGGGCGATGCCATGCTGGTTAAGGTAAACTGACCATTCGCTTATTTACAATATTCAGGAGGCTACATGAGTATCAAAAAAGTTATGGTGATCGGCGCAGGGCAGATGGGCAGCGGCATTGCCCAGGTGACGGCGGAGGCCGGGCTTCCCGTAATTTTGCATGACGTGGAAGACAAATTCATTCAAAAAGGACTGGCCGGCATCACCAAGAACTTTGACCGGGCCGTTGAAAAGGGCCGGATGAGTGTCGTCGCAAGGGATGCGGCCCTGAAACTGATCACTCCTTCCGGGGGCATCGCCGATGCCGCCGGGGTGGACCTGGTAGTGGAAGCAATTGTGGAGAAGATGACCGTCAAGGCCAAAGTATTCTCCGAGCTTGACGCCATCTGCCCTCCCCATACCATCCTGGCCTCCAATACCTCTTCCCTGCCGATCACGGAAATCGCCGCCGCAACCAAGCGTCCGGAGAAAGTCATCGGCATGCACTTCATGAACCCGGTACCAGTGATGACGCTGGTGGAGATCATCCGCGGGCTGGCCACGGATGACTCCGTCTGCAAAGCCATCGCCGATCTGACCATGAAGCTGGGCAAATCTCCCGTGGAAGTACGCGATGTCCCAGGCTTCGTATCCAACCGCGTGCTCCAGGTGATGATCAACGAGGCCGTCTTCTGCGTCTATGAAGGCGTCGCCACGCCCGAAGGCGTCGATAGCGTTATGAAACTTGGCATGAACCACCCCATGGGACCACTGGCCTTGGCCGACCTCATCGGCCTGGATACCGTGCTCTACATCCTGCAGATCATGCACGAAGGCTACGCCGATTCCAAGTACCGCCCCTGTCCGCTGTTGCGGCAGTATGTCATGGCCGGCTGGCTCGGCAAAAAGGTCGGGCGCGGCTTCTACACTTACTGATGCCCGTCGGCACGCAAGACCACTGATAATCGGAAGCCGCTCAAAATGGAATGGGATTTTGAGCGGCTTCCGATTTTTTCCGCAAGGACAAGCTCTGGCGGCAACGCGTCTATTGCTTGAGCGAGTTCACCACCTCGTTAATCTGGTTGATAATGACGACCAGACCGTCAACCGCCCTTTGCGCCTCATCCATCAGGGCGACGTTGTCGCCGGCTGTATGTGAGATCTCGTCCGTCTCCTCCCCCAGATGCCCGCCGGCCTCAGTTTGGACCTTGGCGCTCTCGTTGATGCAGTTGACTTGTTTCAGGGTTTCGTCGGCGACCCGTAAAATGCTTTGCAGCGACTCCGCGGCTTCATCGGCCAAGTTGGTGCAACGGGTGACGATTTCCGAGGACTGGCTGGCAAAAGTGATGCTCTCACGGGTTCCTTGCTGGATCTGCCGAACGACTGTGCCTACCTCGCCGGTGGCGTGCATGGTCTTTTCAGCCAGCTTGCGCACTTCGTCGGCGACAACGGCGAAGCCTCGCCCGGCTTCGCCGGCGCGCGCCGCCTCAATTGCAGCGTTGAGCGCGAGCAGGTTGGTCTGATCAGCGATATCGCTGATCACCTCCATCACCTGGCCGATACCCTGAGCCTTTACGCCAAGCTCGTTCAGGCTACCGGCAAGAGTCATGCTGTGCTTGTCCACCTCGGCAATTACCTCGGTAACCCGGTGCATTACCTGGCTGCCCTGTTCGGCGTTGCTTTTCGTCACCTGGGCGTGTTTTTCCGCCTCCGAGGCATTGGCGGCGACCTCGCCGAGCGCGGTCAACATACTGGAGATGTCTTTGCCCTCCACATCGGTGCGGAGCAGTTGCTCATGCGCTCCCTTGCTGGCCTTTTCTATCTGGAGGATCAGGATTTTTGTGGAGTCCAGAGCGCCGGCCACGATGGATTCAAGGCGCGAAGCGGCTTCCAGCCTCCCCTGGCTCAACGCCCGCGCCGCCTCTTTTTGTGACTCTTCGGCCAGGCCCAGGGCTTCCCTGGCTTTGTCGCCTTGGGTCTGCGCCTCCAGAGCCTTTTGCTCGCTGGATTTTATAAGATCGCGTATCTGGGTGATCATGGCGATGGTGCTGGCGACCAAATCCCGGATCTCTGGCAGCTTTTCGGCCGGGACATTGTCCAGGGCGGTAAAATCCTTGTCCGCCACCCGGCGCAGCCTGGCCATGAGCCGGTATATGGGCCTGGTAATGGATGCGGTCTGCGCGACCCCCAGTCCGATCATGACTAAAGCGGCGACGGCGCTGATCAGCAGGATATTTTTGACAATGCTCCGCGCCTCTTCCTGTACTTCATCCAGCGGCAGGAGCACGGCGCCCTTCCAGTCCACATACTTGAAATTGCTCACATAGGCCACGTAATCCACGCCGCCGCGCGTCACCTCCAGCATGCCTCCGGATGAATCCTTAATGGCCGCGAACAGGGACTCGTCCATGGGCTTTTGCAACACTCTGTATTGTTCCGCGATCTTGTCAAAAGGCGATTTGGGATCAACGATCACCATGCCGTTTTTGTCCAGCAGGATAAAATACCCCCCCTTGCCGATGACGGTATTTCTCAGAGTTTCCACCAGGGGCTGCGCGATGAAATCCACTCCGGTCACGCCGATGACCTTTCCCTGTTCCTTCACCGTGGCCGACACCGTGACCACGATGCTGTTGGTGGTCGAGACATAGGGGTCGGTGATGGCGAACTCTTTGTCGCCGCCAACGCTCAGCTTGTACCAGCCGCGGGCCCGGGGATCATATCCGGCCGCTATATTGAGCGCCGGGCCCCTGATGTAGCCTCCGTCCTCCTGGCCGTAGAGCACAAGTTCCACGTTGGGGGCGAGGTGTTTGGTCATGGAAAGCAGGTCATAGACCTCCCGAACCTCAGTGGAAAAGGCCTCCCGGTTCAGCGGGGTGGGTTCCTTGGTGTCCTTGAACGAGGTCAGCCTGCCCTTGGCGGCTAACAGCTCCGGCCTTTTGGCCAGGGTTTTGACGATGTTCTCTCCGCTGCTGAGATAGGTGATGATAATATCATTGATCCGCAGAGCCTGCTCCTGGGCGTGGGACTGAAAAGTGGCCAGAGCGGATTCGCTCACCAAACTCTGCACTCTGAAGCAGATCACCCCCACCAGCAGAAAAACACAAACCGCGATCAGGGTAGTTATACGGGCACGTATTGACATTTTGTTTCTCCGGTCCGCTGTGAAACGGCGCGGTGAAAGGGTATAAAAACCGAAACCGGCTAATATTGTGCTATTTACTTTCTGAAGCCGCGGAAATCAAGCCTGTATTTTTCTGCGCGCAGGCCCGCATATCGCCTCAGCCGCCGAAGACGGCCGGCATTTTCCGCTTATGCTCGCTCGCCTTGTGGAATTTTTCCATGACGGCCCTGTCATGCCCATTTACCACGCCGGTCAGCAAAAACTCGTCTATGCTGCGATAGGCGACGCCCATGTCCTGTTCATCCGTTTGGCCATCAAAGAGCCCTGCCGAAGGGGCCTTGCTGAGGATCGGCTCCGGCGCGTCAAGATAGCGCAAAAATTCGTAAACCTCGGTAACCGTCAGGTCGGCAATGGGATTGAAATCAAAAGCGCCGTCCCCCCATTTGGTGAAATATCCCATGTACCGCTCGCTTCGGTTGCCGGTTCCCGCCACCAGCCTGTTTTCGCTCGCCGCGACAGCATAAAGCGTGCTCATACGGAGGCGCGGCGCCAGGTTGGCAAGCGCGGCGTCATTGTAGCGCGTTATTCCATCCAGAACCCGGACAAGCCCGTTTTTCACATCCGATAGATCCACTACCCGCACGGCTATGGCAAACTGCCGCGAAACGGCCTCGGCGTCGGCCTTGTCCGCCTCGTAATTGCGTTTTGAACCGCACGGCATGATCAGGCCAACCGTGTCGTCACAGGCCAGCTTGCAGAGGATTCCGGCCAGGGCGCTATCCTTGCCGCCGCTGTTTCCATATACGATACCTCCCGCGCCGGCTGCCTCCAGCACAGCGCGAATAAAGGCGACCCTGCTTTTGGTTTCGGACCCGTAATCTCTCATGCCGTGTTCTCCATCTCTTAAGAACTGCACCAGTCCAGCTTACGGGTAAGGTAACGAAAAACTGCATATGGGGAAAGACATTTTGACACCCGCAGCCCGTAACCTTCTGTTTGTCATAATAAAAATTCCCCCGCCACCATTCAGGTTTACAGCTTTACCGCCGTTCTATATATTAACCCATGCGTTTTTTGCGCCGCTTAATCGCGTTTGCCCAACGCCACCCACTGCCCAGCCTCCTGTTCTGGCTGATTCTGCCCGTATCCCTGTATTTCGGCCGTTATTTAATCTGGCCGCCGATTGGGTGTTTAGCCGAAGAAAATCCCGCCCAAACTTCCTTCATGGAATATCGCTTGAAGCAGTGGAAAGACGCGGACGAAAATAAGACCATTAAGCAAACCTGGAAGACGCTGGAACAAATTTCCCGGCACCTGCAAAAAGCTGTAGTGCTCTCGGAAGACAGCGCCTTCTGGAAACACAAAGGCTTTGACCTGGAACGTCTGCGCGTTGTCCTGGGAGCCGCTCTGACCTCCGGGAGCTTGGGTATGGGAGGCAGCACGATTACCCAGCAGCTTGCGAAAAATCTTTATTTTCAGCCTGATAGAAGTGTCGCCAGGAAACTACTGGAGGCGCTGGTCACTTGGCGGCTGGAGCGTAATTTAAGCAAAGACCGTATTCTGGAGATTTATCTAAATGTGGTGGAATGGGGGGACGGCATCTTCGGGGCCGAAGCCGCCGCCAGGCATTATTTCGGAGTTCCCGCGACCCGCTTGAGCCGCGAACAGGCCGCCGTACTGGCCGCCATGCTGCCCAACCCTCTAAATCGCTCCCCGGACGCGCCAATCGTAAAAAAAAATTCCCGCCTCCTGCTTGCCAGGATGCAACGCGAAGCCTACCCTTGGTGACTAAGGATGTTGTGAGACGTTCTGAAACGAGGGTGGGATTCGAACCCACGTATCACATCTCTGCGATAACCCGATTTCGAGTCGCTGAAAAGGCAAATTATTTCAATCGGTTATCGTCAATAATCAAATATTTTCAGGCAGTTGAGTACTGGTGCATTTTTATGAAAAATCACATTTTTTCAGAGCAAGTGGAGCAAAATTGACGCAAAAATTCCGGTGTTTTTTGGGAAAATTGGAACAATTCATCGGCTTTTTTCAGACAGAAAAGGCGCTATGGAGCCTATGAGTTTTGGGAGTTCTGCTTTGGCGGTATCCCAAACCCATTCCCAGTCAACACCGTCATAATCATGTACAAGAAAGTTTCTCATTCCTCTGGCTTGGCGCAAAGGAATTTTCGGATATTCTTGGCAGAACTCCGGGTGTTTTCTCAATAGGGTTGCCGAGGCTTCGCCTATGATTGTAAAACGTCTGGCAACGGCATCCTGGACGGTCATGGAAGAAGGATTCAAAAAGGATTCACGCGACTCCGCCTCCAGCATAACAAGCACCCGTTCAGCGGACGCGTGAATATCGGAAAGGAGTTTGATGATTTGCAAGTTGGCATCATGCATACGGTCGGGCGTCTCTTTCTATGGTCTGTCGCATGTATTCGTGCATGCGTCCTTTGGATGAAATAATATCCACAGACACGCCCAGCAAATCTACCAAATCCTCATGCAAGCCGCCAATATCAAATAATGTCGTGCCTGGGGCGGTATCTACCAAAAAATCAATGTCGCTGTTTTCGGTATCCTCGCCACGGGCAACAGTACCGACAATGCGCACATTGGAAATCATGGGATAACGCGCCAGAATTTCCAAGATTTCTTTACGATGAATATGCAAACGTTCCGAAGGCAGCATAATCACTTCCTTATTGTCAAGTATCCCTGGAGAGTTCGGCCTCTGTCAAGGTAATTTTATCTCTAGCTTTTTAGCTTCTGAGTAAAACACCTTGCCTCACGGCATCAAAACCGTGTCTCCGTTGTGTAGGGGCTTGCGGCCACCGTCAGCAGAAATTCTTTATCCAACTTGCCGCCTTTGACAAGTTCGCGCTTGCCCGCGCCAAGTCGATGCGGCTAGGGTTATTTCTTCTCCCGTTTTCCGCCATGCTGATATTCGGCCTCGGCCCGTAGCCATGCTTCCGCCAGCAGCATGCGTTCATAGTTCAATTCAAAGTAGGCTCCGAAATCCTCAAAGTGAAATTTCCAGGCGGCTTTTTCCGCGTCCGTCAATTTGCCGAGCGGAATGGGATGCTCCAAGGCCCGTCTCAGGTCGTCAGGTGAATTTATGCGCGGATTCAACTCATACAGATATTCGGCCAGGGAAGGGAAATGGCCGTCCAGTTGGCGAATTTGCCCGAGATAGAAGTCACGCGGATGCAGTCCGCTGTTCTCCCGCACCCAGGCGAGAGTCGGAACCGTATTCTCAAGTTCTTCCAAAATTTCCAGCATCCGTTCCCGCATGTTTTTCCGCCGCCGGTATTCCTTGCTTGTACTCATCAGATCATGCACATAGCAAAGCGGGGTTTTCTTTTCCTGTCGTGTGCGTGGGATGGAACGCCAGCAGAGAAAACAGGTTGCAAAGCCTCTGGCTTTATCGTTCGGGCTGGAATAGTCCGCCTCCTCTTCCGGCAGTTTGTAATCCTTCCTTTTCGGCAATGACCGCATAATAAGGCGCACTTTGTCAAAGAAATCTATCTGCCGGTGTTGTATTTCCGGCATATCTTCCCACCCTTCGCCCAAAAATTTCCGCTGCCTTTCCAGCATGTCCGCCAGCATGGAAAAACGTTGGCATAATTCGCAGATGTTGATGTCCAGGTGAACCCAGGAAACAGCCTTGCCCTGCGGCAGCAGTGCCTTGGCAATATCATGGGCAGTCCTGCCCTTACCTGCAAAGCGCCTTTCAAATTCCGCGACGATGGTTTTTACGGCCTGCATGGTATTTTTGCCGATCAGAGCATCGCGTAACGCTGTTTCATCCTTGGCCGAAGAACGCAGAAAACGTTCCAGCTTTCGTTCCGCAGGCAAGTTGTTTTTTCGGGGGGTGGAGCGATGTTTCATCTTCTGTGAAAAAGTAATCGGTTTGGCCTGAATACTCAGGCTTGTCCGCACACCGCACTTTCACGGAGGAATGAGCAATGGTGCAAAAGCGTTTCTACAACATTGAGGAGCTTGCCACAATTTTGGGCAAGAGCATAGCGGCGGTTCATGGGCATCTCGCCCGCAAACAGTTCGACGCCGTTCCCCCGCCCATGAAGCTGGGCCGCAGGCTGGCCTGGCTGGTGGAAGGCGTGGACGCCTGGATTGATGGCAAGGCAGCCCAAGCCGCTGCACAAGCCAGGGAATACAGGGAGGTCATGCAGGCTCCGGCCAGACGGCGCGGCAGGCCGACCAAGGCGGAAACAAAGGCCAGAAGGCAGCGCATGGAATCCTCAAAACAGAATCATGATCAGGAGGCGGTATGAGTACAAGCCGTCTGGAAAAACAGGTGGAAAAGCTGGAAGCGGAACTGAAGGAGAAAAAAGCGCAGATCGCGTGTGGAAAACGCAAAGAACGTGGCGGCCAGTTGGTCGCCCTCGGCATCATGGTCGAGTCGGTGTTTCGGCTTCTGCCGCCGACGGAAAAGGCCCGTTTACATGCCTGGGCCGAACAGCTTGACCCACGGAACAAGCAGCGCGTTCTGGCCGCTTTTGAGCGCCTGTCGTTGGAAACAAAGCCGCCGGAAGCCGCAGCGGAAGCACAGCAGCCGGAATCACTCACTGCTGTGAGTGCGCACTTACAAGTTTCCTCCGGAAACTTCGTGCGCCCTGCGGGGCCGGAAGAGAAATCGCATGGCGATTTACCACCTGACGGCGAAAACAGTTTCGCGCGGTGAGAGCGCAAGCGCCGCTGTCCGTTGTGACTATATTGAACGCGCCGGAAGGTATCGCAGCGATGAGGCCGAGGTGCTTCACAAAGGCCACGGCCACATGCCCGCCTGGGCGGAAAATTGTGCCCGGAATTATTGGGCAGCCGCCGACGCCCATGAACGCGCCAATGGGAGGCTTTTCAAACAGCTTGAGTTCGCCTTGCCCAAGGAACTTTCACCGCAGCAGCAGACGGAACTGGCCGCTTTTTTCTGCATGGATTTAGCGCGGACAAAGGACGGCCCCTTGCCCTACAGTTTTGCCGTGCATAAGGGACGTGACAAGGCAAATCCGCACTGCCATTTGCTAATCTCCGAGCGCGTGAATGACGGGCACAGCCGTGAGCCTGATCTGTGGTTCAAACGCGCTGCCAAAGACCTTGCCAAGGGAGGAGCCAAAAAGACGAAAGAACTCCATCCGAGGGAGTGGCTTCTATCGTGCCGGGAACTTTGGGCCGAACGGGCGAATCTGGCCTTGCAACGCGCCGGGCATGACGCCCGCATTGACCACCGCACTCTTGAAGCCCAGGGCATCAATCGCGCTCCTACCATTCATCTTGGGCCGAGTGTCGCGGCGATGGAGCGCAAGGGCATCCGCACGCAAAGAGGCAGTCGGCTTGCTCGTGCGTCCATCGTTGCCCAGGTGGAAAAACACCCCCCGTCAGTCGCGCCGGAAATAAAAGAACCAGCCCCCATTCCAGCGCCAGCCCCACCGCCGACAACAGACGAATGCCGGGAAACCCTGCTGGCAATCGCCAAACAGGGGCCTGCTGTGATGGAGCAGT
>WRIL01000010.1 GCA_009782775.1 Desulfovibrionaceae bacterium
CCCCGCGAACACTATAAACGCGGGGATCGCCTACAGGCCCTGATCGTGGACGTGCACAAGGAAGGGCGCGGACCGCAGATCATCATCTCCCGCTCACACCGCGACTACATGGCGGCCCTCTTCAAACGCGAGGTCCCGGAAGTGGACGACGGCATCGTGCAAATCATGGGCGTTGCCAGAGACCCCGGCAGTCGGGCCAAGGTGGCCGTGATGAGCCGGGATCGGGACGTGGACCCGGTGGGCGCCTGCGTGGGCATCCGCGGTTCGCGCATCCAGAATATCGTGCAGGAACTGCGCGGCGAACGCATCGACATCGTGGTCTGGAACCAGGATATAGCCACCTATACCGGACACGCCTTGGCCCCGGCGGTGATCTCCCGCATCATCATTGACGATGACGAACGCAAGCTGGAAGTCATTGTGCCGGACGATCAACTGACCAACGCCATCGGGCGCAAGGGACAGAACGTCAAACTGGCCGCCAAGCTGCTGAGCTGGAAAATAGATATTTATACGGAAAGCCGTTACAACGCCTCCAACGCCATCGGGCAGGGGCTGGAACAACTGGCCAGCGTGGCCGAAGTGCCGGTGGAAAACTTCCTGGAAGCCGGCTTTAACTGCCTGGACGACATCTTCCAGGCCACGGACGAGGAACTGGGCGCCATCCGTGGAGTTAGCCCGTCCGCTGTCGCGGATATCCGTTCCGCGGCCAACTTCCTGCAGCCTAGCGGCGGCCCGGAGGAAGAAACGGCGGAGGAAAGCCCGGAAGACAGGCCGGAGGGGGAATGAACAGAAAGCCTTATCCCCTGCGGATGTGCATCGGGTGCAGAGAACGCTTTTTCAAGACGGATCTCCGGCGCTACACGCTGGACGCCGGGGCCGTTACCCGGGAAGACCCGGAACAGCTCGCCCCAGGGCGGGGTTTTTATGTATGCGCGAAAGCGGAATGCGCCGGCAAACTGCAAAAACGCCTCGCGCGCCAGGACCGCCAGCGGACTGCCTTAAAGCGGGCGGACGCGGCGAAAAACGCGCAAGGGAGTCAAGGGCATGAATGACAAGATCAGAGTCCGGGACTTGGCCACTGAGCTGAACCAGCCGGTCAAGGAACTGTTGTCCGTTCTCAAAGAACTCAATATCCCGGCCAAAAACGGGACCTACATCCTGGCCGACGAAGAAATCGCCCGCCTAAAGGAACGCCTGAATCCGGGGCAGGCCTCGGAAAAACGCAAAGGCGCCGATGTCGTGGTGCGCCGGCGGAAGGAAGCGGCGCCGGAAAGCGCGCCTCCTTCCGCGGAAGACAAGGAGGCGGCCGGTGACGACGACAAGCCCGCCGAAGCCTCGCCGGTCAAGAGCCGCAAAGGCGCCGCTCCCCAGATTGCCGCCAGGGTACTCAGCCGTCCGCCGGACGAGGCTCCCCCAGCCAGGGAAACCCCGACGGGACCAGAGCCCAAAGCTGCCGCCAGAGCCGCGCATCCGGCCGAGCGCAGGACCCACCAGCCCAATCTTTCCGCTGAGCCGGAAACCGATGCCCACGGCCTCCCATTATCTTCCCAGCCCCATTTTGCCGGACACGGCGACGGCGACAGCTCCGGCCAGCCCCTGGACGCGGCGGAAAAAGAACGCGCCGGCGCGCCGGGCAGAGGGGGAGTACGGATCATCTCCCGCCCGCTGGCGGCGGAACCCCCGGATCGCCGCCGGGACAGCCGCGGCGGCCCCCGTCCTGACAGGCCGGGCCGCCCGCCCGCCGGAGATCGTCCGGGCGGCGGACGGGATGACCGCAGCGCCCGCCCTGATGCGGCGCGCCCGGTCGGCAGAAAGCCCCTTCCAGGAAAACCGGCCGGCGACAACCGCGCTCCGGGACGCCTCCCTGGGGCCTTGCCCGCGACCGGATTCACGCCCCCGCAGGAAAACAGCGAAGCCCGCAACAAGAAACGGGGCAAGGGCAAACGCACCGTTGATTTTGCGGAAGACCGGCGTTCAAAAGGCGCGGACGAGGAAAGCTGGCTCAAGAGCGCCCGGAGGACAAAAAACCGTAAAGGCAAGCCCGAGGCTAAAATCTCCACTTCCCAGCCCATCAAGGCCGCCAAACGTAAAATCCGCATGGAAGAATTCGTCCGTGTCGCGGACCTGGCCCACCAGATGGGGCTCAAGGCCGGGGAAATCATCAAGGTGCTTTTCAACCTGGGTGTCATGGCCACCATCAACCAATCCCTTGATTTCGACACCACCGTGCTGGTGGCCGCCGAGTTCAGCTACGAAGTGGAACGGGTGGGCTTTATGGAAGACGAATTCCTGACCGCCAAGGACGACGACCGCCCGGAAACACTGCAAACCCGCCCGCCGGTGGTCACCATCATGGGGCATGTGGACCACGGCAAAACCTCCCTGCTGGACGCCATCCGCCAGACCTCGGTCACCAGCGGGGAAGCCGGCGGCATCACCCAGCACATCGGGGCCTACCATGTGCATACCCCCAAAGGCGACATCGTTTTTCTGGATACGCCGGGGCACGAAGCCTTCACGGCCATGCGGGCCAGAGGGGCCAAGGTCACGGATATCGTGGTGCTGGTGGTGGCCGCCGACGACGGGGTCATGGAACAGACCCGCGAAGCCATAAACCACTCCAGGGCCGCCAAGGTTCCCATCATGGTGGCGGTGAACAAAATGGACAAACCCGAGGCCAACCCGGATCGCGTCAAGCGCGAACTGGCGGACCTGGGCATGATGGCCGAGGAATGGGGCGGGGATACCACCTTTTCCCATGTCTCGGCCAAGACCAAGGACGGGCTGGATGAATTTCTGGAACTCCTGGCCCTGCAGGCCGAGATCCTGGAACTCAAGGCCAACCCGGCCAAAGCCGCCCGCGGACACATCGTGGAGGCGAAACTGGATAAGGGGCGGGGAGCCCTGGGAACGGTGCTGATCCAGCAGGGCACCTTGCATGTGGGCGATGCCTTTGTTTGCGGCATACACCACGGACGGGTGCGCGCCCTGTTCAACGACCAGGGGATAAAGGTGGAAAGCGCCGGCCCCTCCATGCCGGTGGAAGTACAGGGTTTTGAAGGCGTGCCCCAGGCCGGGGACGAATTCGTCTGCCTGGCCGATGAAAAGACGGCCCGCCGCATCGCCGAAACCAGGGCCATGAAACAGCGGGAACGCGAATTGGCCAAAGAATCCAAGGTCACCCTGGAAACCTTCCTCTCCCAGCGGGCCGGCGCAGCCGAAACCCTGGTGCTCAATCTGGTGCTTAAAGCCGATGTGCAAGGCTCGCTGGAAGCCATCCAGGATCAGCTCAAAAAGCTCTCCACCGATAAGGTGCGCATCCATGTGGTACACAGCGGGGCAGGGACCATTTCCGAATCGGACATCCTCCTGGCCGCGGCCTCGGAGGCCATCATCATCGGCTTCAACGTGCGCCCCAATCCCAAAACCAAGGAATTGGCGGAACAGGAAAAAATTGACATCCGCTTCTATGACATCATCTACAAGCTGGTGGAAGAAATCAAACGCGCCATGGAAGGATTGCTCTCGCCGCTGGAAAAAGAAGTCTTCGGCGGCAGCGCCGAGGTGCGCGAGACCTTTAACGTATCCAAGGCCGGGGTCATTGCCGGTTGCATGGTGACGGACGGCAAAATCCAGCGTTCCTCCAGGGCGCGGCTCCTGCGCGACGGCGTGGTGGTATATACCGGCAGAATCGCTTCCCTGCGCCGCTTCAAGGATGACGCCAGGGAAGTGCTCAAAGGGTACGAATGCGGCATAAGCATTGAAAATTTCAATGATCTCAAGGTGGGAGACATCATCGAGGCTTTTGAGATTGTGGAAGAAGCCGCGCGCTTGTAAGCGGAAGGCCAAAGGCCATGTTCACCGAGAAGGAAGATGGCAAAACCGGGGGGCTAAAACGCATCTCCCGCTGGTTCTGGACCATCGCCTGGCTGTTCCAGGCGGCGCTCTGGGCCTTTACCCTCTTTCTCATCGCCGATTACTGGCTATATGAGCTGCCGGCCACCAAAAACTATTACACCGCCGGGCTGGAACAGGGTTTTGACGGACTCGCCGGCATCGTCGCCGCCCTGGACCCCGGCTGGGAAGAGACGCGCTCCCTCCGCGGCCTGAGCGTCCCCCACCGCCTGAACCGCCTGCAAGGCGATACCATCTTCAACGTCTGGCTGGAGCGGGACGAAATGCCCGGTTGGCATGTCGGGCTCGGGCAACTGCGCTTTGACGGGGAAGGGCGGCTCCTGTGGGTGCGCTGCTTGCAGGCGGGCGAAGACCTGGGAGAGGGGTTCATGGTAATCCGGCCCAGGGCGGAGGTCAAATGATGCGCCGTCTGCTGCTCTATACGGTGCCGCTGATCCTCTGCTGGGGACTGCTTTTTTTTGTGGTCATCCCCTGGGAAAACGCCGGACATATGCCGGAAAACAGTTTTTCCCTTATTGAGGGAGAGCGCGGCTATGCCATGATCCTGCGCCGACAGCTTCCTTCGCTGGCGACGAGCATCCGCGGCCTGAACCTAGCCGGAATCCAGCACTCCCAGGAACGCCAGGAGGACGGCAGGATCCTGGCCTTCGGCAATGTGCGGATCCGCTATGACCGCAACGGGGAATTCCTAAGCCTGCGGCTGCTGACAAGAGCCGAATAGTTATGTATATAGGAATTTTACGCCTGGAGTTCATCATGCACGGCAACGAATCCCTGAAGGACAAACGCCGGGTGGCCCAGAGCCTGAAACAGAAAATACGCAACAAATTCAACGTGGCCATTGCCGAGACCGGCAGCGAAAACAGCATGGGAACTCTGGCCTTGTCTATTGTATCGGTGAGCAACAACAAGCGCCACCTGGAAAGCCGCCTGCGCATGTGCCTGAATTCGGCCCTGGCTTCTTGCGACGAGGAGCTTATTTATGACGACCTGGAAATTATCGGAGCGGAATAATGCGCATTGACCTCGGCAAAGCGGCGGACCTGCTCCGGCAGCGCCGCCGGACGCTCATCCTGGCGCACCTGGAACCAGACGGCGACGCCTGGGGTTCAATGTGCGCCTTGGCCGAAGTCTGCCGGCTGCTGAACCAGGAGGCGCGCCTGCTCCTCCCCGGCCCCCTTCCGGAATTTCTCTCCTGGCTGGAGGCGCCGGCGCCCGTGGCCAGGGATATCGCCGGCCTGGGAGACTGGAAGCCGGATTTGGCAGCTTTCCTGGACTGCGGACGCCCGGATCGCACCGGGGAAGAAGGCGATGCCCTGGCCTACGGGCAGATCCCGGGCTGGGGAAAGGTGGACATTATAAACCTGGATCACCACGGGGATAACCCCGGTTTCGGCCTGATCAGCCTGGTGGAACCGGAGGCCGGAGCCACCGCTGAAATCATCGGCCTTCTGGCCGAATACCTGGGGCTGCCCCTGAGCGGCTACCTGGGTGAGGCCATTTACCTGGGGCTGACTTCGGACAGCGGCAATTTCACCTATGCCAACTCCAGCGCCAGCCTGATGGCCCTGGCTGCCCGCATTGTCGGCCAGGGGCTGAAGGTGGAAAATTTCACCGCCAAAAGTGAAAACAACTGGAGCCCCGGACGCATGCGCCTCTGGGGGGAACTTATGCTCACGCCGCGCCTTTTCGCCCAGGATCGGGTGGTTTCCGTCCTGGCCCCCATGGCCCTGCTGGAAAAACACCAATGCCGGCCCGCGGCTCTGGAAAACCTGGTCTCCTTCATGCTCCATATGCGCGGAGTGGAAGTAGCCATGCTCATCCGCGAAAAACAAGACGGCGGCAGCAAGATCAGCCTCAGATCCCAAGGCGGGAGCAAGGGCGTGAACGTGCGCAAGGCCGCCGCCGCTCTGGGCGGAGGCGGGCATGACAACGCCGCCGGGGCGAATGTGTCCCTGGGCATGGAAGAAGCGGAGCAAAAGGTCCTGGAATTTCTGCTGCCGGATCTGGACTAAAGCGGCGTTTCAGGGGTATGGTGCAATTCCCGTTATGTTTGGGCAGATGGACGGAGCGCTGGTTCTGGACAAACCGGCCGGAATGACTTCCGCCGCCTGTGTCGGGATGGTCCGGCGCAAACTGGGGCAGCGCAAAATCGGACACGCCGGCACCCTTGACCCTATGGCCACCGGGGTGCTCATCCTTCTGCTGGGGCAGGCCACCAAGATTGCCGGTCTGCTTCTTGAGGGAGGGGAAAAAATTTACAGCGGGGTCATCCGCTTCGGCCTGCGCACGGATACTTGGGATATCCAGGGGAAAGTCCTGGAAGAGGCCGGAGCGGAAGAGATCCGCAAAGTGACTTTAGAAGCTTTCTCCGAGGCCCTGCGCGAGTTGGTGGGTGAACAGGAGCAGGAAGTGCCGCCTTTTTCGGCGGCCAAGCATCACGGACAGCCCCTGTATGCCCTGGCGCGTCAGGGACGGCCTACGCCGGAGAAGACGAAATTTATACGAATTTCACGCGCGGAGCTTGAGTGGTTCAGGCTTCCGTTGGCCCGTTTCCGGGTGGCGTGCAGTTCCGGAACCTATATACGCTCCCTGGCCCACAGCTTGGGGAGGCGATTCGGGTGCGGCGCTACGCTTATGGAACTGACCCGGGAATACAGTCACCCCTTTGGACTGGATGATGCCGTAAACCTGAAGGCTTTGCTGGATGACCCGGCCTTGCTGGCCGGAAACATCCGCGGTCTGCGTGAAGCCCTGCCCGGAATGCCCGTGCTGGCCCTGGAAGCGGATCTATGCCGCCGAATGAAGCACGGGCAGGCTCTCCCGGCCGGAATCCCGCCCCTGCGCCCCCTGCTGGAGGCGGAGCAGGCGCTTTTTCTGGATGAACAGGGCGCCCCCCTGGCCCTGGGGCTGAAAAAACGGCAAGGCGGACAAAGCATCTGGAGCATTGGGCGTGGACTGTGGAACAATTGAATCCTCAGGAGGATGAAGCTGTGGCTTTGGCAGTGGAAAAGAAAAAAGAGATCATGGGACAGTTTGGCAAGCATGAGGGGGACACCGGGTCGCCGGAAGTGCAAATCGCCCTGCTCAGCACCCGCATTGAGTACCTGACGGAACATTTCAAGTCGCATAAAAAAGACTTCCACTCCCGTCAGGGCCTGTTAAAACTGGTGGGACGACGGCGCAATCTGCTGAACTACCTGCGTAAAACCGACATCCAGCGTTACAGGACCATCTTGGAGCGGCTCGGCCTGCGCAAGTAGCCGGGCGGCCAACCCGGGCCGCGCCAGGTTCAGAAATGAAACCTGGACGCGGCCCGCAACATATTGCAAGGGGGATCCGGGCGCAAGATCCAGCGTGGCTGGATATTCCACCCGGAGTCCCCTTAACGAGAGGAAAGCATGAGCGTTTTTAATCCCATTCGCGTGACCGCCGTGGCCGGCGGCAAGGAATTCATTCTGGAAACAGGCCGGTTGGCCAACCAGGCCGATGGCGCGGTCTGGATTCAGTGCGGAGGAACCGTGGCCCTGGTCACTGTCTGCTCCGCCCCCCTGGCTGTGGAAAAGGACTTTTTCCCGCTGACCGTGGATTATTCCGAAAAAATGTACGCCGCCGGACGTATTCCCGGCAACTTCTTCCGCCGGGAAATCGGCCGGCCCTCGGACCGTGAGACCCTGGTTTCCCGCCTGATTGACCGGCCCATCCGCCCGCTCTTCGCCGCTGGTTTCCGGGACGAGGTGCAGGTGCTGGCCAGCGTGATCTCCGCGGACCAGGAAAACGAATCCGACGCCCTGGCCATCACCGGCGCTTCCACGGCCCTGACCATCTCTTCCATACCTTTCTCCGGCCCCATCGCCGGGGCCAGGGTGGGGAGGATTGACGGGGAATTTGTGCTCAATCCCACGGTGTCGGAACAGAAACGCAGCGACATCAACTTTATCATCGCCGCCTCCAAAGACGCGGTGGTCATGGTGGAAGGCGAGGCCGACATGGTGCCGGAAGAGGTGGTCAGCGCGGCCCTGGCCTGGGCGCAGAAAGAGATGCTCCCCCTGATCGCGGCCCAGGAAGAATTGTGTTCCAAGGCCGGCAAGACCAAAATGGTTCCCGCGCCCCTCCGGGACTTCAGCGCCCTGGAAAAGACCATAAGCGACCTGGTCCTGGGAGATGTGCGGGCGGCCATGTCCGAGCCGCGCAAGCTGGAACGCCGGACGGCCAAAGCCGCGGTTAAGGCCAAGCTCATGGCTGCCCTCTGCGCCGAAGGCTCGCCCTGGGGCACGGAGCCGGATGCCCTGAAAGCCGCTCCGGAGCTGCTGGCCAAGCTGGAAAAACAGGTGGTGCGCCGGCGCATCCGGGATGAAGGGTTGCGCATTGACGGCCGCGACACCAAGACCGTGCGCCCCATTCTCATTGAAACCGGCGCCCTGCCCCGGACCCACGGTTCGGCCATCTTCGCCCGTGGAGAAACCAAGTCTCTGGTGGTGACCACCCTGGGCAGCTCCACCGACGAACAGCGCACCGATTCCCTTACCGGCGACAGCACCAAGAAATTCATGCTGCACTATAACTTCCCGCCTTACAGCGTGGGTGAAGTCAAGCCCGTGCGCGTCTCCCGCCGCGAGATCGGGCACGGCGCCCTGGCGGAAAAAGCTCTCCGTCCGGTGCTGCCCAAGGATGAGAGTTTCCCCTTTACCCTGCGCGTGGTCGCCGAAACCATGGAATCCAACGGCTCTTCCAGCATGGCCGCGGTCTGCGGCGGCAGCCTATCGCTCATGGACGCCGGGGTGCCGATCAGCGCGCCGGTGGCCGGTGTAGCCATGGGGCTGATCCGGGAAGAAGACGACTACCTCATCCTCACCGACATCCTGGGAGATGAAGACGCCCTGGGCGACATGGACTTCAAGATCGCCGGCACCGCAACGGGCGTCACCGCCGTGCAGATGGACATCAAGATCGCCGGCATACCTCCGGAGGTCATGGGGCGGGCCCTGGCCCAGGCCAGGGCGGCCCGCCTGCATATCCTGGGAGAGATGGACAAAGCCCTGGAAGCGCCGCGCCGGGAACTCTCCCCCTATGCCCCGCAGCACCTGGAAGTGGAGGTCAACCCGGATATTATCCGCCTGATCATCGGCCCGGGCGGCAAGAACATCAAGCAAATCACCGCGGAAACCGGCGCATCCATTGACATCAACGATTCCGGCATCGTTTCCATCTTCGCCCCCAGCCAGGACTCCCTGGACAAGGCCAAAGAGATGGTGCTCTACTATGATCAACGCGCCGACCTGGGCAAAAACTACCGGGGCAAGGTCAAAAAAATCATGGAGATCGGCGCCATCGTGGAGATCTTGCCCAATCTGGAAGCCTTGGTGCATATCTCCCAACTGGACACCGCCCGTGTGGCCAAGACCGAGGATGTGGCGCAATTGGGCCAGGAAATGGAAGTAAAGGTCATTGAAATAAACGGCGACAAGATCCGCGCCTCACGCAAGGCCGTGCTCATGGAAGCCAAGGGCATTCCCTGGGACCCGGCCGACACCGCCCGTCCCCCCCGCCGGGACGGCGACCGGGACCGGCGCGATCACGGACGGGACCACGGGGAACGCCGCGGACGGGACCGGGACAGACGTTGATGAAATACGACCCGCACAGCCTTGAACAGAAGTGGCAGGACATCTGGGAAAAAGAGAGAACCTTCCGTAGCTTCAGGCCCGGAAGGCCGGACGCTGAAAAGCCCAAATTCTACTGCCTGGAGATGTTCCCCTATCCTTCGGGGAATATCCACATGGGGCATGTGCGCAACTATTCCATCGGCGATGTGCTGGCCCGCTTCAAGCGGATGCGGGGTTTCAACGTCCTCTATCCCATGGGCTGGGACGCCTTCGGACTGCCGGCGGAAAACGCGGCCATCCAGAACGGCACGCACCCGGCCTCCTGGACCTTTTCAAACATCGAAAACATGAAAAAACAGCTCCGCCGCATGGGCTACTCCTACGACTGGACCAGGGAGCTGGCCACCTGCGCGCCGGAGTATTATCGCTGGGAACAGGCCTTTTTTCTGAAGTTCCTGGAAAAGGACCTGGCCTACCGCAAAAAGGCCTCCCAGCACTGGTGCCCAAGCTGCCACACGGTGCTGGCCAATGAGCAGGTTATTGAAG
The DNA here is from genome assembly GCA_009782775.1 of Desulfovibrionaceae bacterium. Lineage (GTDB taxonomy): Bacteria > Desulfobacterota > Desulfovibrionia > Desulfovibrionales > Desulfovibrionaceae > WRHT01. The sequence continues at coordinate 10,071 of WRIL01000010.1, forward strand.
GACGTTGCTGGCGTTGCGATTCCGAGGTGGAAGCCAAGGAGCTGACCCAGTGGTTTCTGCGCATCAGCGCCTACTCCGAAGAACTCCTGGCCGACTTGGAGACCTTGGGAAAGGGCTGGCCGGAACGGGTGCTGACCATGCAGCGCAACTGGATCGGCAAATCTCTGGGCGCGGATATCGAATTTCCCCTGGAAGAAGGGACGCAGCGCCTACGGGTCTTTTCCACCCGGCCCGACACCCTGGCCGGGGCCACTTTCATGAGTCTCTCCGCCGAACACCCGCTGCTGGACGAAATCCTACGCGGACGGCCGCAGGAAGAGGAAGCCCGCGCCTTTGCCCTTTCCATCAGGAATTCCGTCAAAACCTCCGCCAAGGGGCCGGAAGACCTGGAAAAAGAAGGACGCTTCACCGGCGCTTACTGCCTCAACCCCCTTACCGGCGCGCGCATGCCCATCTGGGTGGCCAACTTCGTCCTGGCCGGCTACGGAACCGGGGCGGTCATGGCCGTGCCGGCCCATGATCAGCGCGATTACGAATTCGCCCGCAAGTACGATCTGCCCATCCAGGTGGTCATTCAGCCGGAAAACTCCCCCGCCCTGCGCCCAGAAGACATGGCCGCGGCCTACGACAGGCCGGGGCGGCTGGTCAATTCCGGGACTTACGACGGTATGGACAACGAAGAGGCCAAGGGGACGGTGGCTGGCTGGCTGGAGGAGCGCGGCCTGGGACGGCCCAGCGTCCAGTGGCGGCTGCGCGACTGGAATGTTTCCCGCCAGCGTTACTGGGGCACGCCCATCCCGGTGGTTTACTGCGACCGTTGCGGCATGGTCCCGGAAAAGGCGGAGAACCTGCCGGTATTGCTGCCCCTGGAGGTACAAACCCACCCCGACGGACGATCCCCCCTGCCGGACAGCCCGACCTTCTGTAAGGCGCGCTGCCCGGAGTGCGGGGGGGAAGCCCGGCGCGAGACCGACACCTTTGACACCTTTGTGGAATCCTCCTGGTACTTTCTACGCTACGCCGCTTCCCCGGCGGACAACGGGCAGGCCTTCAACATCGAGGATCTGCGCTACTGGATGCCCGTGGACCAGTACATCGGCGGGGTGGAACACGCCATCCTGCATCTGCTTTATTCCCGTTTCTTCATCAAGGCCCTGAACGACATGGGCTTCATCCGGGAGATCCGTGAGCCTTTCAGCAACCTGCTCACTCAGGGCATGGTGCGCATGGGCGGCTCCAAGATGTCCAAGTCCAAGGGCAATGTCGTCAGCCCCTCGGAGATGATCAACAGGTACGGAGCCGATACCGTGCGCCTGTTCTGCCTCTTCGCCGCTCCGCCGGAGCGGGATTTTGACTGGTCTGAAAGCGGCATTGAAGGCGCTTACCGTTTTATCCAGCGCGTCTGGCGCTTCTGCACGGATCTGGCCGGAAAAATTCCCCCGGCCGGACCGCTTTCCGCCGGAGAGGAGGGGCCCCGCGACGAGCGCGCCAGGGAAACCCGCCTGCGGGAACACGCGGCCATAAAAAAAGTCGGCGAGGATTTAGAAAATTTCCAGTTCAACACCGCCATCGCCGCCACCATGGAGCTGTTCAATCATCTTTTATCGACGCGGGACGAACTCCTGGACGAAGAACCAGGGCGGAAGGCTCTGGCTTCGGCCACAGCCAGTCTGCTTACCCTGCTGGCCCCCTTTACCCCGCACCTCTCTGAGGAACTCTGGCAAACGCTCGGATTTGCCGGACGCGCCGGTGAACAGCCCTGGCCCGCCTGGCAGGCGGAAGCCCTGCGCCGCGACATCCTCACCATCGTGGTGCAGGTGAACGGCAAGCTGCGCGCCCGTCTGGAACTGCCCGCGGAGGCCTCCGGGGAAGAGTGCGAAGCCGCGGCCCTGACCCATGACAACATCCAAAAATACATCCAAGGGCGTGAGATCAAAAAAATCCTCCATGTGCCCGGAAAGCTGATCAATGTCGTGGTCGCCTGAGGCATTGCGCCCGCTGCTCATCCCGTTCCTCTGCCTGAGCCTTCTGTCCGGCTGCGGCTACGCGCCGGTCGGGAGCAATTCTTCCATCCTGGGCAGCGGCCAATCCACCCTGCGTCTTTCCGGCATTGAGCAGCCCACCCTCCTGCCCTGGGTGAACTATTCCCTGCACTCGGCCCTGCGGGATGAATTCAGGGACAGAAACCTGGCCGTCTGGGTGGACAGCGGTCCGGCTGACTTCCTGATCAGCTTGCGGGTCAACGAGTTCAGCATGCGCGGAGCGGTCAAAAGCAGTGCCGAAACCACCCTGCTTCACACCGGCGCTATTTCCCTCACCGCCGTAATCAGCCATGGCGCCGACAACAGCGAAGTCTGGCGCTCCCGCGTCTCTTATTCCGACACCTTTGAGAGCGATTCCCAGGAAAAAGCTGGAGCCATGCTCTTCAGGCAGGCCGTACGCCTCCTGGCCAACAAGCTGCGCCAGGCTTTCTAGGGGTACGGGCAATGGCCTCCCGCCCAGCCTTCAACCTCTGCCTCGGTCCGGATGCGGTCCTCCTGCGGGAGCATATTGATGCGCAGCTCGCGGCCTTTCCTCCGGCCTCCGGACAGGCTTGGAAAATCCGCGTCTTCTGGGGCGATGCCCCCTTGGAGGCGCAATTCTGGCACGCCCTGGGCATGCAGGATCTTTTCCAAACCCCCCAGGCCCTGATCCTGCGCCGGGCCAACCAAGCGCCCCTGGAACAACTGAAAAAAATTTCCGCCGCCCTAGGGGGAATCCCCCCGCAGACCTGGCCCTTCATCTGCCTGGAAACGGAATACGAAAAAGGGAAACCCAAAATTCCCGCTACCCTGGCCCGGCTGAAATTTTATGCCTTTGCACTGGAAAAGGGCTGGGTAACGGGAATCCCCCCCCTGGATCAGCGGGGCAAAAGCTCCTTCATCAAGAAAAACGCCCTGGCCCTGGGGCTGCGCCTGAGCGCGGCCGACCTGGATCGCCTGGGCCATTTTCTGCCCCAGGATGCCGGGGCCATCCGCCTGGAAATGGAAAAACTCGCCCTGGCCGCGGACGCTTCCGGAAGGCCCGCGCCGGAAGCCGTACAGATGCTCGGCCAGGAGCCGGACCTGGACATCTTCGCCTTCTTGCGCGGTCTGCAAAGCGGACGCCGGCCGGAACAGATCTGGATCCAGTTCCACAAGGATCGCGCCGGGACCTCCGATGCCGGACTCTTCGGCTTCCTCGGCATGCTCCTGCGCGAAGCCCGCCAGCTCTGGCAACTGCTGGCCGGAGAGCCTACAAGCCTCCCGGCCTTTGTCGTTGAGTCCAAGAGAAGCCTGGCCCAAAACCTGGGCTATACCGGTCTGGCCCGCATATGGGATTTGGCCCTGCGCGCCGACAAGGGCGTAAAAAGCGGTGAGCACAGCCCGGATCAGGCCTTTGAGTTCCTCCTGGCCGAACTCTTCCGCCTGTTCCAGGGCGGGAAATAGCGCCGGAGTCTTTTTTTTGATAAGGACAAAAAGAAGCATTCACCATGAAAAAAATTAAAATGACCACGCCTCTGGTTGAAATGGACGGGGACGAGATGACCCGCGTTCTCTGGCGGCTCATCAAGGATGAACTCATTCTCCCTTTCGTGGAGTTGAAAACGGAATACTATGACCTGGGACTACTGAACCGCAATGAAACCAGAGATCAGGTCACCATCGACGCCGCCGTGGCGACCCAAAAATACGGGGTGGCGGTCAAATGCGCGACCATAACCCCCAACCGGCAAAGAATGGAGGAATACCCGCAGCTCACGGAGATGTGGAATAGCCCCAACGGAACCATTCGCGCCCTTCTCGACGGCACCGTCTTCCGCGCCCCCATCCTGATTGATGCCATCAAGCCGGCGGTCAAAAACTGGAAAAAACCCATCACCATTGCCCGGCATGCTTACGGCGATGTTTATCGCGGCATTGATTTCAAAACCGATGAACCCGGAGAAACCACGATGACCTTTCGCGGCCTTTCCGGCAAAAAACAACGCTTCTCCGTCCAAAAAACGGATGGCCCGGCGATCTGGCAAGGCGCCCACAATAAAGAGGCCTCTATCCGCTCCTTCGCCCGCGCCTGTTTTCAATATGCCGTCGCCACCAGGCAGGATCTGTGGTTTTCCACAAAAGACACCATCGCCAAGGTATATGACGGCTTCTTCAAAACCATCTTTGAAGAGGTGTTTCAGGAATATAAAGATAAATTCGCGGCCCTGGGACTGGAATACTTTTATACGCTTATCGATGACGCGATCGCCAGGGTCATCCGTTCCGAGGGAGGCTATATCTGGGCCTGCAAAAATTACGACGGCGATGTTATGAGCGATATGGTCTCCACCGCCTTCGGTTCTTTGGCCATGATGACCTCGGTGCTGGCATCCCCTGACGGCAAATTTGAATACGAGGCCGCCCACGGCACGGTGACACGCCACTACTACAAGTATATGAAAGGAGAAGAGACCTCCACCAATCCCGTGGCCACCATCTTCGCCTGGAGCGGAGGGCTGCGCAAACGCGGCGAACTCGACGCCCTAGACGACCTTATTAAGTTTGCCGATGCCCTTGAGCAGGCCTGCCTTGATTGCCTGAACGCCGGTATTATGACCAAAGACCTGGCAAGCCTCGTGGAACCCGGAATACAGGCGCGCGGTGTCAGCTCCAGGGATTTTCTAGCGGAAATTCGCGCCCGCCTTGAGCTGTCGCTCAACTGCTGCCATGCGATATCCAGCGCCTTGGCAATGCGCTTGTAAATGACGATGCGCGGCTTGACCTTGCCGGTTTCGAGTCTGGCATAGGCGGGCTGGCTCAGGGTTATCGGTTTTTGCGCGAATCGCCCACGGAAGCTCTTTATAAATTTTGTTTTTTTGGATAAGGAAAAAAGGCTGCGGCTTGCCCGGCCATGTCAGTTTCGCAGGAGTAACCCATGCTGGATATAATCAGGCGCAATTCCCAATCCTGGGCGATCAAGGTGATTTTCGCCCTGATCATCATTGTCTTTGTCTATTGGGGCGCCAATACCACGAGTTCCGAATCGGACAAAACCCTGGCCAAGGTAAACGGCGAAAGCATTTACCGCCGGGACCTGTATGAAAGATACCAAGAAGAGACGCTGAGACTCCGGCAGGAAGGGCGGGATCTCTCAGCTCTCGGCGAAGAAGAACAAGGGGCGCTGGAGCGGATGCTGCTGAACCAACTTATTATCCGCGCCATGATGCGACAGGAGGCGGAAAGGCTGGGTCTGGGCATCTCGAACATGGAACTCTCGAATCTGGTCTCGGGCGTACCCATGTTCCAGGACGAACACGGGCGCTTCGACAAGAACATCTACCGCGAAACGCTGGCGCTCATGTCCATGGCCCCCGGCCGCTACGAACGGAGGGTCAGCGAGGACCTGCTTCTGAACAAATTCCAGAACTATGTGACCGGCGCGGCGAACCTGGATGAAGCCGGAGCGAGACGCCTCTTTGATTTTGAAATGGAACGCCGGGAAATGGAATATCTGAATTTCAACCACGCCGATTACACGAAAGGACTGAATCCGGGCGAGGCCGAACTCATGTCTTCTTATACGGAAAACAACGAACGCTGGCGGGAACCAACTCTGGTGAACACGGATTACCTGCTCTTTGATTTGCCGGTTCTCTCCTCCCTGCGCCCGGTGAGCGAGGAAGACGCCCGGGCCTACTATGAAAGCCGCCGGGAGTCTTTTGTCAGGCCTGCGGCCTACCACAGCCGGCATATCCTGGTGCGCCTGCCGCTGTCCATGAACGCCGGCGAGTCCGCCATACAGGAGGCGCGGCAAAAAGCGGAGAATATCCTGGCTGAACTCAAGGCCGGGGCCAAGTTCGCAGATCTGGCCCGGAAACATTCCGATGACGCCCTGACCAGTGAAAACGGCGGCGAGGTGGGCTGGGCGGAACACGGACAGCTGGACGCGGCCTATGAACTGGCCCTGGAAATGGCCGACCCCGGCCTGATCCCGGCACCGGTGCGCAGTTTTAACGGCTTTCATGTGATTGAGCTTCTGGAAAAACGGCCGGAAAGCATCCGGCCCCTGGAAGAGATGCTGGAAGACATCCTGAGCCAGTTGCGTGAGGACGCGGCCTATACGGTGTTGCAGGACACCCTCTCCGAGGTGGAAGACGCCATGAGCCGCGGCCAATCCCTGGAAGATACGGCCGCGTTCTACAATACGGAAATCCGGAACAGCGGCCGGCTGGAAATCCCGGCCCTGGCCGCCCTGCTGGAGCTTCCGGAAAACGCCCTGGTCGGGCTTAATCGCCTACGGGCCGGGGAAACGCTCCCCGCTCCCCTGGAACAGGCTCAAGGGTTTGTGGTGATCCGCCTGCGGGAATATCAGCCCTCCAGGATTCCGGATTTCGCGGATTTACGCCCGCAGGTGCTGGAAGATCTCATGGCCGTGGAAAGCGCAAGGCTCGCCCATGAAGAAGCCCTGAAAGAGCTGTCCTCCCTCCGCGCCGATCCTGACAAAAAACCCTCCGCCAAACTCTCTTCCGGAACGGCCACCCGCTTCGCCGGACTGCCGGACCTGGGCTGGAACCCGGAACTGACCAAGGCGCTGTACTTGGCCCGGCCCGGAGAATGGCTGGACACGCCCCACCGGCTGGCCGAGGCCACCATTCTGGCGCGCCTCGTAAACATCCTGCCGCCTGATGAGAACAGCTGGCAACAGGAAGGCGCGGCCTACACCGCAACCTTGAACCAGTTGCGCCGGAACGAAATTTTTAATATTTATCTGGAACGTCTGCAGAAAGAGTCAAAAATAACCGTGGACGCGCGCTCCGGTTCCCGCCTGCTCGGCAGGTAGAAAAAAGGCGTAACGGAAGGTAAAACCGACTGGCCCTCAAGAACAATCACAGCCGAACAGAGTATTTTTCCTCCAGTGGCTGGGATTGCCCGGCCCCACCCACCGGTTTAGAGGGAAGCTGGCGCTCAGGCTGGCGGTGATGAATTTCTTGGCCAGGGCCACGGCCTCATACACCCGGAGGCCGCGGGCCAGACCGGCGGCAATGGCCGCGGAGGTGGTGCAGCCGGCCCCGTGGGTCCAGTCGGTATGGATGAGGGTATCTTCAAGCTGATGGAAATCCTTGCCGTCGTAAAGCAGATCCACGGATTGCGCGGCTTGGGGGAGTTTGGGGCCGCCCTTGATGAAAACATTGGCCGCCCCCTTGTCCGCGATGATGCGGGCCGCTTCCCGCATCTTCTCTAGGCTGTTCACCTCTTTCAGGCCTGAAAGCTGGCCGGCTTCAAAGAGGTTGGGGGTAACCACCAGGGCCAGAGGCAGAAGCTTGGCGGCCAGGGCGGAATTCAGCTCCGGGTTCAGGGCCTCGTCATTGCCCTTGCAGACCATGACCGGGTCCAGGACGTAATTCCAGACCTTATGGGCGCTGATATATTCCCTGGTCAACTCCACGGCGTAAAAGCTGCCCAGCATTCCGGACTTGGCTGCGGCCACCCCCACGCCTCCGAAAACCGTCTCCAACTGGGCCCGGATGGCTTTTTCGGACAAAGGAAAAACATCATGCGCCCACTGCCGTGCCGGATCCATAGTGGCCACCAGGGTCACCGCCGCCATCCCGTAGAGGCCGTATTCTTCGTAGGTTTTCAGATCCGCTTCCAGCCCGGCGCCTCCGGAGGCGTCCGACCCCGCGATGGTGGCAATTTTCAGCATGGCAGTTCTCTCGGATGGAAATTTTTTCGTTTGAAATAACATAAAATAAAGAGATCCCCGATTTTCGTCAATCTCCGGCCAGTAAATAAAGGACAATCATGGGACTGAACGATACCCCCGCCGCGAACAGAATCCACATCGCCTTTTTCGGGCGCCGGAACACCGGCAAATCAAGCCTGGTGAACGCGGTCACCGGCCAGGACCTGGCCGTGGTTTCCGAGGTGAAAGGCACCACCACCGACCCGGTGCGCAAGGCCATGGAACTGCTGCCCCTGGGGCCGGTTCTGATCATCGACACCCCCGGCATTGACGATGAAGGTCCTCTCGGAGAACTGCGCATCCGCCGGACCAGGCAGGAGCTTAACAAGACCGATGTGGCGGTCCTGGTGCTGGACGCCTCGGAAAAGACGGCGGGCGGCGGTTTCCTCCAGGACGTTGAAAAGGAATTTTTCGACATTTTTCAGGCCAAGGGCATCCCCTGCGTCATCGCCGCCAACAAAAGCGATTTGCTGGAAGGAAGCCCGGAGGGATTGCCCGGAGGGGCCATTCCGGTAAGCGCCAAAAATGGTGACAACATTCCGGCGCTCAAGGAACGGATCGTCTCCCTGGCGGCAGCCGAGGAGCCACAAACCCGGCTGGTGGGAGACCTCATTCGACCGGCCGACTTGGTGCTGCTGGTAACACCCATTGACCACTCCGCGCCCAAGGGCCGCCTGATCCTCCCCCAGCAGCAGACCATCCGGGACATCCTGGAAGCCGGGGGCGTGGCCGTGGCGGCACAGGAAGGCCAATTGCGGGAAACCCTGAAACAACTGGGCAAAAAACCTCGCCTGGTGATCACCGACAGCCAAGTTTTCGCCGAAGTGGCCGCCGAACTGCCCCTAGATATCCCGCTGACCTCCTTTTCCATCTTGTTCGCCCGCTACAAGGGCGGCCTGGAAAGCGCGGTCCGCGGCGTCACGGCCCTGGACCATCTTAAATCCGGCGACAAGATCCTCATCGCAGAAGGATGCACCCACCACCGCCAATGCGAGGACATCGGCACGGTAAAGCTTCCCCGCTGGATAAAGAATTACCGATCCACGGAAACGGAATTCTGTTTTTGCTCCGGCGGCGAATTCCCGGAAGACCTCTCCGCGTACGCCCTGATCGTCCACTGCGGCGGCTGCATGCTGAACGACAGGGAAATGCAGTACCGCCGCCGCTGCGCCGAGGACCAACTCATCCCCTTTACCAACTACGGCATGGTCATCGCCCAGGTTCAGGGAATTCTGCGGCGAAGCCTGGCCGTATTTTCCAGCCAGCTCACGCCGCCTCCAGCCGCTTGACGCGCCCTGGCCCCGGTTTTATGCTGCGCAACGGAGAACGAAATAATGCGTGAAAAAAAAACTCCCGAAAAAAAAGATAAGGCCGGGACCAGCGATGGGATGTTTATTGATCGGGCATACATTGAAGGCTTGCTGGAGGAGGCCAAAGGGGCCGACGAACGGGCTATCGGCGGCTACCTGGACAAGGCGGAAAATTTCCAGGGTCTGAACCACCGCGAAATCGCCGCCCTGCTGGTCAGCGAACGCCCTGAGCACCTGCGGCGCATCCTCGACATCGCCGGCAGGATCAAACGGCACATCTACGGCAACCGCATCGTCATGTTCGCTCCTCTGTACGTGAGCGATTACTGCGTGAACCGTTGCGCCTATTGCAGCTTCAACAGCGGCCATGCCTTCGGACGCCGCCGGCTTACCCTGGACGAAGTGCGCGAAGAGGTAACCATCCTCGAAATGATGGGACACAAACGTCTGGCCCTGGAGGCCGGGGAGAACGACCACGAATGTTCCATCGAGTACATCCTTGACTGCATCAAGGCCATTTACGGACTGAAATTCGAAAACGGGGCCATCCGCCGGGTAAACGTAAACATCGCCGCCACCACCACTGAAAATTACCAAAAACTCAAAGAAGCCGGCATCGGCACCTACATTCTTTTTCAGGAAACCTACCATGAACCCACCTATAGCAGAGTCCACCCGGCCGGACCGAAAAAAGACTTCGCCTGGCACCTGAACGCCTTTGACCGCGCCCAAAAAGGGGGAATTGACGATGTGGGCGGCGGCGTGCTCTTCGGCCTGGCCGACCCGCGCTTTGAGGTTCTTGGACTTATGCTCCACAACGAGCACCTGGAAGCCAAATTCGGGACCGGCTTTCACACCATTTCCGTCCCCCGGCTCTGCCCGGCCCAAGGCATGAACATCGGTGACTTTCCCAACTTGGTTGACGATGCCGCCTTTGAAAAAATCGTCGCCGTCATCCGCCTGGCCGTGCCCTTTACAGGCATGATCCTCTCCACCAGAGAAAACCGCGCCATGCGCAAAAAACTGCTGCAAGCGGGCATCTCCCAACTCAGCGCCGGATCCAGCACCGAAGTCGGCGGTTACGCCAAGCGTGAACAGCGGGCCAGGGGCAACCCCCAGTTCTTGGTCAACGACGAACGCAACGCCATGACGATTATTTCGGAACTCATGGAAGACGGATATATCCCCAGTTTCTGCACCGCCTGCTACCGGAACGGACGCACCGGCGACCGCTTCATGTCCCTGGCTAAATCCGGGAAAATCGGCAACGTCTGCCTGCCCAACGCCCTGATGACCCTTTCCGAGTATTCCATGGATTACGGGGATGAAATTTTCCGGGAAAAGGCCGCAGCCATTATTGACCAGGAGATTCCACATATCGCCGATGAAAGGATCCGTCGGCGGACCTTGGAGAACGTGAAAAGGATCCGGGGCTCGGGAGAACGGGATTTCTTTGTCTGAGGAGCAGGCGATGCGCGCGGCGCGCCTCAGTGACCGGAATCTCCTGCGGCTGATTGCCGGCGTAGATCCTGACGAGAACGAGGATCTCTTCGCCCTGGCCCGCAAGGCGCGTAAGAAACATTACGGAAATGGCGTGTACTTCCGCGGACTTATTGAAATAACCAATTACTGCCGTAACGACTGCTACTACTGCGGGCTGCGCCGCTCCAACGCCAAACTGGAACGCTACCGGCTCTCCCTGGAGGAGATTCTCGCCTGTTGCCGCGCCGGTGACCGGCTCGGCTATAAAACCTTCGTGCTCCAGGGGGGCGATGACCCACAACTCAACGACACGCGGGCAGTGGAAATAATCACCGCCGTCCGCCGGGAATTTCCCGGACACGCCCTGACCCTGTCTTTCGGCGAACGCAGCCGGGAAAGCTACGCGGCCTTCTTCGCCGCCGGGGGCAATCGCTACCTCCTGCGCCACGAGAGCGCCTCGGAGGAACATTACGCGAGGCTCCACCCGCCGGACATGAACCCGGCCGCGCGCAAAGAATGCCTGCGCAACCTCAAGGATATCGGCTTTCAGACCGGGGCCGGCTTTATGGTGGGCTCCCCCTTCCAGACCCCGGAAAACCTGCTGGAAGACCTGCGCTTCCTGGAAGAATTACAACCGCAGATGATCGGCATCGGTCCTTTTATACCCCATAAGGATACCCCCTTCGGAGGGGCCGGAGCCGGAAGTCTGATCCTGACCTTGAAGATGGTCGCCCTGGCCAGGATTATGCTGCCCAAGGCCCTGATCCCGGCCACTACCGCCCTGGGAACCATCGCCCCCGACGGATGGGAGCAAGGGCTCAAGGCCGGGGCCAACGTGATCATGCCCAACCTCACGCCTATGGCCGCGCGCAGACTATATGCCCTGTATGACAACAAGGTCTCCGCCGGAGATGGGGCCGAGACCCTGGACTATTTGGCCGACAGAATACGCACGGCCGGCTTCACGCCGGAGATGGGCCGGGGCGACGCCCTTGAATAAACTTGGCTCCCGCCCCGATTTCTTTCTTACCTGTGCGGCATGGACCAAACGCTATGGTCTGAATGCAACAGATGGTGCGCCTTGTGGGAGAGAGGCTTTTCCAGGTAGCTGTCGTACAGAGCCCGCACGGCGGGATTTTCGTGGGAATAGCGCAGGGGAGACGAGGCGTCCAGCTTGAAGAGCTTATCTCCCCGGACCTCCGCCAACTCCTGCCCCATGGCGATGGGCTGGCCGCCGCCGCCGGCGCAGCCGCCGGGGCAGGCCATGATCTCCACAAAATCGTATCGCGCCGCGCCGGAGCGGATGGCTTCCATCAGTTTGCGGGCATTGCCCAGACCGCTGGCCACCGCGACTTTGATGGCGGAACCGGCGACGTCGAATTCCGCGCTTTTCCAGCCTCGCATGCCCCGGACTTTCTTGAAGGCGTCGTCCGTAGGCGGTTTTTTGCCGGTGACCACGCAGTACACGGTGCGCAAAGCCGCTTCCATTACCCCGCCGGTGGCCCCGAAAATGATCCCCGCGCCGCTGGCCTGGCCCAGAGGATCGTCAAAATCCTCATCCGCCAAGGCCGCTAGGTCGATGTGCTCGGAGCGGATGAACCGGGCGAATTCCCTGGTGGTGAGCACTACGTCCACATCCTGCCCCGCGCCGGCGCTGTTCATGGAAGGCAGAGCCGCTTCGTGTTTTTTGGCCACGCAGGGCATGATGGAGACCACGAAGAGTTTTTGGGGATCGATCTTTTTCGCCTCCGCGAAGTAGGACTTGGCAACGGCCCCGAACATCTGCTGCGGCGACTTGGCGCTGGAGAGGCAGCCCACCATGTCCGGGTATTGCCCCTTGATGAAGCGCACCCAACCGGGACAACAGGAGGTGAACATGGGATACTCGGGCTTCTTTGCGGCATGCAGCACCCGCTCAATGAGTTCGCTTCCTTCCTCCATGATGGTCAAATCCGCCGCGAAATCGGTATCAAAAACATAGTCGAAGCCGATGCGCCGCAGGGCTGCGGCCATCTTGCCAGGGGTGGCTTTATCCCGACTGAGTCCCAAAGTTTCCGCCCAGGCGGCGCGCACCGCCGGGGCTACTTGAACCACGGTGACACGGTCTGGATCCGCAAGGGCATCCAGCACTTTTTCCGTATCGTCCCTGGCGGTCAGCGCCCCCACCGGGCAGTGGGTTATACATTGGCCGCAGAGGGCGCAGCCGCTTTCGTGAATTTTCTTGTTGCCGCTTACGTCCACGTCAATGTGGGAGCCGAAATTCACCAGATCCCAAACATGCAAATCCTGGATATGGTCGCAGACCTGAATGCAACGCATGCACTGCACACATTTTCCCATATCCCGGATCAGCGGCAGGCTCTTGTCCCAGATCGCTGGGATGGTTTCGTTTTTATAGACTCGCTCCACTATGCCAAGGTCGTTCGCCAGGCTTTGCAGAGCGCAATTCCCGCTACGGGCGCAGGTGAGGCACTGGCAGTCATGCCTGGACAAAAGCAGACCTACATTGACCTTTCTGGCCCGGCGCACCCGCGGGCTGTTGGTGAAAACGGTCAGGCCTTTTTCCACCGGGGTATTGCAGGCCGCCACCAACCGGTCCAGCCCGGCGACCTCCACCATGCAGACCCGGCAGGCGCCGATCTCGTTGAGCCCCTCAAGGTGGCAAAGAGTAGGAACGGCTATGCCGGCTGACCTGGCGGCTTCCAGGATAGTCGCGCCTTCACTGGCCGTGATCTTTTTATGGTCTATGGTGAGTTTTACCATTGGGCCTTCCTCCCTCCCCTGAACGAACCGTAGCCGAAACGGTCACAACGCAAACAGCGCCCGGCCTCCTGTATGGCTTCATCGCGGCTCATGCCCAGTTCCAGATGCCCGAAGTCGTTTTTCCGCTCAGAGGGGCTTTTTTCCCTCATGATCACCCGCCCCCAGTGTTTTTTGTTTTCCAGCCTGGGATCCGGAATGGACACTCCCGCCGAAATTTTGTGATCAAAACCCAAGTAGTTGTCGATATTGGCCGCGGCCACCTTGCCGGCCTCCACCGCGCGGATCACCGTGGCCGGCCCGGTGGCGCAGTCACCGCCCGCGAAGACGCCTGGCATGCCTTCAACACTGCCGTCACCACGGGTTTGCAGGATGTTTCTCTTGGCCTTGACCCCGAAACGAATGAAATGATCCGCCTCGATATCCTGCCCGACCGCCAGGATCAAAATATCGCAAGCGATGCGCTGCCGGGGTTTGTCGGCATTCACGGGCTTCGGCCTGCCGTCTTCTATGGGGCCGATAATCTGGGGATGGGTCCAGAGGGCGATGACGTTGTCGTCCAGGTCTCCTTCAATGAGCGCCGGCGCCTGCAAGGACATTATTTCGCAGCCTTCGGCGACAGCCCCTTCAATTTCCTCCGGCAAAGCTGTCATATCCTCCTGGCGGCGGCGGTAGGCGATGGTCACATTGGCCGCCCCCAGCCGCACCGCGGAACGGGCGACATCCATGGCGACATTGCCGCCGCCGACGACGATCACCCTTCTGCCCCCGAAGTCCGGGAGTTTTCCGTCGCCGATGCCTCCAAGCATCTGCACTGCCGAAACAACACCCCGCAGGTTCTCTCCTTCAAGTTCCAGCTTTTTTTCCGTATGGGCGCCAATGGCGATGAACAGGGCATCGTATTGCCCGCGCAATTCGTCAAGAGGGATTCCTCCACCGATGTCCGCGCCCAAGCGGACCTTGATGCCTGTGGAGAGGATGGCGTCAATATCCCGCTGCAATTCCTCCCTGGGCAGGCGGTAGCTCGGGATGCCGTAACGCAGCATGCCGCCGAGGAATTTTCTCTTTTCGTAAACCGTTACCGTGTGTCCCATCAATTGCAGGAAATAGGCCGCCGACAATCCCGCCGGACCGCCGCCTACGACGGCCACTTTTTTCCCGGTCTTGGAAGCCGCCGGCTGAAGCGTGGGCGTGTTATCGCAATTGTCCACGGCGAAACGCTTAAGCCCCCGGATATTCAGACCTACATCCAAAATATTCCGCCGGCACCTGGTTTCGCAGGGATGTTCGCAGATTAGGCCGCAAGCCCCTGGAAAGGGGTTGTCCTTTCTGATGAGCCTGACCGCGTCCTCGTAGCGGCCGCTCTCCACCAAAGAAATATAGCCGGGAATGTCCACATGGGCGGGGCAAAAATTCACGCAGGGCACGGAACCGCCTTCGTCAGGCGAGCATTTGCCGCTGGAGACGTGATTTTCATAGTCACCGCGGAAATTGCGCAGGCCCTTGAGCACCGTGCCCGCAGCCTCGTAACCGATGGCGCAGTCCGCGGACTCGTAGATGACCAGGGCGGTTTTTTCCAACAGGACCAGGGAAGCCATCTCCGCCCGTCCTTTCAAAATATCTTCAATAATGTTGCCCAGTTGGGAAAGGCCTATACGGCAGGGCACACATTTGCCGCAGGATTGGGCATGGCATAGTTTCAGGATGGAGGCGACCAGGTTGACGTGGCAGTTGCCGAAGGGGCTCACAAACAAACGCCGTTCAATATCCCGCAACACGTCGTCAATGGCTGCCTGGGCCGCGCTTTCCTTAAAGAGGTTTAACCGGGCCAATGTCGTCCTCCTTTGCCGCGCCAGAGCGGCCTCCGGCCGCGTTCCAGGGGAAAAAACAGGTGCGGCTTACAACTGAAGCTTGTAATTAAAAAAAAGCTTAGTCAAGGCAAATCAGGAGCCCTGACAAAAAATTAAGAAGATCCGGGGTTTTTGACAACCCCGAATCTCCCTGATAAAATTCTGGTAGCAAGGGGGGGATTCGAACCCTCGACATCACAGGTATGAACCGTGCGCTCTGACCAACTGAGCTACCTTGCCCCCGGTTCGCCGGTCGCACGGACAGGCTGGATAGCCCGCCGCTTGGCGGCTGTGCTGAAATCTATTCAAGATCGCCGGCCTTGGCAAGTTTTTTTTGCAGGGAGAACCATGAGCGCCATCATGCCGCAAGGCGAGCTCCTGACCCGCGCCTTCAAATGGATTGCCGAAACCCTGGCTGAAAAACCCCAGGCCGATCCCCACCGGATCCTGGACGAGGCCGGAATGCGTTTCAACCTCTCCCCGGCCGAGGGCGGACAGCTCTTACGCCTGATCCTCCACCCGCCTGACACGCCACAGGACACACAATGAATGCATGCGCCATTGCAAGCCCGGTGGGGGGGCTCTTCCTGCGGGAAGAAGACGGGGCCCTGACCGCCCTGGACTTTACCGCTGCCCTCGAAGGACCCTCGCCCTCTTCCCCCCTGTTGCGCGAGGCCGTCGGCCAACTGGCGGCCTACTTCGCCGGTCGGCTACGGATCTTTTCCCTGCCCCTGCGTCCATCCGGAACCCCTTTCATGCTGAGAGTCTGGGAAGAACTCCGGCGCATCCCCTACGGCCGCACCGCCAGCTACAAAGACATCGCCATCGCCGCTGGGCATCCTCTAGCCTTTCGGGCCGTAGGGCAGGCCAACCACAGGAACCCCCTAGCCATTTTCATCCCCTGCCACCGGGTTATCGCCCATGACGGAAGCTTGGCCGGTTACGGCGGGGGCCTAGAGATAAAAAAGCACCTGCTACGCCTGGAAGGCGTTCGCATCTGAGGAGAATTCCGATGCCGGAAAAACAAACGGCTACGCCCCAGCCTTTGAGCAAACAGGCGGTAGACGGGCAACTGGCCCTGATCACCCGCGGCATCGCCGAACTGATCAACCTGGAAGAACTGCGCACCAAGATCGCCAGAGGCAGACCCCTGAACATCAAAGTGGGATTTGACCCCACCGCGCCGGATCTGCATCTGGGGCATACCGTGGTAATTCAGAAAATGCGGCATTTCCAGCAACTTGGGCATACCGTGGTCTTTCTTATCGGCGACTTCACCGGCACCATCGGCGATCCCTCGGGCCGCTCCGAGACCCGCCCGCCTCTCACCCGCGAACAGATCCTGCAAAATGCGGAAACCTACAAAAAACAGGTCTTCAAGATTCTCGACCCGCAAAAAACCATTGTGGACTTCAACTCCCGCTGGCTGGGCGCCATGACCGCCGCCGACATCATCCGCCTAGCCTCCCGCTATACCGTGGCCCGGCTCATGGAGCGCGCCGATTTCGCCAAGCGTTTCCAGGGCAATATCCCCATCGCCGTGCATGAATTTCTCTACCCCCTGGCCCAGGCTTACGACTCCGTGGCCCTGCGCACCGATGTGGAGATGGGGGGAACTGACCAAACCTTCAACCTGTTGGTGGGCAGGCATATCCAGGCCCAGTATGGGCAAGAGTCCCAATGCGTCATTACCCTGCCCCTGCTGGAAGGGCTTGACGGCGTAAAAAAAATGTCCAAGTCCCTGGGCAATTACATCGGCATCAACGAGCCGCCCGCCGAGATCTTCGGCAAGGCCATGTCCATTTCCGATGAGCTGATGTGGCGCTATTACGAATTGCTCTCGGATAAAAGCCTCGAAGAGATCACCCGGATGAAGGAAGAAGTGGAGACAGGCCGACTCCATCCCAAAACCGCCAAGGAAGAGCTGGCCTGTGAACTCACCGCCCGTTACCACGATCTCCAGGCGGCGGAAGAGGCCCGCCGCGACTTCCAGGCCGTCTTCAGCGGCGGCGGCATACCTGAAGATACGCCCAGCCTGTCCTGCACACAGGGAGAAGACTCCGCGCCTGTCGCTTTCCTGACCAGAGGAGGGCTGACCTCCTCCAGGGGCGAGGCCAGGCGTCTGGTGGATCAAAAAGCCCTGACCCTGAACGGGCGCATCTGCGCCGACCCCGTCTCCTCCTTGCCCGCAGGAGAATATATCGTCAAATTGGGCAAAAAACGTTTCTTAAAACTACTGGTGAAATGAATTTTCATCCACCGGCAGGAGGTTACGCATGAATATGCAGGAAATCCGCAAAAAAGCGCGGGAAAGAATCAAGAGCAAATGCAGGGTATGCCCGGTATGCGACGGCGTGGCCTGCGCCGGAGAGGTCCCCGGCATGGGCGGCATCGGCACGGGGATTTCCTTTCAAAACAATATCGCCTCCTTGGCCGAACACCGGCTGATCATGCGCACCCTGCACGAGGCCAATGACCCGAGCACCGAGCTGGAACTATGGGGGAAAAAACTCTTCATGCCGGTCATGACCGCTCCGGTGGGCAGCGTCGCCATTAACCTGGGCAGCGACATGAGCGACCCGGATTATACCCGGCACATGATCAACGGATGCGGCGCATTGAACATCCTGGGAGGGGTGGGTGACCACATGGTCCTGGATATCTTCAGGCAATACATGGAAAACGTGTCCGGGCACGGTTCCCTGGCCGTGCCCTTCATCAAACCCTGGGGCGCGCTTCAGGAAATTACCGTCCGCATGGACTTGGCCGTCGCCGCCGGGGTGGACATCTGCGGCATGGATGTGGATGGGGCCGGACTCCCCACCCTGCGCCAAAACAGCGTTCCGGTCCGGGTCACTTCCCCCAAGGCCCTGGCCGGCATTGTGGCCGAGGCCCACAAACGCAAAATGAAATTCATCGTCAAGGGCATTATGAGCGTGGATGAGGCCCGTCTGGTCGTCGAGTCCGGGGCGGACGCCCTGGTGGTCTCCAACCACGGCGGACGCTCGCTGGATTACTGCCAGGGCGCCGCCGAGGTGTTGCCGGACATCGCCCAGGCAGTTGGCAAGAATATCTTGGTGATGGTGGACGGCGGCATCCGCAGCGGCGGCGACGTGCTCAAGACCCTGGCCTTGGGCGCCAAAATGGCGCTCATTTGCCGCCCGGTCATGGTGGCCATCCACGGCGATGAAGAAAACGGGCTGCCCACTTACTTGCGCCTGATCCAGGATCAGCTCGTCCAGGCCATGCGCCTGACCGGCTGCGCGGCTCCGGCCGCCGTAAACCGGCATATTCTGGCATAGAGGCCGCACAAACGGCAGGCTCTATTGACCTGAACAAACTCCGCGGATATAGCGAAAAATATAAGCAAGATCACTATGGTTGATTTTCATTACAGGCAGGGATAGTTTTTTATGCGGGCATTACTTGAGGCCCTGCCAGGGCCGTGGTGGTTCAAGCCTATACTTCTGCTTTTGCCCATGCTTCCCAACTGGTGGGGACTATGGCATGCCTGGAGGCACAGTTTCGCGAATCCGGCTGTCAGGATGCTCTGGATGTGCGCCTGTGTGTTCCTGCCGGTGGCGGGAGGGCTGGCCTACCTGCTCTGGGGACGCGCCGGGACGCTGAAAGATGGAGAACCGTTTTATGATTAGGCAAAAACCGCGAATTACCCAGAAGCTGCCAGCCCTTGCGCTTGTCCTTACGGGCATCCTGCTCCTGAGCGCCTGCGCGGATCTCTCGCACCGTGATCTTACGACCGTCAGCGGGCGCCTGGATAACCAGGCTGAACAAATCCAACGTCTCAATAACCAGATGGGACTGGACTCTGACGGCATTGTGCCGGGGCAGGCCGAGATCTGGGCGCAGCTCCAGAGTTTACGCCAGGATATCAACTTGCTGCGGGGCGATGTGGATAACTTGGCCAGTCAGGGCGCGGCCGGCCCGGAAGTGCATAAATTGCGCGAACAAGTGGGCAAATTGGAAGCGACCGTCGGGCGGATGTCTTCGGAATTGGGCATGGATCTGCCCATGCTGGATGTCCGCGATCTCTCTCCGGCCGAACCAGCGCCAAGCGGCCAGAGCTCCCCCGCCGCCATTCCCGCCTCCCCGCAGAGCACAGATCTGTCCAAAGCCCTCTATGATTCCGGGACCAAGGCTTTCAGTGACCGCAAATATGCTGACGCGGTGCGTATTTTCGCCGATTTTATCAATAACTATCCCCGGCACAACCTGATCAGCAACGCCCATTTCTGGCAAGGCGAATCCTATTACCAGATGAAGGATTATAACAACGCCATCCTGGCTTACCAGCAGGTCATCGAAAAATACCCAGGGAGCAACAAAATCCAGTCCTCCATGCTTAAACAGGGCATAGCCATGCATCGAAGCGACAAGAAAGACGCGGCCAGGGTACGCCTGAACGAACTGATCCGCAAATTCCCCAAGAGCCAGGAAGCTACCAGGGCCAAACAATTTTTGGAGAGCAACCCTTAAAATAGTTTAACCTTAAAAATACGCGTCTCGGGCGCGGCGGGTAAATTATGAGCAACGAAGACGAAAACGGTAGTGACAGCCGCGACTATTCCAGGATTTCCTGTTTTCTGAAGGCCATTTACAGGAAGATGAGCCACCCGGAAGAGCCCCAGCTCTGCCCAAGCAGCGGCATCAGCGTGGAAGACAAGAACTTCCGGGATCGCTTTGCCGCCAATCCTTCCAATATGGCGGAATCGGTGGTGTCTTTTCTTCTGAACCTGGACAGCAAACTGGACCGGATCATAGCCCAGATCAACAAAGACACCCTGACCACTTACTTCAACAGGCAGATGGTGGTGCTGGATCTGAGCGCTTCCGGACTCCTGGTCCATGCCACCGATTTACAGGCGGGTGATGACCTGGAGATGGTGCTCTTTCTGGGAGAATTGCCCCCGATAATGGTTTCCGGCGTACTCACGGTGCTGCGCCAGGGCAAGCCCCTGCCAGGCGTTGGCCCCACCTTCGCCCTTAGATTCACCCGTCTGCGCGAAAGCGAACGCGAACAGATCGTCCGCTTTGTCTTCAAGGAAAACCGCGAACGGGTCCGTACCGAAAAACTCCGGTAAGGTCAGCGGGAAGCGCGTTTGCGCAGCCAAGCTCTGCCGCCCTCGACGACCATCGGGAGGACGGAAATGATAATTATAGCGTAGATGACCAGGGAAAAGTTCTCCTGCACCCAGGGATGGTTGCCCATGAAGAAACCGGCGTTGACCAGGAGCAGCACCCAGATGGCGGCCCCGGTGAAATTGAAAAAGACGAAACGGCCCCGGTTCATCTTGCCAACCCCGGCCACAAAGGGGGCGAAGGTGCGAATAATGGGGACAAAGCGGGCCAGGATAATGGCCTTGCCTCCGTGGGTTTCGTAAAATCTCTGGGCGGCCAGCAGGTGTTCGCGCTTCAGCAGGCGATATTCCTTTTCAAAGACCCGGCGGCCCAGGTAGCGGCCGATGCTGTAGTTGACCTGATCCCCCAGGATGGCGGGGATGAAGATTATAAGCATGACCATAGGGTGGGAAAGCGCGCCGGCGCCAGCCAGGGCGCCGGCGGCAAAGAGCAGGGAATCTCCGGGCAGGAAGGGCGTTACCACCAGCCCGGTTTCGCAGAAGATGACCATGAAAAGCAGAAGATAGACCCACCTGCCGTAAGCTTCCACCAGGGGAAACAGGTATTTGTCCACATGTAGGGCCAAATCCGCAAGATAAAAGGTCGAATTCGACAAATGATCGAAAATTTCCATCTCACGTCAAGCCGAACTTGCGGAATTGCAGGTAAATGCGCAGGCCGATCCAGGCATCCGTGGCCGCATAGCTGATCTGCTTGGAGGTCAGCCTGGCCTGGCTCCAGTTGGAGCAGCGCATGCTTTTGGAAATGCGTACCCCCAAAAAGCACGCGGCCAAACCGCGCAGACTGTGCTGGGCAATGTTGTGCCGGGCGGCCAGTTTTCCCAGATCCACCATGCCGGCGGGCTGGAAGTCGCCCAGGCAGCGCAGGGCGCGGATATCGTTATCCACGGCCACCCCGGCCTTGAGCACATCTTCCCTGGCCAGCAAAACGAAAAGTTTGTCCGGGCTGATCTTCTGCAGACGGAACAGGTAAACCGCCTCCTCGGAGGCCAGTTGCACGAGGCTTGGGGGGTAAGCCTCGCCTTTTTTAAAGGTCGGCCGGGTTTCCGTGTCAAAACCCAGAAAAGACTCCCCGGAAAGTTCTTCCAGGGCGCTTTCCAGTTCTTCATCCGTCTGCACGAGCACGGTCTTGCCGTCATAACGGCACAGCGGGCAGCGCAGCACTTCCTCTTTAGTCAGAGCCGGGTTGAAGTCCGCCTGCATAGGATCCTATTTGTCGCCTTCATAGGGAGCATAGGGGATGCGGATGGCAATGCCGCTTTCATCCCAGGCGTAGCCGGTGCCTTCCAGCAGGTCTTTGCCGGCCACGGCGTTCAGCAAGATAGCGGCCACCGCCTTGCCCATGGCCTCGGCATCCTGCTTGACCGTGGCGCTCATCTTGCCTTGCCGGATGGCCTCAATGGCTTGGGGAACGGCATCCACCCCCACCACCGGAATGAACTTGCTTTTATCCCCGGTATTGTACCCGTTGGCGTTCAGGGCGGCGATGGCTCCCAAGGCCATGGAGTCATTATTGGCGATAACCAACTCGATATCCTTGCCGTAAGAGGTGAAGGCCAGCATCATGGCCTGCCGGGCCAGATTTTCATCCCATTCGCACATATAGGTCTGGCCGATCTGCACCAAAGGCACGCCTTTTTCCACAGCCTGACGCACACTGTATTCCGTGCGGGCTATGGCCTCGGGGTTGTCGGGATTGGCCTGCAGCATGACGTACTGGAACTTGCCGTCCTTGTTCAGGTCAAATTCCGGATGGTCATCCCAGAGTCTTTTGATGATCTCGCCCTGGAGCTTGCCGGCGTCAATGGTATTGGTACCCACGAAGCAGGCTCCCCCGGCGTAGCTCTTAATACTGGCGAGGTCCGGCTCGCGGTTGAAGAAAATTACCGGAATGCCTGCTTTTTTGGCCTTATCGGCCACCATGGACGCGGCCTGCGGCTCCACTATATTCACGGCCAAGGCATTGACTTTTTTATCCAGCAAGTCTTCGATCTGCTCAATCTGGGTCAGTTGATCCTGTTTGGCAGCCAGCACTTCCACCACGGCCTTCCCGGCCAGGGCGACCTGCATCTCCCGGCTGACCATGGAAATATAGGTGTCATCATCCCGGTAAAGCAGGAGCCCTACGCTTGGATCGGCCTTTTGTCCCGCTTCGCTGTAAACGGCCGGAAACGTGAAACCACCGATCAGCGCCAGGAGCAAAACCCAGCGGAACAGAATATTTTTCGGCATATTGCCCTCCTTAAAATGTTTCAGCCCACCTCCCCGGGGTGCTGGTGCACACCCCAGTACAGAAGGGTGTCGTGCAGTTCCTTGGCATCCAGGGGTTTGGTGATATGCGCGTCCATGCCCGCTTCCAGGCTTTTTTCCCGGTCTCCGCTCATGGCGTTGGCGGTCATGGCGATAATCGGAATATCGCGGGCCCTGGGCGCGGCCTCGGCGCGGATGGTCCGCGCGGCGGTGAGTCCGTCCATGATCGGCATCTGGATATCCATGAGAATAAGGTCGAATTTTTCTCTCTGCCAGACTTTTACCGCCTCCGCGCCATTGGAAGCCACCTTGGCGCTCACCCCCATGCCCTCCAGCACCCCCACGGCGATTTCCTGGTTAATCTCGTTATCTTCCACCAGGAGCACATGCATCGGCGGCAGGAGGGATTCTTCAGGTCCGGCCTCGGCTTTTTCCAGATTTTCACTTGAACCTGGGCTTACGCGCACGGTAAAGTAAAAGGCGCTACCCCGGCCCATTTCGCTTTCCACCCAGATATCCCCGCCCATCAGCCTGGAAAGGGATTTACAGATAGTCAGCCCCAAGCCGGTGCCTCCGTATTTGCGGGTAGTGGAACCGTCGGCCTGGGAAAAAGCCTCGAAAATGTGCGGCCGGGCCTCGGCGCTGATGCCGATGCCCGTGTCCTTTATGGCAAAGAGCAGGCACAGGCTGTCATCTCCGTCCTCCAACGAAGCTGAGGGAAGCGCGGCTGAAGCCTCGGGCGGGGGAACCAGATCCGCTGGCGGAAGGGAGATGCGCAGACTGACCTTGCCTTTTTCAGTAAATTTCAGGGCATTGGAGCAGATATTGATACAGATTTGGGAAAGGCGCAAGGAATCGCCGCTGATGACGTCCGGAACATCCTCGGCCACCGAAAAATCCAGTTCCAGGCCTTTTTCCTGGCTTTTAACTTGCAGCATATCATAGATGGAGTTCAACATCGCGGACAGACTCATGTCCTTGGGGACAATCTCCATTTTGTCGGCTTCCATCTTGGAAAAATCCAGAATATCGTTGATCACGCCCAACAGGGTTTTGGCCGCCCCGTCAATGCGATGCAGATAATTCATCTGTTTTTCGCCGGGGTGATCGTGCATGGCCAGGTAAGCCATACCGATGATCCCGTTCATGGGCGTACGGATTTCATGGCTCATGCGGGCCAGGAATTCACTCTTGGCCTTGGTGGCCGCCTCGGCCCGCTGAAGCATGTCGGTAAGGGTGGCGACCATCTGGCTCAGACTCTCGGCCAAATCCCCCAATTCGTCCTTGCGGCTGACCCCGGTGGAAATGCCCTGTTCGCCGCGGGTGATCTGCCCGGCGAAAAGGCTGAGGCGCTTGATATCCCTGGTGACCGGAAAAATGTATAAACAGAGGCAGAACACCGCCAGAAACGCGGTGATCAGGCTGGAGCCCATGGCCGCGTTCTGTATGGTCGTGAGATAGGAGTGCATGTATTCTTCATCGGCAATGACCAGGGCGTAAAGATCGGTCTGGGGGATGTGGTAAAAGCCGATGGTCTTGGTCTCCCCTTCCATTACGGCTTGCAGGTTGCCGGAAACCCTGGCGTGCGCCTCATCGAACCAAGCGGCGTTGACAAATTCCCGGCTGTTCACGTCCTGGGAGCGCACGGCGGAAACTATTTCCCCATCGGCATTGGTGACGTACGGCCGCAAACCTGGCCTAGCGTTTTCCCGCAGAACGCCGCGGGTGATCTTGGATAGCTGCAAGGCGCCTACGATGGCCCCGGCCTTGCCACTATACACCACCTTGAGGGAAACCGGCAGCAGGATATCTCCGGTGACCGGGCTGGTGAAGGGTTTGGAAGCCACAAAGGTGTTTTTGTTCATGGTTTCCCTGAACCAGCTCTGACCGCTGATGTCATTCATGGACCGGGCCAGTTCCAGGTCACCGGCCAGGATCTGCCCATCGCTGTTCAGCAGGAAAAGGGTTTCATAATAGCCGCAGGCCATCTTCATCCTCTGGAGCAAAGCGCTCAGGGAGGCGCGCACAACTTCCACGCCGGGCGCCGGTTGCCCGGAGGCGTCAAGATACGGAGGGAGCTCTACGCCTTCCAGCACGTTGGGCAGGCCGGCCGCCAAGATCATGTCCTTGCCGGCCCGCTGTAATTGAATGGCGATGCTGTTGCTCACCGCGCTGGTAGCGTCGTCGATCCTGTTGGAGCGGACATAGACGATGACCGACTCGGCGGTATGCACTATGTACGCCGTGAAAATGGACATGGTGACCAGGATGACGGTCAGGATGGAAAGGGGCAATTTGAGCCGCAGGCTCATGGGTTTCAGCATCGCAACCCGCCGGGAACGAAACAGACGACCTTACATATACACAGTATCGGCAATGTTTACCATCTTGTCCAGGTTAAGGCAAACTTCACATTACTACGCCATTTATGCCATCGCCTTGACAGCGCGCATAAAATCCGGTTGACTGCCGGTTCAGCCGGGCTTTTCTGGATCAATTCCGGCGACACGGAGGGATCATGCCGCAGGAAAATTTGGCCAAGGCCTATATGCCTTTGGAAGTGGAACCACGCTGGCGCGCGCGCTGGGAAGACGGGCGGGTATTCAGCCCTGAACTGCCGGCGCAAGGGGAACCTTATTCCATTGTGATCCCTCCGCCCAACATCACGGGCAACCTGCATATAGGACACGCCTTCAACCTGACCTTGCAGGACGTGCTCTGCCGCCACGCCAGACAACAGGGAAAGACGGTGCTCTGGGTGCCGGGGGAGGATCACGCGGGCATCGCCACCCAGAACGTGGTGGAGCGCCGCCTGGCTGCTGAGAAAAAAAGCCGGCACGACCTGGGGCGGGAGGCCTTTGTGCAGCGGGTCTGGCGCTGGAAGGAAGAGTATGGAGAGAATATCCGCAGGCAAATCAAGGCCATGGGGGCTTCGGTGGACTGGACCCGCGAGCGCTTCACCATGGACGAAGGACTTTCCAGGGCCGTGCGCCGGGTCTTCGCGCGCCTATACAAGGAAGGACTGATCTACAAAGGCGACTATATCATCAACTGGTGCCCGCGCTGCCATACGGCCCTTGCCGACGACGAGGTGGAATTCACTCCGCGACGCGGCAAAATATGGCATATCCGCTATCCCGTTGACGGCGAAAACGGCTTTGTGATCATCGCCACCACCAGGCCGGAAACCATGCTGGGAGACAGCGCCGTGGCCGTGCATCCCGAAGATGAACGCTATCGGAGGCTGGTGGGCAAAAAGGCGCGCCTGCCCCTGATGGATCGCCTGATCCCGATCATCGCCGACAGCTACGTGGATCGCGAATTCGGCACCGGCGCCCTCAAGATCACGCCCTCCCATGATCCCAACGACTGGAAGCTGGGCTTCAAGCATAAGCTGGATTTCATCCAAGTTATTGACGAAAACGGACGCATGACCGCCGCCGCCGCCGCCTTTGCCGGACTGCCCAAGGCGGAGGCCAGAGAACGCGTGCTGGCCGAGCTTGAAACCCTGGGACTCCTGGAGCAAAGCCTGGATTACGAGCACAATGTCGGGCAATGCTATCGTTGCCAGGAGGTGATTGAACCGCATGTTTCCACCCAGTGGTTTGTGGCCGCGCGCACCCTGGCGTACAAGGCCAGGGCTGCCGTGCCGGACAAAACGCGCATCCACCCGGAAAGCTGGCTCAAAACATATTATAACTGGCTGGATAACATCCGCGACTGGTGCATCAGCCGGCAGATCTGGTGGGGGCACCGCATTCCGGCCTGGACCTGCGAGGATTGCGGGAAACTCCTGGTGGAAGAGGAGGCGCCCGCCGTCTGCTCCCATTGTGGCGGCCGCCGCCTGCTCCAGGACGAGGATGTGCTGGATACCTGGTTTTCCTCGGCCCTCTGGCCTTTCAGCACCCTGGGCTGGCCCGGCGAAACTCCGGAATTGCGCGCCTTTTATCCCACCTCCGTGCTGGTAACCGGCTTTGACATCCTTTTCTTCTGGGTTGCCAGAATGATGATGCTCGGCCTGCACTTCATGGATGAAGTCCCTTTCCGCGAGGTCTATATCCACGCCCTGGTGCGCGATGCCGAAGGCAAGAAGATGTCCAAAACCCTGGGCAACGTCATCGACCCCCTGGAGATGATCACCCGCTACGGCACGGATTCCCTGCGTTTCACCCTCACCGCCTTCGCGGCCATGGGACGGGATATCAAGCTCTCCGAGGAACGGATCGAGGGCTACCGCCATTTCATGAACAAGATCTGGAACGCGGCCCGCTTCGCCCTTATGAACCTGCCGGAAGAAGGGCCGGTTCCGGCTCTGGGCCAGGCCACGGCCCAAGGGACACACCACCAGTGGATCCTGCACCGCCTGGAAGAAATGAAGACCTCCACCGCCGCCGCCCTCCGGGAATACCGCTTCAACGATGCCGCCCAGGATTTGTATAAGTTTGTCTGGAACGAGCTGTGCGACTGGTACCTGGAACTGATCAAGCCGGATATGCAGGCCGGAGGCGAAACCCGCGCCCAAGCCCAAGGAGTGTTGCTCACCGCCCTGCGGGAAACCCTGATCCTGCTCCACCCAATCATCCCCTTTGTCACAGCGGAGATCTGGACCGCCCTCCCCGCCTTTGCCGGAGAGAAACCCCCTGACCCCGACCTGGCCAAAATTCTCTACCCTCCGGCACGGCCCGCCTGTCTGCACCCGGAAGCCGCGAGCCGCATGAGACTGATCCAGGCGATCATTGTGGCCGCGCGCACCATCCGCGCCGAACTGAACCTCTCCCCCTCCCTGCCCCTGAAAGCCATTATCCGGCCGGAAAACCAGACCAAGGAAAAAATCCTGGAAGAACACCGCGCCCTGATCGCCCGCCTGGCCCGCCTGGAAAGCCTGAGCCTTGATGCCGCGGCGCAGCCTCCCCGGCTCTCCGCCAGCCAGGTGGCCGAAGGCAACGAAATCATCGTGCTCCTGGAAGGGGCGGTGGATACCGGAGCCGAACGCGCCAGGCTGGACAAGGAACTGGGCAAGCTGGAAAAAGAACGGCAAATGCTTGAAAAAAAGCTTTCCGACCGGAATTACGTGGAAAAGGCCCCGGCCGCCCTGGTGGAACGGGACCGGCAACGGGTCAAGGAACTGGCGGCGGCGGGAAAAAAACTCCGCCTGGTACGGAACAAATTCAGCGAATAATAACGGGAGACAAAACATGGACGACTGGGCTTTTGAAACCAAACAACTGCACAGCGGGCAGGAGACGCCGGACCCGGCCACCGGGGCTCGCGCCGTGCCCATTTATCAGAATGTGGCCTATGTCTTCGAAAATTCCGCCCAGGCCGCATCCCGTTTTCGCCTGGAGGATCCGGGGCATATTTATGCCCGCCTGGGTAACCCCACCCAGGATGTGCTGGAAAAACGCATGGCCGCCCTGGAAGGCGGGGCCGGAGCTCTGGCTCTGGCCTCGGGAGCGGCGGCGGTTACCTATGCCCTGTTGAATCTGGCCCAGGCCGGGGATCACCTGGTTTCCGCCGGGAATATCTACGGTGGAACCCACAACCTTCTGGCGCACACCCTGCCCCATTACGGCATCGCCACAACCTTTACGGACGAGAGCAGGCCGGAGACCTTGACCCTGGCCTTGCGCCCCAATACCAAGGCCATCTTTGTGGAGAGCCTGGGCAATCCCCATTCCGCGGTCACGGACCTGGAAGCGGCGGCCAAGGCGGCCCATGCTCACGGTATCCCCCTGATCGTGGACAATACCTTCGCCACTCCCTATTTGCTGCGCCCCCTGGAGCACGGCGCGGATATCGTGGTGCACTCGGCCACCAAGTTCATCGACGGGCATGGCACCAGCATGGGGGGCCTAATCGTTGACGGCGGGACCTTCGACTGGGCGGGGAGCGGCAAATTCCCCTCCCTCAGCGACCCCAACCCCAGCTACCATGGACTGTCCTTCACCCAGGCCGCCGGACATCTGGCCTACGTTACCAAAATCCGGACCATCCTGCTGCGGGATACCGGGGCAGCCATCTCTCCCTTCAACGCCTTTATGCTGCTGCAAGGTCTGGAAACCCTCTCTCTGCGTATGGAACGCCATACCGCCAACGCCCTGCAAGTCGTCGGGCATCTCAAAAAGCACCCCAGGGTGGAGGCGGTGCATCACCCTTCCCTGCCGGACGAACCGAGCCACCGGCTGTATAAAAAATATTTCCCCCAGGGAGCGGGGTCCATCTTCACCTTCGAGATCGCAGGCGGGGTCCGGGAGGCGCATGCCTTCACCGACCGGCTGCGCCTTTTCTCCCTCCTGGCCAATGTGGCGGATATGAAATCCCTGGTCATACATCCTGCCACCACCACCCACTCCCAACTCAACGAAGCGGAACTGCTGGCGCAGGGGATTAAGCCCAACACCATCCGCCTGTCCATCGGCACGGAAAATATCCGGGACATCCTCGCCGACCTGGATCAGGCCCTTAGCCCCAATCCTTAGCTTGGAACAGCGGGATCGCCAAAAGGCGCCAAAAGGACACGCCCCTGGGCTGGGGCATGGGGACGGCGCCCTTATAATTCACGGCAAGGCGCGCCCCTATTCCAGACGGAGAGAACTTTCTCCCGGCAGGGCCAGCTTTTCCCTGGTAGAGCTGAACAGGTATTCCAGAATGGAATTGGAAACGAGCATCCCGGAAGCGGTCAGGCTGATATAGCCGTTCTTTATGCGCAACATGCCCTTGCGGTGCAGGCCGTGGATAAGCTCCTTGTTGTCGGCGATGAAATCCCGCCCGGTCAGCTTGCGGTAGGCCTGGAGGCGCAGCCCGCGATCCGTTCGCAGGCGCAGCATGAGGAGTTCCAGCACCCGGGCGCTCTTATCCAGGCTTTCATATTCTCCGCCCAAACGGCGAGTGGCTACCTGCTCACGCCAGATCCGCACGTCCGGCGGGTTGGTCCAGCGTTTATCCCCGATGGTGCTGGTGGCCGCCGGTCCCAGCCCCAGGTAGTCGTGCCCCTCCCAGTAGCCCAGATTGTGCCGGCACTTGAAGCCCATACGGGCGTAATTGGAAATTTCATAGTGCAAAAAGCCCTGGGCCTCCAAAAATTCCGAACCATAGGCATAAATGGAGGCCTGCTCCTGGTCGTCCGGAAAGGCCAGTTCGCCGCGCTCCCTGGCCGCGAACATAGCCGTGCCCTCCTCCAGGGTAAGGTTGTAGCAGGAAAGATGGTCCGGCTTCAGCTTGATCACGCTTTTCAACTCTTCCAACCAGAGGCGCAGGCGCTGCCCGGGCAGCCCCCAGAGCAAATCCAGATTGATGTTGGCGATGCCGCAGACCCGCGCCGCATCATAAGCGGCCAGGGCCACCTTGAGGGTATGCGGACGGCCCAGCAGGCGAAGGCTCTCTTCATTCAGGCTCTGTATGCCCAAGGACAGGCGGTTGACCCCGGCCTTGGCCAGCTCGGCGGCATAGCCGAATTCCAGCATGGATTCAGGGTTGCCCTCAAAACTAATCTCCGCCCCGGCCTCCAGGATGAAAAGCTTGCGCAGGCGGTTCAGCACCTGGTCCACCGTGCGGGCAGGAAGCAGACTGGGCGTGCCGCCGCCGAAAAAGACCGTCTCCAATTTGACCCGGCCCAGGCGCTCGTTCCACAGTCCTATCTCCGCCAGGAGCCCGTCGATGTAGCCCCGCATAAGCCCGGCCCCGGCCTGATCCTGAGGCAGAACCCCGGAATAAAAGCTGCAATAGCCGCAGCGGCTGCGGCAAAAAGGCACATGGATATACAGGAGCATGAGCCTCAGTCTATACCATCATGGCAAGAACCGGTAGAGGCTTTTTGAGGGGATGCCGCCCAATCGCTTCTTTCTATATTGCTCCAAGAGCTCAATTAACGTGTTGCCTATATCCTTGTCGGAAAGTCTGGAATAAGCATGCCCGCGGCCCAGCGCTTGCGAAAAATTTTGGGGATTGTGGCCCCCGGCGTCTTGAGCTATGTGATTTCCAGGAGAAAAGACATGCTGGAACATTATGAGTTGATCTTTGAGCGACAAATTCCAGAATTGCGTAGCCGGGCGCGCTTCTGGCTGCACCGGGAAAGCGGGGCCCAGTTGCTCAGCCTCTGCAACCAGGACGAAAACAAGGTCTTCGGGGTGACCCTGCGCACGCCGCCAGCGGATTCCACAGGCCTGCCCCACATCCTGGAACATTCCGTGCTCTGCGGCTCGGACAAGTACCCGGTGCGCGAACCCTTTGTGGAACTGCTCAAGGGCTCGCTCCAGACCTTTCTCAATGCCTTCACCTACCCGGACAAGACCTGTTACCCCGTGGCCAGCGCCAATTTACAGGATTTTTACAACCTTACCGATGTCTATCTGGACGCGGTTTTTCATCCCCGCCTGGGGGAAGATGTCTTCCAGCAGGAAGGCTGGCACGTGGAAGTGGAACGGGCGGGCGGAGAGCCGCGCTACAGCTTCAAGGGGGTAGTCTATAACGAGATGAAGGGGGCTTTTTCATCCCCGGAATCCGTGCTGGGGCGCCAGATCCTGCACAGCCTTTTCCCTGATGTTCCCTACGGCCTGGAATCCGGCGGAGACCCGGAAGAGATCCCCAAGCTGGATTTCACCGCCTTCACCGCCTTTCACCGCCGCTACTACCATCCCTCCAATGCCCGCTTCTTCTTCTGGGGAGATGATCCCGAAGAAAAACGCCTGGAGATCATCCAGGAACTGGCCGGAGGCTACACGCGCCTTCCGGCGGCCTCTTCGCCCCTGCCCTTGCAAAACCGCTTCACTGCCCCGCGCTGTCTGCGCCTGCCCTACAGCTCCGGAGAAGGCGACCAGGCCATCTTCACCCTGAACTGGATGCTGGAGGAAAACGGCCCGGCCCCGGAACAGATAGAGCTGGCTCTGGGTCTGAGAATGCTGGAGCATACCCTCATCGGCATGCCCGCCTCCCCCCTGCGCCGCGCCCTTCTGGAATCCGGACTGGGCGACGACCTGGCCGGAAGCGGGTTGGAGAACGAACTACGCCAGAGCATTTTTTCCATCGGCCTCAAAGGAATACGGGAAGAGCGCGCCGGGGAGGCGGAAAAACTGATCCTGGGCGTGCTGGAAGATCTTGCCGGACGGGGGATCCCCTCTTCTTCGGTGGAGGCGGCAATCAACAGTGTGGAGTTTGAACTGCGCGAGAACAATACCGGGCGCTTTCCGGTAGGTCTGGCGGTTATGCTGCGCAGCCTGGCCCTCTGGCTGTATTCCGACGACCCGGCGGACGAAGCCTCCGTCGCGGCTCTCCGTTTTGAGGCTCCTCTGGAGGCGATCAAGGGCAAGGCCGCTTCAGGTTACTTTGAGGCGCTCATAAAAAAGCATTTTCTGGATAACCCGCATCGCAGCACGGTGCTGCTCTACCCCGACCCTGACCTGGGCCGCCGCCGGAACAAAGAGGAGGAGGACAGGCTGTACGCCCTGCTGGAGATTATGGGGCCTACGGGGAAAGAAGCCTTGGCCGAACAGGCCGACCACCTGAAGCGTCTGCAGGAAAAACCGGATGCGCCGGAAAACCTGGCCCGCATCCCCCGTCTGCGCCTGGGAGATTTGCCCGCGGAAGGCCGGGAGATCCCCCAGCTAAGGCCGGAGAGACCACCCGTGCCCGTCTACCTCCATCCCCAGCCCACCGGAGGCGTCTGCTACCTGGATCTGCACCTGGACCCCGCCGGGCTGCCGGATTCCTCCCTGGTCCTCCTGCCTATGCTGGGGCGGGCCATGCTGGAGATGGGCAACCGGGACAAGGACTACGTAACCTTGAATATGGAGATCGCCCGCAAAACCGGGGGCATGGAAACGGACCTGAACGTTATGGGGCGGATGGACGACCGCCGCCCCCTCCTCTCCCTCGGTCTTCGCGGCAAGGCCACCACGGCTCAGGCGGAGGCTCTCTTTGCCCTCAGCGCCGAACTCCTTACCCGCACGGACCTGGACAATCAGGCCCAGTTCAGCCGCATGCTGCTGGAAGAAAAGGCCCGCCTGGAGCACCGCCTGATCCCCTCCGGACACCAAGTCATCGCCGGACGCATCCGGGCCTCCCTTTCCCTCTGCGGCAGTCTGGACGAAAAAATCAGCGGTCTGGCCTACCTGGAAGAGGTGCGCGCCCTCTCAACTCTGGCCTCTGCGAACTGGCCGGTCCTACTGGGCCGCCTGCAAGAGGCCCGCGCCCTGATCCTGAAGCGGGATAGGCTCCGCCTGAGCCTGACCGCCGAGGAGGAGGTTCTGCCACGCCTTCTGGAGCTGGCAGGAAAGCTGGCCGGAGAACTGTCTTCCAGCCCCAGCCCTACGGAAGATCCGGACGGACGGAGCTTCAGTCCATCCTCCAATCTGCCGAAACGC
This sequence comes from Desulfovibrionaceae bacterium, assembly GCA_009782775.1. Taxonomy (GTDB): domain Bacteria; phylum Desulfobacterota; class Desulfovibrionia; order Desulfovibrionales; family Desulfovibrionaceae; genus WRHT01. The sequence continues at coordinate 42,983 of WRIL01000010.1, forward strand.
GAAGCTCTGCTGGTTCCGGCCCAGGTCAATTACGTGGGCAAGGGTGTCAATCTCTATGACCACGGATACGCTTGGCACGGCTCGGCCCTGGTCATACTGAAGTACCTGCGCACCGGCTGGCTCTGGGAAAAAATCCGGGTACAGGGCGGAGCTTACGGGGTCATCTGTGGGCTGGATCGCGCCACCGGCGACTTCTGTCTGGCCTCCTACCGGGACCCGGATATCCGGCATACCCTGCGCTGTTTTGACGAATGCGCCGACCAGCTTATCACCGCCCCCCCGGACCGGCGGACCTTGGAAACGGCCATTATCGGCGCCATAGGCGAACTTGACGCCTACCTCCTGCCGGAAGCCAGGGGCCGCGCTGCCTACCACCGCGCCATCTGCCTGGATACCCCGGAACAGCGCGCCCGCCTGCGTGCCGAGGCGATGGCTGCGAGTACCCAGGATTTCACCGCCTTTGGCGAAATCCTGGCCCGGGCCCTGCCCCGGTCCGTGAGTGTGGCCCTGGGCGGCGCCAACCTGGAAACCTTCGCCCTGGAAGAAGGTTGGACAATAAACCGGGTTTTATAGGTATGCGGGACTTTCTGGATCTGACCCGCGCCGAGCTGGAGGATTTCATAGTTCGGGACCTGGGGGAGCCGGCCTTCAGGGCCGCCCAGCTATGGCGCTGGATCTGGGGCAAAGGGGCGCGGGACTTCGGGGAGATGAGCAATGTAAGCAAATCCCTGCGGGCGCGTTTGACTGAACAGGCCTTTATCTCCCGGCCCGAGATCGTTCAAGAGGAACACAGCCGGGATGGCACAATCAAGCTGCTCCTGCGCCTGGCCGACGGAGAACTGGTGGAAACGATACTCATCCCCGGCGAGGGAACCCGGGGGAAGGCACGGGTGACCCAGTGCCTGTCCTGCCAAGTGGGTTGCGCCATGGGTTGCGACTTTTGCGCCACCGGGGATTCGGGTTTTCGCCGTAACATGAGCCAGGCGGAAATCCTCGGGCAGACGCTCCTGGGGCGAGAACGCCTGGCCGGGCGGGCGGAACTGCGCAACCTGGTGTTCATGGGCATGGGGGAGCCCCTGCTCAACCTGGATAATGTGCTGCGTAGCCTGGAGACTTTGAGTTCGGAGCAGGGGCTGCATTTTTCCCGCCGCCGGGTGACCGTATCCACCTGCGGCCTGCCTCATGGACTACTCCGGCTGGGGGAAAGCGGGCTGGCCTCCCTGGCCGTGTCCCTGCATGCGCCGGATCAAGGGCTGCGCGCCCGGCTCATGCCTCGGGCCGCCCGCTGGCCCCTGGAGGAACTCCTGCTAGAACTGGAAGGTTACCCTCTGCGGGCGCGTGAACACATCACCCTGGAGTACCTGTTGCTGGACGGAGTGAACGATGCCCCGGAACAGGCCAGAGAGCTCGCGCGCATCGCCAGGCGGCTAAGGGCCAAAATCAACCTCATCGCCTATAATCCGATAGGGAACGCGCCGTACCGCGCCCCGTCGCCGGAGCGGGTTCTGGCCTTTGAAGAGGTTTTGTGGAGGCAGGGGCTGGTGGCCGTGTTGCGCAAAAGCATGGGTGCGGATATCCAGGCCGCCTGCGGGCAGTTGCGGGGTTCTGGAGGATTTATCTAGCGTTCAGCAATTTGGCCGGGTTAATGCGGATTTCGCCATCATCCATGGCGCGGGTGACCATCGGGGCACCCCGCAGACTGGTGTCAATTTCCTGGATGTCGGCAAGGCGCTTCCTGTCTTTATCCAGAAGCAGCAGGACTTTGGGCTTGGTGGGCTGATGCGGGTTGGAGGCGGTGACCACGCCGATATCGCCACCGCTGACCTCCACCACGCTTCCCGTTGGATAGACGCCCAACATGCGGATGAAGTTTTCCATAAGTCCGGGGAAAAAATCCTCGCTACGCATCTGGTACATAGTGCCCAGCACCTTATATGGCAACATGGCCTGTTTATAAGGACGCCGGCTGGAAAGGGCGTCATAGACATCCACTACCGCCAGGACGCGCCCAGCATGGCTGATCTGGTCTCCTGGCAGACTGCGGGGATAACCCTTGCCGTCAAAACGCTCATGATGGTCATAGATGCCCATGAGCACCTCGTTGGTAAAACCGGGCGTTTTCTTCACATATTCATAACCCAGACGGGGGTGCTTGCGCAGAATGGCGAATTCCGCTTCCGTGAGTTGACGCGGAGCGTTAAGCACTTCCTCCGGAACCAGAGCCTTGCCCAAATCATGGAAGAACCCGGAGAGCCCCACCTCAAACTGAAGCTGCCGCGAAAAATTCAAGTGCTTGGCGAAGGCCAGACCCAACACCGAGACATTGATGCTATGGCTGTATGTGTATTCATCCGCATCGCGCAATTTGGCCAAGGCCAGCATGGCATCCGGGTTGCGTGTGATGCTTTGCAGCAAAGACTCCACCAGGACCTTGCCCTTGTGCAAATCCACCTTGTCCCCGCGCCGGATGTGATCCATCATGCCCCTGGATAAATCCAACGCCTCCATATAGACGCCTTTGGCCGAGGTCCATTCCGCGCTCAGGGCGTGGGCAGGCAAGACAAAGCCTTCTAAATCATCCGCTTCCTCCGCAGATGCGCTGGCCTCTTCAGCTTCGCTGCGATCCTGGTCAATGACCACCTCGGTATAGCCGTCATGGAGAATCTTCTCAATCAGGGCCTCGGTGGCCACCCCTTCCCTGGAGTACAGGTACGGATTATCCTTCCAGGTAGCCCCACTGTTAATAATATACATTCCAGGCACAAGCTGGGCGGTCGATATTTTCTTCTCAGTCATTGCTTACACCTGTAAGACACATAACCATTAAATTTACGGATGTCCATGCGTAAACGCCGGAATTGAAATTCCCTTGCCTTTTATCTCGCCTCAAATTAAAAAACAGATATGACTAATTCCCCTCAAACATACCGGGTGGAACTCTGCTTCAAAAACCCCATGATCCTGGATGCGCCGCTTCTGGACAAAATCTTGCGCCGCATGGGGCAGGGGATGGAAGGGCTGGGGCTGTTCCAGCATCGAGTGCTGCCGGAGAAGAAAGATCATTACACTTCCGGCCTCCTGCTGATGCCGGAACTCATTGAAGCCACAGAACACGGTCCGGCCGGTCTGCTGTTGCTTTTCGGCCTACCGAAAAGCTCGACCGACGACGTGGCCGCGGCCATGAGCCTGGAGCAGACCTGGCAATGGAACGATGCGGGCACGGCCATCGCTTCAGCTTCTTTCCGGGTAAGCCTGGCCGAGGTCAACACCCTGCACTTGGGCGCCGGTTCCCGTTTGAACCTATTACACAAAGGGCTGTATGCCCTGGCCGCCGCCCTGGCGCCGGACGCCCTGCATTTCCCGCAGAGCCAATGCTTGCTGGAGCCGGCGGCTTACCTGGAAAACAAGCCGGACACCACGACCTGTTTCCGCCCGTACGGACTGATGAATACCCGCCTGTTCACGCCGCAAACACCGGGGGCGGGAAGCCTGCTCATGGACACTCTGGGGCTGCACCTTTTAGGGCTGCCGGATCTGCAATGCCTGATTCCGGTTGACAGCCAGGACCACGCCGAACTGGCCAGCTGGTTCTGCAACTTAGCGGAGCATCTGTGCGAAAAACCCGGCGAGCTTAAAGACGGCGACATTGTCACCGGCCTGCGCAACGAGGCCTGGAAACTGAGCGCCCACCAGTCCACCATCCCGCCACAACGGGAAGTTCTGGAAATCATCATCCCTTCCGGCTGAACCCCAACGGCTCAAACCAGCCCAACAGCCCCCAGTTACACACTCCAGGCAAGGGCGGGGCAGGTAAAAGGGGAAATTTTTATCGCTCGTCCCGGCGGGCGGCGCTGAAGAAGCCCAGCAAAATACCCCCGGCCTGAGCCACGTTGAGCGAGTCAAAACCGCCTGGCATGGGGATATGCACCAATTCGGCGCAACGCCGGAGAACGCCGGGCCTCAGGCCCTTTTCCTCTCCCCCCAGCGCCAGGACCGCCGGAAAAACCGGGCGCAGCTCATAGACGCTACGCGCACCGGCCGACACGGACACGGCCCCGTATATGCTGAAACCATCATCCCGCAGGAGATCCAAGGTCCGGCCCAAGTTGGCGGCCTTGACCACCGGCAGCCTTTCCAGGGCGCCGGCCGCGCTACGCGCCGCCCCGGCCCCCAGGTAGGCAGCCTGATGTTTGGGAATGACCAATCCACCGCCACCCAAGGCGCAAAGGGTGCGGACCAGGGTTCCGGCATTGCCCGGATCCAGCACCTGATCCAGGGCCAGGAGTAGCGGAAGAGGCGCATTTCTGGCGGCCGCCAGGGCTTCTTCCAGGCCGCTGAACCCGGCCTCGAATACCCTGGCCAAAACCCCCTGGCAACGGCCCGCATAAAGCCGCCCGAGTTCCTCCGGCGACGAGAGACGGAAGCGCACCCCACGGGCGCGGCAGAGATCCAGGATCTCCTCGCTACGGGCATCCCGCCGCCCTCGCCGGATATACACCATGTCCGCCCGTTCAGGGGAAAGGCGCAACAATTCCAGCACCGCCCGCACCCCGGGCAGCAAATGCCCGCCTGGTTCTTCCGGCCGCGTCATCATTCCTTCCTGGTCTTCGCCCGGTAAAAAAATCATTGCCTCCGGGATATCCTTGGGCTAGATTGCCGGAGATTACATGGAGCCGGCTGAAATGAAAAGCGCGTTTTCAGGCTTTTCGCTGTTCCAGTTCCACCGCCTGTGAAGCCGAACCAAGAATATTCAAGGCCTGTCCCTTGCGCGAGGACAATTTGCGCGCCGGAGCTTCCCCACTCTAATGGCGGCGCGTTTTTGTCCGATAACCATAGCATGACGGCGCAGGCAAGCCCCAGGGAAGGGCGCGTCTTAACTCACTGAAAGAAGTTCGTAAAGCCATGAAGTATGCAGCAACCCCCTACACCTTGTCCAGTTCGGCGCGCAGCTTTTTGTTGGCCGGCTTACTCTGTGTGTTTTTTCTGGGCGCCTGTGCCCAGTCAGACGGGTATGACCTTTTTGCGGAAAACGACCTTGACGAGTTGGTGGAAGCTCCGTATCTGCCCCAGGACGACGGCATTCCTCTGAGCTTTTCCGAGCGCATCGCCTTCCGTTCCACCGGCTTCCTGGACGCCTCCCTTTCCGCCGAAGAGCTCAAGATCGTGGAAAGGCATTTCAAGTACTACCTGCATAACCACAGACCCACCATAGAGCTTTACCTAACCCGGGCCGGGGCTTATCTGGCCTATCTGCGCAGGGTCTTCATGGATAACGGGATCCCCGAGGAAATCATCCACCTGGCTGCGGTAGAGAGCGGTTTCAACCCCAGGGCGGTATCCCGGGCCGGAGCCATGGGCATGTGGCAATTCATGCCGGCCACCGGGCGGCAGTACGGCCTGACCCAAAACCACTGGATTGACGAGCGCCGCGATACCTTCAAAGCCACCCTGGCCGCCGTCTCCTACCTCAAAATGCTCAAAGCCAGGTTCGGAGACTGGTTTCTGGCCATCGCAGCCTATAATGCCGGAGAAAACAAAATCGAACAGGCCATGCGCGGCACCGGAGCCGAGGACTTTTTCCAACTGTGCCGCCTGAACTCCAGGTTATCGCCCAAGCAGCGCCTCAAAGCGGAAACCCAGCAGTATGTGCCGAGATTACTGGCCATGATCAAGATCATGCGCAACCTGGAAATCCTGGGATTCACCCCGCCGCATGAACGCCAACCGGAAGCGGTGGCGACGATTAAGGTCGCCCCCGGCACCGACCTCAATGCCCTGGCCTCCGGCATCGGGATGCGCCTGGAAGACTTTCGCAACCTGAACCCTGCCTACCGCAGCCACATCAGCCCGCCCAATGAAAGTAGCGCCGCCTATGTGCCCGACACCCATCGGCAAACCGCCGTGGCTTGGCTGGCCAAGACGGATAGTTCCAAGTTCGCCGGCTGGCGGAGATACCAAGTGCGCCGGGGGGACAGTCTCTACGCCCTGGCCAGGCGCCACGGGGTTTCCACCAGTCTTCTGATGCAGGCCAACAAGATGCCCAATACCAACCTGCGTGAAGGCGCGACCATCATCGTCCCCGGCGGTTCCAGCAACACCGCCCTGGCTGCCGCTGAATCCAAACCGCCCGCCGGGAGCAGCCCGGCCGGAAGTAACTCCAGACCCAGGGCGGTTGCCGCCGGATCCACCATCCATACCGTCCGTCGCGGGGAAAGCCTCTACAGCATCGCCCGCTCTTACGGAGTCAGCGTTGACAGCCTGCGCAAGACCAACAACATGCGCGCAGATGAAAGCTTCCTAAGCGCCGGGCAGAAACTGGGCATTCCGTCCAAGAACGCCCCGGTCCAGCGCGATGCCGAAGAAGCCCGCCTGGTCGTCCGCAAGGGAGATACCTTGTACGGCATCGCCATGCAGAACAAGACCAGCGTGGAAGAACTCATCCGGCTCAACGGGCTGACTCCGGGAAAACCCATCATGCCGGGCCAGGAAATACGTCTGCCTTGAATATACTGCTCGTCAACCTGACCCGTTTCGGCGACCTGCTGCAAAGCCAGGCGGCGATAAACGCCCTGGCCTCCCTTAACCTGCCCACTGGGGAAAAAGATAACCCGGTAGGGTTGGTTTGTCTGCACAACTTCGCCTCGGGGGCAGAATTCCTGCGCAAGCTCGCCCTGATCCGCCCTCTGCCCAAAGACGCCTTCCTGGGACGCCTGGAAGAAAACTGGCGGGAAGCCGGCGCGGATTTATGGCAGTGGCGGGAAGAACTGCGGCGGGATTTCAAGCCGGATCTGGTCTGCAACCTCACCCCTTCGGTCCCCGGACGCCTGTTGGGGCGTTTTCTGGCGGAAGAAGCCCCGCTCACCGGCTTCGGAATGAACGAATTCGGTTTCGGCACCGCCTCGCCCTGGGCCGCCTTTTTTCAGGGATCCAGCCGCCGGCGTTCGGTCTGCCCCTTTAATGTGGCGGACCTGTTCCGGGCCGTGGCCGGACAGACGCAAGGAGAGGCAGGAGACACCCGGCTGCGCCTGCCTGAAAAGGCCCGCCTCGGGCCGGCCCTGAAAAAACGCCTGACACATGCCCGCGCCCAAGCCGCCGGACTGGTGGCCTTTCAACTGGGAGCCAGCGAAGAGCGCCGTCGCTGGCCGGAGGAATACTTTGCCGCCCTGGGGCAAGGGCTGTGGGAGCGGCACCGGATGCTCCCCATGCTTCTGGGAAACGCGGAAGAAAAACCCTTGGCCGAACGCTATGCCACGCTCGCCCGCGCCCCCAGCCTGGACCTCACCGGCGAAACCAATCTGGAAGAACTGGCCATGGCGTTGCAAGAAACCCGCCTCCTGGTCAGCAACGACACTGGCACCATGCACTTGGCCGCCGGGCTGGGCTGTCCTGTGCTCGGCCTCTTCCTGGCCACGGCCCAAGCTTGGGATACCGGCCCAGGCCAGGCGGAGAGCTGTTGCCTGGAGCCCGGCCTGGCCTGCCACCCTTGCGCCTTCGACGCAGACTGCCCGCACCGCTTGCGCTGCCGCCGGGCCATTCCGCCATCCACGGTTCTGCGTCTATGTTCCGGCTTTCTGAGCGAAGGCCGCTGGCCCCAAATGCAAGAGACCGCCATTTGGCCGGAAGAGGCCGGAGCGCACTTTGACCCGCGGCAAGAACGCCCCCGCGTCTGGCTCACCAGCGTGGACGGCTTCGGTTTTATGGACTTGCAATCACTCTCCGGACATGAAACCGAACCCAGAACCGTCTGGTTCAGGGAACAGCGCCTCTTCCTCCGTCAATTTCTTGACCGCGATATCGGCAAAGATTTCCAACTGTCCGATACCGGTAAAAGCCTGCTGCCCCAGCCGGAAAAGGGCAAACTGGCCGCCGAACTCTCCGCCCTCCTGGCCCAATTCGCCCTTTTGACGGAACTGGGGCAGATGCTACGCCGCAAACCCCTGCCCAGACTGCAAGAAGGCTTTCTCCAGGCCATGCGCAAATGCTCCGCGGCCTTTGAAGCTTCTCCCGGCCTGACCTCCCTGAGTCTGCTCTGGCAGGGGGAAATCCAGGAGCAGGGCGAGGACCTGGAACAGGCCCTCGTCTGCGTGACCCAGTATCATAGCCTTATTTCATCGTTATTACAAAGGGTTACATAAAAGAAAAAGATTTGGCCCGCAACTTGCATAGCAGTCTGCACCAGGAAAAATATCCCCAAACCGGGGAGCAAAGGAGACTGTTATGATCATTATCGACGGCCGGACCAGCGCTTTGCAGGTAAGCAATTTCGCCAACCTGGAAGAACTTCTGGTGCAGACCTTTTCCGAAAATCAACTGGAAAACCGCATCATCACCGATGTGCTGGTCAACGACGAAGCTTTCAGCGAACTCTACCCCCACCAGTCTGAAGACATTGAAAGCTCCGACATACGCAAGGTGGAGATCCGCACCGTATCCGTGGAGGAAATGGCCGCAGACATTACCACCGAGCTTTACAAGGTCATCACCCTGATGACCAGCGGCGCCACCCGGGCCGCCGAGCTTCTGCGCAAGGCTGAAATCGGCGCTTCCCTGGAAGTGATGGCGGACGTCATGGATGTGACCCGGCATTTCCTTGGGGTGGTCGCCCTGCTGCGCAGCGAATTTTCCATCAACCGCGACAACGAACTCGCCCCGCTGACGGAAAAAATGAGCGATATCCTGGATGAAATGTCCGAAATTACCCAGCATGAAGACTGGTTCATGCTCGCGGATCTCGCCGAATACGAATTTCTGCCGATCTGCGAAAACTGGAACAGCGTGCTCGGGAACCTCGCCCGCGACATCGCTGAATACAAGGCGGCCTGATTATGCACCCCAGCCTCCAATTTCTGGATGAAGCCCTCCGCATTGCGGAAGAAGAGCTCCTTCTGCTGAATCAAGATGATCTGGACGGGCTGGAAGACAGCGCCAAGGCGCGCTCGGAACTCGTCCAGCGCGCCTGGATGGAAAAAGACGGCTGCGACCAGATTGTCCTGACCTGCAAGCTGACTGCCATGCAGTCTTTGCAGCACCGCCTGCAACAAAAGGCTGAGCACCTGATAAGCGAAACCAGGTCGGCCCTGAACCAGGACAAGAAAAACCAGCGGGGAATTCTGGGTTATTGCCGCACTGGACTGGGAGGCTCCGAAAACGAGCCCAGGATGTTCAGAAAATTTTCCTAGGCTCAGACCGCGATATCGATCAGCGTGCCCAGCATGTCGTCATAGACGCGCACCATGGTCATGTTGGCCTCATAGGCACGTTCCGTGATGATGGCCTCGGTCAGCTCCCGCTCGATCTGCAGGTCGTCGGCCGCCTTGGCCTCGATCGCCCGGTATTCCTCCAGGCGGTTTTGCGCTGCAACCTCGGCCGCAGCCTCAACTGCGTCCCGCGCGGAGACCCGCATCCGCGCCATCTCCGTATCCTGTCTGCCGACTATGGGGATACGACGAATTTCCTCCACCCGCACACCCCCGTAATCCGGGTTATCCCCGTAACGCGCCCTGGACGAACGAAAGCCTTCCGTGCTGATATTCGCCACATTGTGGGTAATGACCCGCATCCCCACCCCGAAGGAATCCAGGGCGGAGACCGCGCTGCTCAAAATGAGGGCCATAACGACCTCCATTCACAGTTTAACTCCAAAGCTTCCCGGATCGCAAGATATTTTCCTTGCCGCTGCCTTGAAATCCCGGCTGGGCTCGGATATATCATAAATTACACGGAGAAGAGCATGAAAAGGCCGGTTCTGGCCCTGATAAGCATTTTCCTGGCGGCGTTGCCTGCCATCCCGGCTCTGGCCGCCTATAAAACAGAGTACAAGCTGGACATCGTGCCAGGCCTGAACACCGCCTGGGGAGAGGGGGCCGTGTACTTCGCGAACCTGGTTAAAAAACGGAGCGCCGGCCGGATCAATATCCAGGTTTATCCAGATTCCCAGCTGGCCACGGGCAAGCAGACCAACTCCTTTAGACTGCTGCGCAACGGCACCGCTGATTTCGCCGTACAGTCCACCATAAACTATTCGCCGCAAGTCGTCGAACTGAACCTCTTTTCCCTGCCTTTCTTCATTTCCGACGAACCGGACCGCTACAAGGCCCTGGATGCCATAACCAGCGGCAAGGCCGGCAAAAAAATCGCCGAAATACTGGAGAGCCGGGGCGTCAAGTTCATCTGCTTCGGTGAAAACGGCTTTCGGGAACTGACCAACGCCAGAAAGGACATCCGCACCCCGGCCGACCTCGCAGGCATGAAAATCCGCGTGGTCGGCAGCCCCCTGTTCATTGACACCTTCAAGGCCCTGGGGGCCAACCCCATCGCCGTGCCCTGGTCCGAAACCATGACAGCCATAAGGGACGGGATGATTGACGGAGAGGAAAACCCCATCCTGACCTTCTTCCCTCTCAAGGTGACCGATTACCACAAGCACCTGACCAACTGGCACTATGTGGCCGATCCCACCATATTCGCCGCCAACCGTGAAGTCTGGGAATCTTTCAGTCCCGCGGATCAGGAACTGATCGCCAAGGCCGCCGGAGAGGCCGCCGCCTTCCAGATAGCCCTGGGGCGGGCCGGCCTGGATGAAAACGACGGCGGCCGAAACATCGCCCTTCTCAAAGCTTTGGGGACAGAGCCTTATTCCATGGACTGGAAGGGCACCCTGGCCGGAGAAGGGGTGACCGTTACCGAGCTTACTTACGAGGAAATCGGCCTGTTTGTCAGGGCCACCAAGCCGGTGGTCGAGGCCTGGACCGGCAAGATCGGCACGGAACTGATCGGGCTGGCCCGCGAAGACATGGCCTCGGCCAGGAATAACCAATGAAAATAGCGATTATCGGCGGCGGCCCCGGCGGCTATGTGGCGGCCATTCGCGCGGCGCAACTCGGGGCGGAGACCACCCTGGTGGAACATGATAAACTGGGCGGGGTCTGCCTGAATTCAGGCTGTATCCCCACCAAGGCCCTGCTGCGTTCGGCCTCGCTCTATACCGAAGCCAGAGAAGGAGCGCATTGCGGGGTCATGGCCGAGGCGCGGCTGGATTTCGCCAGGGCCCAGGAATACAAGGCCGGGGTGGTGAAACGCCTGGTCAGCGGGGTGGCCGGCCTCCTGTCCGCCAACAAGGTGCGGATCATTTCAGCCTCCGCCTCCCTGGCCGGAGGCGGGCGCATCCGCCTGCGGGACGCGGAAGGGTGGCGGGAACTGGATTTTGACAGGATCATCCTGGCCACCGGCTCTCTGCCGGTCCTGCCCCCCATTCCGGGGGCGGATCTGCCCCCCTGCCTGGACAGCGCCGGAGCCCTTAACCTCGACGCCGTGCCTGAATCCCTGCTGATTCTGGGCGGCGGGATCATCGGCATGGAAATGGCCACCCTGTATAACGCCCTGGGCAGCCAGGTGATCGTGGTGGAAATGCTCGAAGATATCCTGCCCATGCTGGATGGGGATATCGCCAAAAGCGTACGCGCCGACTTGGGCAAAAAAGGGGTGCGGATTTTTACTGCGTCCAGGGTGACCGGCATACGGGAACAGGAGGGCAAGGCCGTGGCGCGGGTGGAAAGCTCCCAGGGAGCCTGGGAATTTTCCGTGGACAAGGCGCTCATCTGTGTGGGCCGCAAGCCCAACATCGCGTCCCTGAATCTGGACGGCGCGGGGATCCGGCAGGAACGCGGGGGCATCCACGTCAACAGCCGCCTGGAAACCAGCCTGCCGGAAGTCTATGCCATCGGCGACTGCAATGGCCTGAGCATGCTGGCCCATGCAGCCTCGGTCCAGGGGGAAATCGCCGCGGAAAACGCCCTGGGAGAGAGCGTGGATTTCAACCCGGCCTCCATCCCTTCCTGCTTATACACCAGCCCCGAATGCGCCGGGGCCGGCCTGACCGAGGAGGAGGCCAAAATCCGGGGGCTGGACTACGTGACCGGCAAATTCCCCCTCCTGGCCAACGGCAAGGCCCTGATCATGAACCGCGGCAAGGGGTTCATCAAAATCATCGCCGGACGGGAGCGCAAGGAAATCCTGGGGGCGCATATCGTCGGCCCCAGGGCCACGGACCTCATCGCCGAAGCTGCCCTGGCCATAGAAATGAAGGCCACCGTTCAGGATGTCGTCAGAACCGTCCACGCCCACCCCACCGTGGCCGAAGCCTTCAGGGAAGCGGCCTTGGTCGTTGACCAGCGGGCCATCCACATCCTCAATAAATGAACATCCTGCGCCTTCCCGGCCATGATCCCGGGCTGAACCTGGCCACCGAGGAATATATCTTCAGGCGCGGCCCGGAAGAGGACTGCCTGCTCCTCTGGCGTAACCACAACACCATTGTGGTGGGACGGCACCAGAACAGCAGCGCGGAAATCAACAGAGCCTTCGTGGAGGAACAAGATATCCGGGTAGTGCGGCGCATCACCGGCGGCGGGGCGGTTTACCACGACCTGGGGAACCTGAATTTCTCTTTCATAACCGGCATCATCGGCAGCGCCGGGGTGGAGGAAGGGGGGCAGACGACCCTGGAGCGTTTCACCCAGCCCATCGCCGCCGCCCTCCGCGGCCTGGGGCTGCCGGCCGAGACCTCCGGCCGCAACGACATCCTGGCGGCGGGGCGCAAAATCTCCGGCAACGCCCAGGCCTTGCACCAACGGCGTCTCCTGCACCACGGCACCCTGCTCTTTGACTCCGACCTCTCCGTGCTCAGCCGGGCCCTACACGTCCAGGAAGACAAGATCGTGTCCAAGGGCATCCAGTCGGTAAGGAGCAGAGTGGCCAATATCCGGGAATTTCTTCCGGACCCGGATTTTTCCATCGAGAATCTGGCCGAAGAAATCCTCGCGAGCCTGACCCGCAACCGGTCTGTGCGGGAACTACGCCTCAGCCGGCAAGACCTGGAGGCAATCCGGGCCTTGAGCGAGGAAAAGTATGCCTCCTGGGAGTGGAACTTCGGCAGATCCCCGCCCTGCAACTTCAGAAACCGGCGAAGATACCCCGGCGGCTCGCTGGAGACGCTGCTGGAAGTGCGGGAAGGGCGGCTGGCCGCCTGCAGCTTCTTCGGCGACTTCCTGGCCCTGCGGCCAGCGGAGGAGGCGGCTGAACGCCTCCTGGGGCTGCGCTATGACCGCCAGGAACTGCGCGAAGCCCTGCTCCCCCTGCCCCTGCATGAATACTTTGGGAACATCACCCTGGAAGAGGCACTGGACTGCCTGCTGGGGGCTACGGAAGACCCTCCCACCAGCGCGTAGCCGGAATGCGGCCGGGGATCAATTTTTCCCCCATGAGGGGGGTGAGCAGATTGACGCCCCCATCCTCATCAGCCAGGGAGCGAAGCATACGGATGGACTCATCCCAGGGGTGCATGGCGAGGTCGAAGACTCCCCAGTGTACGGGAATCAACGCCTCGGCCCGGAGATCGTGGAAGGCCCGGATCACTTCTTCAGGGAACAGGTGTGTGCCCGGCCAGCCGGAACTCCAGCCGTCTATTTCCAGGAAAGCCAGGTCAAAGGGACCGTATTTCTCCCCCACAGCGCTGAAACTATCGCTGTACCCGCTGTCGCCGCTGATGAAGACTCGGCGGTTTTCCCCCTTCAGGACGTAGCCGGTCCACAAGCTGCTGTCGCGCGTTTTCAGGGTGCGGCCGGAAAAATGCCGGACTCGCTCCGCAATGACGCTGAGGCCGCTCTCGCGGAATTCGTCGCCCCAGCCAAGTTCGCGGATTTTTTCCCCGGGCACTCCCCATTTGCGCAGGTGCGCGCCCACGCCCAAAGGAACTATGAAGATGGTTTCCCAATCCCTGAGGTGGCGGATGGTGGAATACTCCAAGTGATCGTAATGATCATGGGTGATCAGCACATAATCAAGGGGCGGCAGGTCCTTGCGCTCCAACGGGCAAGGCCAGTAGCGCCGCACGACCAGGGGTACGGGCGCGGCATTGCCGAAAACCGGGTCAACCAGGAAACGACGGCCTTCCAATTCAACAATCATGGAAGAATGCCCCAGCCAGTACACCGCCAATTCTTCGGGGGCGGGGGCAAAGGAATCTCTGCCCAGCCGCAGCATGGGCAGAAGTTTTTTGGGGGAGTTGGCATAGGACAACAGAAAGCGGAGCCAACTGAAGCCGCCCTTGACGCGATCCGGATAAAAAGGCGTATCCTCATGGCTGTGGAATTTCCCATCGGCAAAATAGTGCAAATCTTCGTATGCGGAAAGGTCTTCCGGGGTCTGGCCGAATTCGCGCAACGCGCATCCCACAAGAAAAGACGCGGCCACCAGGGGGACGGCGGAGATGGCCGCAATGATCTTGTGGCGTCTTTTCATCTCATGGGGCTTACCAATTCATGAAAAATAGCACAAGGCCCGCCCGGGACCACGCGAACAGCAAAAAAGGAAGTCGCGACCATAACGACCCTTCACTTTCGGCGGGAACTTGAACAGGAAGGCAGATCCTGGTAATCTGCCACATGGCCGCTGGCTGGCGTTAACCCCAAAAGCGCTGCCGGAAGCTGGAAAATAAGGAGAAAAATCTATGAAAGGCCTGATTTTCGCTGGAATCCTGGTCGCAAGTTTTTTGCTCATATCCGCACAGCCGGCACATGCCGGAGTCATTTCCGACAAAATCGCGCAGGCCGAAAACTTTGTGACAGATTCCGCAATCACGACTGAACTAAAAGCCAGGTATCTGGCTGAAAAAGAACTGGATTCTCTGGACATCAAGGTGGAAACGGCACAGGGCGTAGTCACCCTGCGCGGACAAGTGCAAAAGGAATCGCAGTCCGTCACTGCCGTAAAAATCGCACGGGAAACCAAGGGAGTGGGCAAGGTGGTGAACAAAATCTCGGTCATGCCATGAGGCGCAAGCAGCCTTTGGGGCATGGGCGGCGGCCCTGCTGCTCCTTCTTCTGGGCTTTTTGGCTCCGGCTTAAGCTGTGGACACCCCTCGCTTATTTTCCAGGTAGCGGAAGCAACGGCATCCAGTGCGTCAACTCCACTATGTGATGGCCTACCAACGACATCCACTTGCCTTCCGGGGTATAGTGCCCCAAATCGGTATGGTGCCCGTATTCCGGATGCTCTCCATAGACTACGATAAGGGTGTTGTTTTTGGGGGCAGTGGCTATGGGACGCCAATCACCAGCCGGCCGAGGTGGACAGACCCGCTGAGGCACATTACGTGTGTCCACCCAGTCGTTCGTCTCTTCGTGCTTGCGAAAGAAGCATTCCCCGCGATGCCCCAGGAATTTACAGAACAAGGTTTCTTCTTCGTAGCGAGCCGCGTCTTCCGCTCTGGGGTTGAGAGCTGAAAAATGCTCGCATGATTCCTGGAGTTTTTTATCCGGGCCTGCGCCACAGACGACTATTATGGAGACGCTGCGGAGGGATGACATGGGATTCTCCTTTATTTCTTTATTCCGCCAAGTCCAGCCTGTTTGCATATATCACCTTCTCCCTGGAACAAGCAAACCGGTCTTTCGCTTCGCAAAAAGTAGTACCAGAATGGTACCGAATAGATCGTGTCCTTGCCCCGTCATGACCACAATTGTCAGAGGGTTGACCGGCAAAATCAATGATATTCGGCAAATAGGCAGCTTCAATCACAAGAATAACCTTATTTCTCAACAATTTTTTCAATAAACCCTTGATTTTTAGCGGTCATGGGGCTACAGGATGACAAATCCAACTTGCTCACTAGGAGGGTAAATCCATGACCAAAGCCGAATTCGTCAAAGCGCTGAAAGAAACCGCCAAGCTCAACTCCCTGGCCCAAGCCGAGGCCGCCTACAATTCCGTCTTCGCGGCCATTGCCAAATCCCTGAAAAAAGGCGAGGCCGTGACCATCGTGGGCTTCGGGAGCTTCAAAGTGGTGAAGCGGGCCGCCCGGAAAGGCCGGAACCCACAAACCGGTAAAGAACTCACCATCAAGGCTCACAAGGCCGTCAAGTTCACCCCGTCCAAAAAGATGAAGGAAAGCCTTTAGACCGCACACCATCTATGAAAGAAAAGGCCCCAGCGGAAAAGCCGTTAGGGCCTTTTCTAATTCGTGCGTTCCGCTGCTTAAAACGTCACGCGCAGACAGGCGGGAACGCGACTCCGGGACATCCACTCAATAAACTTTTTCATGTGTGACAGATTTTTCCAGGATAGGTAGTGACCTCATGAACTGCGCCCAAAAGTCGAGCCTGGGGTAGGGTCATTTTATGGCTATTTTTTTATTCAAACGTTGCCACCGCAACATACAACTACAATCATAGTTGTTATGCAGGATCGTGGGAGCGGGGCGGTCCTCACCGTATGGTCTGCTCTCATACCTTCCTGCCCCCTTGGTGGTGGTTCCCAAGGGGGCTTTTGTTTCTTTGCCGGGAATGTGACGGGGCCCCGCCTGACCGCCCGGATGAAAGGCGGGAAAACGATACCGCTGCCGCTTGGAGCCTAAGCCGAAGCGGAGGTTTTCATTCCTGCCGGGGAACTTGAACGAAAAAACAGATCCTGATACCTATCATAACCGAGCATAAAGCACAGGGGATAGGACTGGCGGATGACAACCCGGTTGAGCCGTGGGAGTGGCGGAGGCAAAGACGATAATGGAATTTATGAAAGACGCCGCGCTTATGCTGTTCGTCGCTACCGTGCATGTAGCGATGGTCCTGACGAAATTTTTCTTATTACACCTAATCGTGTCTTAATATGCACGCCACCTACCAAAAGAAGTGGTACAAGGGTAGTACAAAATCGGCATGGCAAACAAAAAAGGGCTTACGATTTCTCGTAATCCCTTGAATTTCCTGGCGCGCCGACAGGGATTCGAACCCCGGACCTACAGGTTCGTAGCCTGTTGCTCTATCCAGCTGAGCTACCGGCGCCCGTGGAAGTTGTCTTATACGCGCCGGGACTGAGACAAGTCAATCAATTTTTCACGCCACGTTCACTCCGCCAGGCAGGCCAAGCGCAGGCCGATGCCCAAGTTGCGCGTCTGCGGCGCCACCTCAAGGCGCGCCGTCAATCTGCACCCCCTGGCCTTGTTTCCATAACAGCCGCCCCTGGCCACCCGCCCTCGGCCTTGCTCCGGACCACTGGGGTCAATGGCTACGGGCGCCGGGTCATGGTCTTCGGAATACCAATCTTGGGTAAATTCCCAGACATTGCCCTGCATGTCGTATAGTCCCCAGGCATTGGGCTTTTTCCGGCCCACCTGATGGTGGAGCTTTCCGGCATTGCCGTCATACCAGGCATATTCTGCCAGATCCGCCGGGTCATCTCCAAAGGAATAGACCCCCCGGCTTCCGGCCCTGGCCGCATACTCCCATTCCGCTTCTGTGGGCAGGCGATACCTCTCCCGGCCTTCCAGGCGGTTCAGTCTATGGATGAACTCCTGGGCTTCTTCCCAGGAAAATGACTCCACCGGATGCCGGAGACTTTTGGTGTAGCTGGGATTCTCCCCCATAACCGCCACCCACTGAGCTTGGGTTACTTCATGGCGCCCAAGGTAAAAAGGCCGGCTGATCTTCACCAGGCGTCCGCCTCCGGCATCAGGAACACGGCCCGCTCCGGCTCCATCGGGTCCGCCGAATACGCCGGAAGCGCCCATCTGGAACTCTCCGGCTGGAATAAGGACGAATTCCATGCCCAGACTGTTTCTGAAACGCGACTCCGCAGCCAGGGCGGCCCAGTTGACGCCGAAAAAAATCATGACTCCCAGGAGAAGGGACAAAGGTGTGCGTTGCATTGACCTGCTTATATAATGGGAACGGCTTCCTGACAACTTTTGCCGGCAGACGGAGGGGGCAATGCCCTTGACGCCTGTCCCCGGCCTCGGATAGATTTATTGATATGCCGCTTTCCTCCGTGATCCCCGCCCTGGTCGAGACGCTGCTGGCCGATCCTCGGATACGCCAAGCCTTGGAATTCCTGCGCTCCGACCAGAAAACCGTATTACGGGAACTGAAAGAAATGGCCCTGGTTCCGGGGCCGCCCTTCAAGGAACACGAAGCCCGCTCCCCCATGTACCTGGAAAAATTGTCCGGACTAGGTTTGCGGGATTGCCGGGTGGATCGGGAAGGCAACGCTTACGGCTTCATTCAGGGCGAGGGCGGTAAAATCCTGCTGGAAGCCCACCTGGACACGGTATTTGAGGCCTGCGCCCCCCTGGCGGTTACGGAGCGGGACGGGCGGCTTTACTGTCCCGGCATAGGGGATGATACCGCCGGGCTGGCCCTTCTGCTTTCCGTGCTGCGGGCCGTCAGGCAAACCGGGCTGAAGCCCGTGCTGAGCGTCATGGCCGGCGGAACCAGCGGCGAAGAAGGGGAGGGAGATCTTCGAGGCCTCAAGGCTCTGCTGCGCGATCATCCGGAACTGAAGGCCTGCCTTTCATTGGAGCCGGGAACTTTGGGCGGAATCACCAAGGGAGGCATCGGCTCCAGACGCTATGAATTTATCTTTACCGGCCCAGGGGGACACAGTTGGCACGCCTACGGCCTACCCAGCCCCATCCACGCCATGGGCCGAGCTATCGCCAAGATCGCCGGGGTGCGCCTACCCGCTGAACCCAGGGCCAGCTACACCGTGGGACTCGCCGAAGGCGGCACCTCCATAAATTCCGTCGCCGGCCGGGCCTCCTGCAAACTGGATATGCGCTCCGGCGATGCCGCGGCCCTGGATCGCCTGGAGGAAGAGATGCTGACCCTGGTCAGGCAGGGGCTGGAGGAAGAAAACTCCTTCCGGGCGAGCAGCGGAAAGCAAGTCCGTCTGGAGATCAAACCCGCCGGCAAGCGACCGGGCGGGGACCAGCCGGATAATGCCCCGGTCGTGCAGGCCGCCATAAGCGTGTTCCAGGCTCTGGGCATCGCGCCCATACTTGAAGCCCCCGGCAGCACCAACGCCAACGCCCCCATCAGCCGCGGCACACCGGCCCTGACATTGCGTACCGGAGGTGAATGCGGCAACGTCCATGCCCTGGATGAATGGTTCAACCCCCAAGGCATGTATCAGGGCGCCCAGGCCACTCTGCTGTTGCTCTTCACCCTGGCCGGCCTGCGGGGCGTGACCGAACCCCTGCAACTACAATGAAAAAAATCTGGAACGCCTTGCTCTCCCGGCCTCTGCCCGGCCTCATCTTCTCCGTTCTGGGGCTGACCTACTGCCTGTTCATGTCCTTTGCCCCGGGCGCGGAGCTTCTCTGCCTGAGCAGCGGATGCGCGGCCTCACGCGCTTTGCGCGTTGCCGGCATTTCGCCTTGGTGGGCAGCGTCCCTGATCTTTTTTCTGCTGGCCGGACTTTGCGCCCTCCGCCTGCGTCTGGCGGCCAGGAGCCTGGCCGCCCTTTTCCTCGCGGGAGACATTCTCTTTCTCCTGGCCATGGCCGGCATCGGCCCCTGTGCCAGTTGTCTGTTCGTCGCCCTGCTCATCTTCTGCGCCTGGAAGAGCCTTTGGCCGGCCTCCTCCGGGCCGGCCAGATTCATCCGCCCGTTAACCGGCCTCTTGCAGACCGGCTGGTGCATACTCTTCATCATCAACCTGGGGGCGATCCTCGGCGAACTCCCCCCAAGCCCGCTACCCGGAACATCCGAAAACAAAAAAATCAGCCTCTATTTTTCTCCTTCCTGCCCGGCCTGTTTGACGGCCCTGCGCCAATTCTCCGAGTCCGCCATCCTATGCCCGATAGCGGAAAACGATGAGGATGCTCTGTTCATCGCCGCTTTGGCGGAAAAAATCCGGGACGGCAGTCCCACGCTTGAGGCCCTGGAAGAGCTCCTGGCGGACAGGCGGGACGGAAAGCTGCGACCGCCGACCATGACCCGGCTGGATACCCTCCGGCTCAGGGCCGGCTTGTGGCGTAACCAAGCCCTGGCCGCGCGCCACGGCGGACAGACCTTGCCGGTAATCGTCTTGAGCGGCCTGCCAGCGGCCTGGCCCAGCCCAGCCCCCGTCCGGCCGCCGGAAACAAAGCTGGACAGTCTTGCGCCCATCGCCCCAATCCCCACTCTGCCGCTGGACCTGGGCGAAACCCTGGAGTGCCCGCGTCATGATGAAGAGCCTTGCCAATGAGCATAAAAAACCTGCTAACCGAGTACCGGGAAAGGATCATTGCCGAATGGCTGACAGAGGTAGAGCGCGGCTACCCTTTGAGCTCCTCCGGGTATCTGCGCGCGACCTCCCACCCCTTTCTCAACCCGGCGGGATTGCGCCACCGCGAGGCCGTGGAGGCCATGCTGGATTATCTGCGCAATGAAACGGCGCGGGAAGACCTGACCTGTGCCTTGGAGGAACTCATGCGGGTGCGGGCGGTGCAGGATTCCACCCCGGAAGCCGGCTTCGCCTTGATCTATGCCCTGAAGCACATCCTCCACCGAATCTGCGGTCCGGAACTGGAAGAACAGGCCAAAAACGCGGGGCTGGAGGAGTTCCTCCGTCTGGAAAAAACGCTTGACGGCCTGATGCTCCTGGCCTTGGACGCTTATGTGCGCTGCCGGGACAAGGTGGCTGAATTGCGTGTGGAGGAACTCAAGCGCCGCCACTCCCAGATCTTTCGCCTGGCCGGCCTGTCTGGCTGATATTAAGGGAGAAAGGCATGTTCGTCGCTCTGCTCGCCGCCGCCACCCTGGGGCTGACCGCCTGGATGGGCGCTATGGCCGGGCTTCAGCCCTTTTTCGGCATTGTCCTGCCTTACGCCGCGACCCTGATTTTTCTGGCCGGCTTCATCCGGCGGGTGTTCATCTGGGGCAAATCCCCCGTGCCCTTCCGCATACCCACGGTAGGTGGGCAGCAGCGCTCCCTGGAGCGGATCCGGCAAAACCGCCTGGATGCGCCCTATACTCCGCTGGAAACCGTCTGCCGCATGGTCCTGGAGGTATTGACCTTCCGTTCCTTGTTCCGCAACAGCGCCTCCAGGCTGACCGAGGAGCGCGGGCTGGTACAATGGTCCTCCAAGTGGCTCTGGGGGTTTGCCCTGCTTTTCCATTATTCTTTTCTGCTGATCTTCCTCCGGCATTTCCGCTTCTTTCTGGAACCTGTCCCGGCCTGCCTCCAGGCCTTGGAGACCCTGGACGGGATCTTCCAGATCGGGGTTCCCCGTTTTTACCTTTCCGAGGCCCTGCTGGGCGCGGCCCTGCTCTTTCTCATCGGCCGCCGCCTGCGCGGCTGGCTCTCCCATATCTCGCGGGCCGCGGATTTCTTCCCCCTTTTCCTGATCCTGGGGCTGGCCGGCAGCGGCATCTGTCTGCGCTATTTCGACAAGACCGACATCACCTCCGTGAAGGTGTACATCATGGGACTTACCCGCCTGCATCCGGAAATCGCCGGGGAAGCGGGGCCGATGCTCTATCTGCACCTAGCCTTTCTCTCCGCCCTGCTAATTTACTTTCCTTTCAGCAAGCTCATGCACATGGGCGGCATTTTCCTTTCCCCCACCCGGAATCTACCCAACAACTCCAGAGGGACACGCCACCTGAACCCCTGGAATGCCCCGTCACCCTACCGCGGTTACAAGGAATACGAGGATGAATTCCGCGAGGTCATGGCCGCGGCTGGCCTGCCTCTTGAAAAAAAACCGGAAGCCCATGCCTAAAATACCCCCTCCCGCCGAACTGTTGCGCGGTCTGCGCCTCGCCCCACCGGACGGCCGGCTGCCCGACTGGATGGACGCTAAGCCGGACTTTGTTCCAGGTTCCTACGCTTACCCGGCCAGGGAAGACACCCTGCGCGGTCTGGGGTTCCCCAACGCCCATGCCTGGAACCCGGCGGAAGAGGACTGGGGGCTGCCTCCGGACTGGGAGGATATTATCCATCGCGGATTGAAGGAACGCCTGGAAAAATACCGCTCCTTGCGACTGTTCATGGATATCTGTGTACGTTGCGGGGCCTGCGCCGACAAATGCCATTTCTTCCTGGGCAGCGGCGACCCCAAGAATATGCCGGTATTGCGGGCCGAACTCCTGCGTTCGGTTTACCGCCGGGATTTCACAACCGCCGGACGGCTTCTGGGCAGGGTCGCCGGAGCGCGCCGCCTGGACCCATCAATCATCAAGGAATGGTTTTACTACTTTTACCAGTGCACGGAGTGCCGGCGCTGTTCCCTCTTCTGCCCCCACGGCATTGACACGGCGGAAATCACCATGGCTGTGCGCGAGCTTTTGCTGGAATTGGGACTGGGGCTGAACTGGATCATGGAGCCGGCGGGCAACTGCCAGCGCACCGGCAACCACCTGGGCATCCCGCCCCATGCCTTCAAGGAGATTGTGACCTTTCTCTGCGGCGACATAAAAGAGATCACCGGCCTGCGCATCAACCCGCCCATCAACGAAAAAGGGCACGAGATCCTCTTCATCACCCCCTCGGGGGATATCTTCGCCGACCCCGGCATTTATACCTTCATGGGCTATCTAATGCTTTTTCACGAGCTGGGACTGGACTACACCCTTTCCACCTATGCCTCGGAGGGCGGCAATTTCGGTTCCTTCGCCTCCAACGCCCTGATGAAAAAACTCAACGCCAAGATGTACGCCGAGGCCGAACGCCTGGGCGTGAAGTGGATCCTGGGTGGCGAATGCGGGCACATGTGGCGGGTGGCGCACCAATACATGGACACCATGAACGGCCCGGCGCCCAAAAACCTGGAAACCCCGCGCAGCCCCGCCACCGGCACGCTCTTCAAACATGCCGCCTCCGCCAAGATGGTGCACATCGCCGAGTTCACGGCCGATCTCATCCAGCATGATCACCTGAACCTGGACTCTTCCCGCAACGACCACCTGACGGTCACCTTCCACGACTCCTGCAACCCCGCCAGGGCCATGGGGCTGCTGGAAGAACCCCGACAGGTGCTCAGGCGGGTCTGCAACAATTTCGTGGAAATGCCCGAAGACACCATTCGGGAACGCACCTTCTGTTGTGGATCCGGCTCCGGCCTGAACACCGATGAAATCATGGAGGCACGCATGCGCGGAGGGCTGCCCCGCGGGCATGCCCTGCGCTATGTCCAGAAAAAATACGGAGTGAACGCCATGACCTGCATCTGCGCCCTGGACCGGGCCAGTTTGCCGCCGCTCGCCGATTACTGGGCGCCGGGGGTGACGGTGACCGGGCTGCATGAGCTGGTGGGCAACGCCCTGATCATGAAAGGCGAAAAAAAGCGCCTGACCGACCTGCGCCAGGAGGATCTGCCGGTGGTGGACGCCGAAGAAGAACCGGTAAAGGAAAATGACCATGTATAACGTCAAGGCCATCCTGACCGGTCTGCTGGTTTTTATGGCAATCTTCACCTCGCCCTTCTGGTTGAACCAGCTAGGCGTGGATTACAAGCGTCCGGCCCTGGCCATGCCCGTGGGCGAAAAAGAATGCCTGGCCCCCACGGACTATATGCGCGGCGAGCACATGCGCTTGCTGAACGAATGGCGCGATCTGGCCCTGCGCCAGGGAGAGCGACTGTATACCGATGCCCGAGGCAGGACTTGGGAGATCAACCTGCAAAACACCTGCCAGGGCTGCCACAATGACCGGGCCGCCTTTTGCGATGCCTGCCATGTGAGCAACAGCGTAAGTCCCTACTGCTGGAACTGCCACCTCGAAGCCAAAGGGAAATCATAATGGTTCGGCGCGACTTTCTGCGGAAAACCAGCCTTTCCGGCCTCGGAATCGCGGGCCTTGGGAGCATCGGGGGCTTCGCCGGCCTGGGGGGACTGATCGCCAGAACCGCCTCCACCGAAACTCCGACGGCAGGCTCCACCCGCTGGGGGCTGGCCATCCTCACCACCGACTTCAGCCGGAACCCGGAGATCATCAAAGCCTGCCACCAGGCGCACAACGTGCCGGATATTCCCGATAAAAAACAAAAAATTAAATGGATCTGGGAAGATAACGCGCAAGCGGCCTTTAGCGAAGGGTTACCTTCGCGCCTGGCCGGAGAACTGGAAACGCGCTCCTTTCTCCTCTTGTGCAACCACTGCGCGAATCCGGCCTGCGTCCGGGTTTGCCCCACCAGGGCGACCTTCAAACGCTCCGACGGCATTGTGGCCATGGATTACCACCGCTGCATCGGCTGCCGCTTCTGCATGGCCGCCTGCCCTTACGGCGCGCGCAGCTTTAACTTCCACAACCCTGCACCCTATCTGCCCGCTTCGCATCCGGCCTTTCCCGCCCGGATGCGCGGGGTGGTGGAAAAATGCGCCTTTTGCTCCGAGCGTCTGCCTCTGGGACTAGCTCCTTATTGTGTAGAGGCCGCCAAGGACGCCATGATCTTCGGCAACCTGAACGACCCGGACTCGGAAATTTCCCACGCCCTGCATGGGCGGCTCAGCCTGACCCGCAGGCCGGAATTGGGAACAGGCCCAAGCGTTTACTACATCTTGTGAGAAAGAGCTAAAAAAATCATGCTGGAACTTGCCCTCAGACCTTCACCCCGTTTCCGCCTCTGGCTGGCGGCCCTGGCCGTCCTTCTGGTCGCCGGCCTCATCGCCTATCTCGTCCAGAGCAAAGCCGGACTCTCGGTCACAGGGCTTTCCCGCGATGTCTCCTGGGGCCTATACATCTCCCAATTCACATACTTTGTGGGGGTGGCCGCCGGCGCGGTTATGCTGCTTCTGCCAACCTATTTTCACCACTACCAGGATTTCAAAAAACTGATCATCCTGGGCGAATTCATGGCCGTTGCCGCAGTGGGCATGTGCCTGCTCTTCATTTTCGCGGATCTCGGCCAACCCCAACGCATCCTGAACATTCTCCTGCATCCCTCGCCCAAATCGGTCATGTTCTGGGACATGCTCGCCCTCTCCGGCTACCTGCTCCTGAATCTGGTCATCGGCTGGACCACCCTAAAAAGCGAACAGCACGACCTCCCCCCGCCGCCATGGATCAAGCGCCTAATCTGGATCTCCATCTTCTGGGCCTTCTCCATCCACACCGTCACCGGCTTTCTCTACGCCGGTCTGCCCGGACGCCCTTACTGGTTTACCGCCATCATGGTTCCACGCTTTCTGGCCTCGGCCTTCTGCTCCGGCCCGGCCATCCTCCTCCTGCTCTGCCTGGCCCTGAAAAAATTAGCCGGCTTCACCCCCGGCGACCGAGGCGTGCGCGGCCTAACCACCATCATCACCTACGCCTTGGGTATCAATATCTTCTTCTACGCCATGGAACTTTTCACCGCCTTTTACAGCGGCATCCCCGGTCATGCCCGGCCCATCGTCTTTCTATTCAGCGGGCACGAAGGACAGATCTACTGGATTAATTACTGGATGTGGGCCTGCGCGGGCATGGGCATCTCTTCCCTATTTCTGCTCCTCAACCCCCAAACCCGGCACCATCCGCAAATCCTGCCCTGGAGCTTGGGGTTCCTGGTAACCGCCACCTGGATCGACAAAAGCCTGGGACTGATCATCGGCGGCTTCACCCCCAACACCTTTGGGGGCATCACCGAATACATCCCCAGCCTCACCGAAATCTGCATCACCCTGGGGGTGTATGCCGCCGGCCTGATCCTCCTCTCCGTCCTCTGGAAGATCGTCCTGGAAGTCCGAAGGGGGCCCTGATGCCCATACCCTTTTTCTCCATCATCACCGTTTGCCTGGATGCTCCAAGGTTGGAGGATACTTGTTCCTCCATCGTCCGGCAGACTTTCCAAGATTTTGAATGGATTGTCATTGACGGCGGATCAGCTTTGAACAACCTGCAAATTTTCCAACAGTACAAAAACCGTCTGGATGCCTTTGTCTCAGAAAACGATGCCGGTCTGTATGACGCCATGAATAAAGGGCTGGCTCGCGCCCAAGGGCTCTTCGTAAATTTTATGAATGCCGGGGATGCCTTTGCCCGGCCGGATATTCTGTCCCAGGCCCATAAAACTCTCAAATCCGCGCCGGATATCGACGTGCTCTACGGCGAGGTCTGCATCCTCCGCGCCGACGAAAAAATAATCAGCCTCACGCCCGGCATCCTGGACAAAAACTTCTTCCGTAACCGCACCATCAGCCACCAGGCGGCTTTCATCAGGAAAAGCATGTTTGAACGCTTCGGCCTCTACGACACCGGCCTGAAAATAACCGCGGACTATAAGCATTTTTTGAGCATGTTTATGGGGCAGGCCAAGTTCGCGCGCCTGGAGGCGGTGGTGGCCGTCCAGGAAGGGACCGGCAAATCCGTGCGCCAGGCGGATTTGCTCTTCCAGGAAAGAAGGCTGGTCAAGGCGGAAATGGAGGAGTTTTTCCGGGACTGAGTTATTTTTGCCACGAAGTGAAGCGCTCTTGAAACATCCCGGAGGGTTTGCCAGGAGCTTGACAGAAGGCATCACCGAATATAACCTGCACCCCGAATGGAGAGGTGTCCGAGCGGCTGAAGGAGCTCGCCTGCTAAGTGAGTGTACGGGCTTAAACCTGTACCGAGGGTTCAAATCCCTCCCTCTCCGCCAAATAAGAGTTTAAGAAAGTCTGTCAAAGTCTAAAAAGCCTTGGCAGACTTTGATTTTATGGGGATACCCTGTCTAAATGCGTCTATCAAAATCTATTGACATATACTTGAAATGGGGGCATTTTAGGGGGCATGGTTTGAATGATGAAAAAACGTACCTTGAAAATGCCCCCATGCGAGCAACACTTACTGACACGGCCATAAAAAACGCCAAGCCCCGATCCAAGGCCTATAAGCTCTCGGATGGCGGCGGCTTGTATCTGGAAGTTTCCCCGGCGGGTGGTAAACTGTGGCGGCTCAAATATCGCTTCCAAGGCAAGGAAAAACGCTTGTCTATCGGCGTTTACCCCTCCATAGGACTGAAAGAAGCCCGCGCTAGGCGTGATGAAGCCAAGGAACGACTTGCGGACGATATTGACCCCAGCGCCGCCAAGAAAGAAGCCAAAAAGATAGCTGCCGCCTTTGAGCGTGAACAAGCGGCCACTTTTGAAGCTGTAGCCCGCGAATGGTACGCTAAAAAGACCACAACTCTTACACCCGGCCATCAAAAAGCACTCCTTTCCCGCTTGGAAAACCAACTTTTCCCCTATATTGGGGGCATTCCCCTTTCCAAGCTGGAACCTGCCGATATTCTCGCCGCCGTGCGCCATGCCGAGAAGCGTGGTTTTATTGAAGCCGCTCGACGCCTGGCACAGCTTGCCGGGCAGATATGCCGCTATGCTCGCCTTGTGGGGTATGCCAAGTATGACGTGGCCGCCGGGCTGGTAGAGGCTCTGCCACCTGTTCAAACAGAGCATCACGCGGCAATAACGGACCCTATAGAAGTCGGGCACCTTCTACGGGCCATTGATGGATATAGGGGAGATGTCAGCATTTCCTATGCCCTGCGCATCCTGCCGTATGTTTTTGTGCGCTCTGGGGAGCTTAGGGGGGCGGAATGGTCAGAGTTTGACCTGGAGGCCGCCGAATGGAAAATACCCGCCGCCAGGATGAAAATGCGGCAACCGCACATTGTTCCCCTAGCCCGGCAGGTGGTCAGTTTGTTGACAGCCCTGCGCGAATACTCCAGGGGTGGAAAGCTGGTATTTCCAAGCCCATTCAGCGCTACACGCTACATATCGGATGTTGGCCTTTTGAATGCCCTGCGCCGTATGGGATACAGTAAGGGAAAAATGACTATACACGGTTTTCGCAGCATGGCGTCAACCCTGCTGAACGAGCGGGGCTACCGCCCGGACGTGATAGAAGCGCAGCTTGCCCACGGTGAAAAGAATGCGATCCGGGGCGCGTATAACAGGGCCGAATACCTGCCGGAGCGCCGGAAAATGATGGACGAGTGGGCCGATTATCTGGACGAACTGAGAGATATGGAGTGATAAAATGACCGATTGGATAAAACTATCCCTGGTGGCAGATGCTTACGATTTGACGCTTGACCGCTGCGCCGAGCTTGCTCAGCATGTGGCCTGTGCCTATGACCAAAAGCCGGAACAAAAATCATCTCTTCCCTTCGACCCGGAGCTGCACCCACTCCCTGAGGGCATTGATAAGGGAGAATGGGTTGACGACGACAGGGAGCGGGCAAACCTGGGAGCAAGGCTTATCCTTGATGAGGACCAGAGCATAAAGAAAACTATGGGCCAATTTGAAGGCCGGACAATCGATCCACTTGTGGCCTCAGCCTTATTCTCCCTCGTCAAGGTGGATAAGGCTGAGGCTGTCCGTTTTCTTGAATTGAATGTCCGTTCCATGCAAAATGAGGTTGATGGCTTAACCAGACGCTTTGTTGACAGTATTCTGGCTTCCGCCCCTGGCGCCGCACTCACAGCTGACAGTTCTCCAGAAGCCCAAAACATGCCCACCACTACGACAACCGAACAAAGCTCCATGGCTCAAGGCGGTTCCAGGCCGGAAACTAACAAAATCAAGGCTACAAATGAAGCCTGTATAAAAATTGCTGACTCAATTCAGTGTCACCTTGATAGCAGTGGCAAAGCCGAGGCGGACCACTACGCGCGCGCGCGTATCGTAAAAGCGGAAGCCCGGCAATAAGCCCCCTGCACCACCTACAAGCCCCGTTTCCGGCATTTCCTCACATGGGGGGGGAGCGGGGCTTTCTCACGTTCAGGGGCTTTTCAGGGGCAAAAGAAAAGGCGACACAGGGCCGCCTTTCAGGTTGGTAAAGTGACGGCCCTCAATCTGAAAGGCCTTGCAAGCCAAGGATGGAAATATCTTCGTCTACATCCGGCCAATGTACGCCGTACCCTCTGCCTATCAACTGCCAGTTTGAGCGTTGGGTTACATCTGCCGAGAGGAGCCGGGGGAACCAGGCCAAGGGCGCTGAAATCGTCCTGCCGTCCGCCAGGTCAAACATGACGGAATCACTATCAAAACGGACGCCCATGGCGGTATGATCAAGACTTGGGGCTAAAGAAGCCATTCCATGCCTCCAGAAGAAATTCCTTGTGTTCCTTCACAAGCGCAAGAAGCTCCGTGATTTCGTGCGGCCTGAAACCATATGACATTGCCAGGCGGATATTTGCAAGCCATATCTTGGCCTCTTTCTCCCCTGCCTCAATATGGATGTGCGCCGGCTCTCCGGTTTCCCGGCTGAAAAAGAAGAATCTATATGGCCCTATGCGTAGTATTGTCGGCATACCGCCTCCAGTTCACAGATAGCAACTCCCCCCGACCATGGCAAGGCGTATTAT
This sequence comes from Desulfovibrionaceae bacterium, assembly GCA_009782775.1. Lineage (GTDB taxonomy): Bacteria > Desulfobacterota > Desulfovibrionia > Desulfovibrionales > Desulfovibrionaceae > WRHT01. The sequence continues at coordinate 72,060 of WRIL01000010.1, forward strand.
TCCCCCTCTGCCGGGCCTTCCCCTGCTGGCGGACCCTCCCCCTCGTCATATAACCGCTTGGTCCTCACGCCCAGGGCGGTGCCGATGCGTCCGAGAGTGGATAGGCGACATTCGGAGATACCCTCATCCTGCCGGGCCCTGTTGATAGTTGCGCTTGAAAGCCCTGTTAACGTCACCATTTCACGGACGGCCATTTTTTTCTTTTTCATCAATGCCTTTATATTGCTAGTAAACATGGCATTTATCCTCCTAAAAATGTTTTCATAAACTAAAATTATTTCTTGACATAAACGTGGTTATATACTAAAACATACTCAAGACAAGGGCAATAAAAAAACGGCCTCTGGCCCAGTGTTACGAGCACCAGACCAGGGCCTAACCACCCACCAGACCTAAACAGGAGGTCAGCATCATGGCTCAGAGCATCATAACCCCCAGCAGCGTCAACAGCAACCCCGCCGTCATCGAGTATTTCCCGAACTCCTGGCGCTACCGGATCATCGACGACACGGCCCCTTATGCCGAGTGTGGCGTGATCGAGCATCTGGACAACCCGCACTATGACCCCGTTTTTCACGGCAAGCTCCGGGCGCTCAAGGACACCAGGGAAGGTTGCTGGCGGAGCGTCCGCACCCTGACG
>WRIL01000011.1 GCA_009782775.1 Desulfovibrionaceae bacterium
GTACGCCGGCATAAGATGGTAGCCGTCGGTCAGCGCCGCCACCATAGCGCACACGGGCGCGAACAGGATGACCGAATAGCCTTTATAGGCTATGTAGGTCAACAAGGCCAAGGAGAGAATTATGCCGATAACCATAGAATACCTCCGGGAGTGATAAGGTTTAGATTATAGATTAGATTAGATTTAGATTAGCCACGTCGAAATCTGCAATACCTCTGAGGTTCTCAGCCATTGTTCCCGATATCCCGGAGAAGCCCTCAACAAATTGAACAACCGGCGCCGCCGGACATCAGACGGCGATCATACGACTTTTATGAAATTTGCCTGGAGTAATAGCTAATTCACCACCCCGATGCAAGAGGTTTTTAGCAAATTTTCCACCCAGGCCGGAACCACTTTGGTGGCCGGCCCATAATCGCTTTCCTGGAAGACTTTGGCCTGGTTGGAAGGCTCCAGGTTCAGCTCCACGGTTCTGGCCCCGCTGTGCCGGGCCATGACGCAAAACTGCGCCGCCGGATAGACATTGCCGGAGGTGCCGATGGAGACGAAGATGGCGCATCTCCTCAGGGCAGCCTCTATTTCTGACATAAAAAAAGGCACCTCGCCGAACCAGACGATGTTGGGCCGGAGCGAACCGGCCGCCCCGCACTTGGGACAGGGGGTGGAGGTAAATAGATCTTCACTCCAGGGCATAACCGTAGCGCACTTCCGGCAACGGACCTGCAAAAGTTCGCCGTGCATGTGCAACACGTTCCGGCTGCCCCCGCGCTCGTGCAGATCGTCAATATTTTGGGTGATGATCAGGGTTTCGCCCGGATATTCTTTTTCCAGACGGGCCAGGGCGAGGTGGGCCGCATTGGGCTGAATCGAACCGCTCAGCAAGGTGCGGCGCAGGGCGTTATGAAAGTTGTGCGACTGTTCCGGATCGCGCTCAAAACCTTCCGGGGTGACCACATCTTCCATGCGCACCTTTTGCCAGAGCCCGTCGGCATCGCGAAAGGTATCCAGGCCGCTTTCCTTGCTGATGCCAGCTCCGGTGAGAATTACCAACATGTCAACCTGCCTTTGCCGCATCCCGGGCGGCGCCGCCAATGATTGCCCGTTCCTCTCCACGCAGGGCCGTCTCCGCATACGTGAACTATGTGCGTAACTCCGGCTTTTTGCAATATAAAAATGGGTTGTCTTTTTGGCGGACTCGCCTTATAAAGATCAGGTCAGCGGCTTAAACCCGCCGGATTGAGCCGCGTAAACTTGAAAAAACCCTGGGCAAACCCAACAGGAGTCTTGAATATGCGTCTGGTGACCCGTTCGGATTTTGACGGCCTGGCCTGCGCTGTGTTGCTACGTTCCATTGGCCTGATTGAAGAGTACAAGTTCGCCCATCCCAAAGATTTGCAGGACGGCCTGGTGGATGTGACGGACAACGACGTGCTGGCCAATGTGCCTTATGTGAACGGCTGCGGCATGTGGTTTGACCACCACAGCAGCGAACACGACCGTCTGGGCGTCGTGGAATTTGAGGGCAATTCCAAACTCGCCCCCAGTTGCGCCCGGGTAATCTGGGACTATTACAAAGGCCATGAAAGCTTTCCGGCAAGCTTGGACTCCATGATGGAAGCCGTGGATAAAGTGGACAGCGCCAACCTGAGCCGCGATGACATCCTTAATCCCAAAGGCTGGGTGCTCCTGGGCATGATCATGGACCCGCGCACCGGCCTGGGCCGCTACCGCGACTATCGCATCAGCAATTACCAGCTCATGCTGGACATGATCAATTACTGCAAAGAAAAAAGCGCCGAGGAAATCCTGGAAACCGACGACGTCAAAGAGAGAACAGACCGCTATTTCGCCCACCAGAAAGACTTTGTGGCCATGTTATCCCGTTGCTCAAAAACCGACGGCAACGTGCTCATCATTGATCTGCGCGATGAGCCGGAGATTTTTTCGGGCAACCGTTTTACCGTCTATGCCCTGTACCCGGACACCAATGTCAGCGTCCAGGTCATCTGGGGACTGAAACAACAGAATGTGGTGATCACCGTGGGACACTCCATTCTCAACCGAGGCTGCACCGCGAACGTGGGTAAGCTGATGCTGGCCCATGGCGGCGGCGGGCATTTCCAGGTGGGAACCTGCCAAGTACCCACGGAAAAAGCCGCCCAGTCCATCCAGGAAATCGTCCAGGCGCTCAAGGGCACATGATGCCGCCGGCCCGCAGCCCCCTTTGTCTTTAGACCGGGAGAGGGGTGCGGCCTTGAACGCCCTTGGGAAAAAGCGACAACTCCTCACTGAATACCTGCGCGGCCTAGGGAGCGTGGCTGTGGCTTTTTCCGGGGGGACGGATTCCGCCTTTTTGCTGCAAACCGCCCATGACGCCCTGGGTGACGGGGTCATGGCCGTGACCGGCTGTTCCCCGAGCTTTCCCCAGAGGGAATTGTGGACGGCCCAGGAATTTACCAGAACCAGGGGAATACGGCATTACTTGGTGAATTCCGAGGAACTGGCCCTGGAAGATTTTGCCAAAAACCCGCCGGATCGCTGTTACTGGTGCAAAAAGCAGCTCCTGGGCAAAATCATGGACTTGGCCGCCCAAAAAGGGGCGGTCCGGGTAGCCGAGGCCTCCAACCTGGACGACGAAAACGATTACCGCCCAGGCTTAAAGGCCGTGGCCGAAATGGGTGTGCTCAGCCCCCTGCGCCTAGCCCGCCTGGGCAAGGCGGAAATCCGCGCCCTGTCCAAAGAAATGGGGCTGCCCACCTGGAACAAGCCCGCCTTTGCCTGCCTAGCCTCCCGTTTCCCTTACGGAGAGCGCATAAGCCCGGAAGGCTTGGCCCGCGTTGACGCCGCCGAACAGTTCCTGCTGGACCAGGGGTTTGAACAGGTGCGGGTGCGCTTTCATGAACAGGGGCGTCTGGCCCGCCTGGAACTGGACGAAGACGGCCTGGACCGCCTGGCGGACGCGGCTCTGCGCCGGCGCGTTGACCTGCATCTGCGCGAGCTGGGCTTTATATACAGCGCCGTTGATCTCCGCGGCTACCTCCCCGGCAGCCTGAACGCCCTCCTGGCGGAATACCGCCAGCAAGGAAACGAATAATGGCGGCTTAGGCTCTACTTTCTGAACCTTATAAAAAATGGGGAGATTCCCCTTGAGCCTTTTGAAAACTAGAAGGAGTTCTCTCCAATACTGTCCGCCGCCCATGACCGGCATTATACGCCGATCTTCCGGCGCAACCGGCGCAGGCTCCTGGAATACGGCGGCCGGAACACCCCGTATTCGGTTATGAAGCCGCTAATCAGCCCGGCCGGGGTGACATCAAAGGCAAAATTATAGGCCGACACCCCTTCGGGGGCGATACGTCCGCCTCCCAAAAAGGTCACCTCCTGCTCAGGCCGCTCCTCCAGAGGTATGCCCGTCCCGTCGGGACAATGAAAATCAAAGGTGGAAGAAGGGGCGGCGACATAAAAAGGAACTCTAAAGCGCCTAGCCAGCAGAGCCACCCCGTAAGTGCCGATCTTGTTGGCCGTGTCGCCGTTGGCCGCGATGCGGTCCGCCCCCACCAGCGCCTTCCGCGCCAGCCCCCGGCTCAGGAGCAGGGCGCAAGCATTGTCACAGGCCAGACGCACTTCCACCCCGGCCGCCTTGAGTTCGTACGCGCTCAACCGGGCGCCCTGAAGCAGGGGGCGGGTTTCGTCGGCAATGACCCGGATCTTCTTGCCCGCCTCCACGGCCGCGTAAATCACCCCCAGAGCCGTGCCGAAGCCGGAGGTGGCCAAAATCCCGGCATTGCAGTGGGTAAGCACGGTATCTCCATCATCCAGCAGGGCCGCGCCATGTCCCCCCAGGCGGCGGTTGACGGAAATGTCTTCTTCCTGAATTGCCCAGGCCTCCGCCTCCCAAACCACGATCAGGCCCGGCGGCTCCAAGCCCGGAGCGCGGCGCCAGACCTCGCGCATGCGTTCCACCGCCCGGCGCAGATTCACCGCCGTGGGCCGGACGGCAGCCAGCTTTTCCAACTGCGCATTTAACCAGGCCGGCCAGCCCGGCCCGACGACTCCCCGTTCTTCGAGTTCCAAGGCGGCCAGCCAGCAACCCCAGGCCGCGCTCACCCCTATGGCCGGAGCCCCGCGCACGGCCATATCCCGGATAGCCAAGATGAGGCCATCCACTGACCGGCAGCACAGATATTCCTCGCGCTCTGGCAGAAGGCGCTGGTCCAACAGACGCAACCGCCGCTCCGCGGGTTCAGGAATGATGGGGCAAAGCCTTCCTTGGTTCATTATCTCCTCGCTTGCTGGCGTCAGGATACGGTAGGGAATGCTTCTTGACAAGTCCGAAATTGCAATTATCTGCTATAAGTGAACCTTAAACCAGACGGCTCCGCAACTGGCAAACATGCCGGCCTGTTGTCCGGGTATGAAGGCTGAATGTGATAATTTAAAAAATTAAATATTCCAAGATACTGGAGGTCACTATGGTTATTGATTTCAGTTCAATTTATGATGTGCCCAATGATTTGGAACGTTTTTTGAATGGAGTATTCCGTAATTCTCCTCTTAATTCGCGTGGAATGGATTATCCAAGAGTAAATATCGCGGAAAATGACGATGGGTACATCGTGGATGTCTGTCTCCCAGGAGTGGATACGGCGGAAGTTGAGCTGACGATCACGGCGCGCAACTTGATCATCAAGGGTGAACGCAAATCTCCAGAAGGGCGCTACTTTCGCCAGGAACGCGGGGCCGGCGTGTTCCAGCGGGCCATCAGGCTCAATGTGCCGGTGGACCGCGACAAAGTGACGGCCAAAAGTGAAAATGGCATTCTGCGCGTGACTCTGCCCAAGGCCGAAGAAGTCAAGCAGCGCAAGATCAGCATTACATCCTGAATTTATCATCTTGCACAGGAGTAAAACATGAACAAAACAACCAGAAAGAGTACCGGAATCATCCCGCCCACAGACATACTGGAAATGGAGGACGGCTTCCATATCATCATGGACCTGCCTGGGGTCAGCCAGGAAAACCTGACCGTGGACATTGAGGAATCGGAATTGGCCATCAACGCGACCAGCTCATATTCGGAGGCTGGCAACGATTCCCGCAGACTGCACACCGAGTTCGGCAACCACAATTACCAGCGCAGTTTCACCCTGTCCGACATGGTGGACCGGGAGCATGTCAAGGCGGTGTTGCGCCACGGCGTCCTGCGCCTATACCTGCCCAAGGCTGAAGCCATGAAGCCCAGGCGCATAAAAATCAGTTGAAAAAACACACGCCAGCCCCGTTTTAGCGTAAACCCGCGCAACAAGACTGAGGTTACTGGAAAAGCGGGCTGGGCGCGGGGGTGAAAAAAATTCATGGAGATATGCCCTATTTTTTCCTTGACTATTGACGTAGGCAAATAAATCAGGCATTTGCCCAAAAGAGGATCGCACGCTGCGTTGGTCATTTGTGACACCGGCATATCAGCTGCGGAGGTTGAACAATTTCTTTGCGAGGTTTTTTATTTATGTCCAAGTCTCTCTATGTGGGCAATCTGCCCTGGTCCGCCACAAAAGAAGAAGTACAGAACCTGTTTGAAGCCCACGGTAGTGTGCTTTCGGTAAAACTCGTCAGCGACCGTGAAACCGGTCGCGCCCGCGGCTTCGGTTTTGTGGAAATGGAAGATCCTGACGCCGCCAAGGCCATTCAGGAACTGGACGGCGCCAGCTTCGGCGGACGCACCCTGCGGGTGAATGAAGCCCAGCCCAAGGCTCCTCGCCAGCAGTTTTAACTTATGGCTTTATGAAAAAAAGACAGACCCCGCCCCGGTGGGGTCTGTCTTTTTACAGGAATTGCAAAATGCTGAAAAGCCTCCTCTTGATTGGCGCGGCCCTGCTCATGTTGCCGGGTTGCTCTTCAATATTTACGGATGACGTCATGGTCAATAAGGAAGAGCGCGGCGCTTCCTTCAGCGTGCGTCGGGGCGTGGTGCTGAACGTCCGCGACATCTACGTCCCTTCAGGTCCACGGGCCGGCAGGGGCGCAAACCCCGTGCAGGAGGCGAATTTCCTGGAGATAACCATTCTTCTGGAAAGCGGTGAGGAAATCATATCGCAACGCGAGGCTGACGATTTCTTCAAAAAAGGGGATCGGGTGCGCGTACTGACCGACCAAAACAACCATTTACGCGTCCAGCACGAATAATCCCGAAAAATAAAAATTCCTTGCCAAATTTTCACTCGCCTATTGATCTTAATTTTATTTTATATTAATATCAGTAATAATTATCAGATTAGATAAGAAAATAAAAAACTATTTCATGAAAGCCCGCTTGGTTTTTTTAGATATTTAACTTGGCGAGCCGTTTATGCATTTATTAGGAGAAGCCATGCAAAACACCAGAATGACCAAGCAGAGGGCTACTATCCTGGATGAGCTACGCAAAGTCACCTCCCATCCCACAGCGGATGAAATATATGGCATGGTGCGCTGTAAAATGCCGCACATCAGCCTGGGCACGGTTTATCGCAACCTTGAACTCCTTACCGAGAACAAGGAAGTGCAAAAATTGGAATACGCGGGCTTCCAGAAGCGCTTTGACGGGAATACGCGCCCCCACGCCCATGTGCGTTGCGAACGTTGTGGCCGGGTGGCCGATGTTTACGGCCATCTGCCGGAACCTCAAATGCCGGAAGGCATGGAGGCCCCAGGTTTTACCATTCTCACGGTCCGCATGGAATTCCTGGGGCTGTGCGCCCAGTGCGGCCAGTAGCCTGCCTTATTTGCGCGGTTCCCAAGAGCGCAGAGCCTCCAGGGCGCGGCTGAAATCCTCCTCCTTATGCGCGAAAGAAACCATGGCCGCCTCAAAGCATGAAGGAGCCAGGTAAACGCCGCATCCCCGCATATGCTTGTACAGGTTGGTATAAAGCGCCGCATCCGCGCTTTGGGCGGAGGCGAAATCCAGCACCTTCCGGCCGGTAAAGAAAATGGTGAACATGCTGGCCAGACGGTTTATGCGCGCCTCCACTCCCTTGGCCGCGAAAATTTTTTCCATCTCCCGGCAGAATTCCTCCACCCTGGCGGCCAGAGCCGCATAATCCGAGACCCGCAGAGCCTCCAGAGCGGCCAGCCCGGCAGCCATGGCCACCGGGTTGCCGGAAAGAGTGCCTGCCTGATATACCGAGCCTTCAGGGGCTATGCGGGCCATAATCTCGCGTCTGCCTCCATAGGCCCCCACCGGCATGCCGGCGCCGATGATTTTCCCCAGGGTTGTCAGATCCGGCTTCACACCGTAATATCCCTGGGCGCAATTGTAGGAGACCCTGAACCCGGTAATAACCTCATCAAAAACCAACAGGGCGCCGTAACGATCGCAGATGGCGCGCAGGGCCTCCAAAAAACCCGGTTCAGGAAGCACCAGTCCCATATTGCCGGCCGCCGGCTCCACGAAAATAGCGGCAATCTCCTCCCCCTGCCGGCGGAAAAGTTCCTCCACCGCCGGGGTATCGTTATAAGGGGCGATGAGCGTATCCTCAACCACCGAAGGCGGGACTCCTGGAGTGCCGGGCAGGGAGAGGGTGGCGACTCCGGATCCGGCCCTGGCCAGGAAGGCGTCTCCGTGACCGTGATAACCTCCGTCAAATTTGACCAGCCGGTTGCGTCCGGTAAAAGCCCTGGCCAAGCGCAGGGCGCTCATGGTCGCCTCGGTGCCGGAACTTACCATGCGGATCATTTCCATAGCGGGCAAAGCCGCGCAGACGACCTCAGCCAGACGCACCTCCGCCTCGCAAGGCGCTCCGAAGCTGCTTCCGCGCTCTGCCGCTTCCACGATCGCCCGCAACACCCCTGGATGGGCATGCCCCAGGATCAACGGCCCCCAGGACTGCACAAAATCAATATATTCCACCCCATCCGCCGTGGTGATCCGGCTGCCACTACCCCGGACAATGAACAAAGGAACGCTGTCCACCGCCAGGCAGGCGCGCACCGGACTGTTCACCCCGCCTGGGATATACTTCCGGGCCAGGTCGAACAATTCCTCTGAGCGTTTTTCCATAATTCCTCTCTTTACCAAGATTACTCTTCTTTAAGCGCCCGCGCCATCAATTGCCTGGCCGCCTCCCCGGCGCCCAGAGAGCCGCGCAGCAAGGTATGCACCGTAGCGGCCACCGGCAATTCCACTCCCAAATCCCGGCCCAGAGCCAGAGCCGCCTCGGTGGTCTTGACCCCCTCGGCGACCATGCCTATTTCCGCCTGGATCTGTTCTAAATTTTTACCGGCGGCCAGACCCAGACCCATTCGCCGGTTACGCGAAAGATCCCCCGCGCAGGTGAGCGCCAGATCCCCCAGACCGGACAGCCCCATAAAGGTAACCGGCTGCGCCCCCATGGCCGCTCCCAGACGGCTTATTTCGGCCAAGCCGCGGGTCAGGAGCGCGGCCCTGGCGTTATGCCCCAGACCCAGGCCATCGCTGACCCCGGCGGCGATGGCGATGATGTTTTTCAAGGCTCCGCCCAGTTCCACCCCTAGAACGTCCATGCTGGAATAAACCCGGAAGCGCGGGGTGGAAAAAATATGACGCAGGCGGCCGCCCAAATCCTTGTCGGCGCAGCCCAGAGCCACGGCGCAGGGCAGACCACGCAGCACTTCGGCCGCGAAAGACGGCCCTGAAAGAATCGCATACGGCGTACGGGGCAGCTCTTCCGCGACCATACCCGACATGGTCTTGTGGCTGACCAGTTCCAGCCCCTTGCTGGCGCAGATCAGGGGCAGGTCCGGGGTGAAACGCGGAACCAGGGAGCGCAGCACGTCGCGGGCGCCCTGGCAAGGCACCGCCAGCACGCAAAGAGCCGCCCCGGCAAAAGCCTCGTCCGGATCCAGGCTGGCCCTCAGACGCTCGTGCAGGGGCAGGCCCGGCAAGTAACGCGGATTTTCGCGGCTGGTGTTCACCGCCAGGGCAATTTCCGCATCGCGCAACCACAAGGTAACCGTCAGCCCCTTGGAGGCAAGCATGTTGCCCAGGGCCGTGCCCCAGCTTCCTCCGCCAAGAATGACCGCACGCATTTGTCTTCTCCGCTCTTTTAGGCTATGCTTTTGGAATGGGAAAAACATATAGCGAATTCACCCAAACGGAAAGGCGAATCCTGGCCCTGGCGCAGAAAAACCTGCCGGACAGCGCGACTCCTTACGCGGAAATCGCCGCCATGGCCGGCGCCACTGAGGCCGAGGTACTGGAACTTTTGCGATCTCTCAAGGCCGCCGGGGTGATCCGGCGTTTCGGGGCCAGCCTGAAACACCAGCGCGCCGGCTTCAAACACAATCTTATGGTGGCCTGGAAGGTGAAGGATCGACAGGAGGCGGACGCGGCTGCGCGAGCAGCCACTGCCCTGCCGCAGATTTCCCATTGCTATTACCGTCCTTCCCCGGAGAAGGACCGTTGGCCCTGGGAATTTTTCACCATGTTCCACGGCCGGCGGGAGGAAGACTGCGCGGTGGGCATGGCCGAACTCTCTCAAAAAACCGGGCTGACCGAATACGCTGCCCTGCGTAGCCTGCGGGAACTGAAAAAAATATCCATGACTTATTTTTAGAGCATCATCCGCCGGATTGCCTATGGGTCAGTTCCAGGCTGGAAAGATAACGCTGGACGCGCTCAGCCAGGGCTTCAGCCAATTCAGCCGCCGCTTCGGCCTCGCCGGACCTCGCGGCCTCGAACACACACACGGACATGCGCATCAATGGGACCAGCCCGTAAGCCTCCCCCTGACGCAACATCAGGGAGGCGGCCTTTTCCAGCCCGGCCAAATCCACGGCTTCCATGGAATCCCGCAAATCCCGCAAACTCTCCCGCAGCGCTTCCAGAAAACCGGGAATGGCGGAAAGCATCTCCGCGTACATGAAATCGCCGGTGTCGCCGACAATGGTCAAGGCCGGGGCATTCCTCCGATCTTCCGGCAGGGAGGATCGCCAAACCCCCTCAGCGTCAGTGGCTCCGGATCCGTCATAGTCATCCAGTACAAACATATCTTCCAGAGGTACCCTGCGGCCTTTATCCGCCATTGGCTCCGGATGCAGGGGCAGGACCGCATCCTCCCCCAGCCCGGACCAGGTCGAATAAGAATGATCCGGATGCGGGCATAAACGCAACGCCGTTTCTTGGAACTCGGAGCGGCTGATGAATTTTACCAGGCATTCGGTACAACCCAGACGCAGCATCCTTTCGGCCTGGGATTCATGCGAAAGCAAAGCCAGGGCCGGAGTTGCCGCCATGCCCCGCGTCTGATCGGCAGCCCGGATCTGTTCCACGGCCTCCCGCAGCTCCGATTCCGGCATGTCCGCGTCAAACAGCAAAAGCCCCACCGGGTGTTTCGCGCAAACCCTGAGCGCTTCCGCCGCGTTCTTAGCTTCCAGAGGCTTATGCGGCAACCCTTCCAACTGGCGCTTCATCAGCCTGCGCCCGCTGGCCGCCGGGTCCAGCAAGACCACATATTCCCTGAGCGGAGGCAGGATATCCTCGGGCGGGGGCAGAGGCTCCTCCTGCTTTTTCTTATATCTGTATCCCCCCCCTGCCGGACGATCCGACTTTGGAACGGAGAGCGCGAACGGCGTTCTTTCTTCAGCGGGCGGGGTGGATGCCCCGGACGGTTGCTCAGAATCCCACGAAGGCGCGCAATCCAGGGTAAAAGAAAAGGTTGTGCCCTGGTCCGGGGCAAAATCCATATTAAATACAAAACCCGAGGCGCAGGCCTGCTCCCAGGCCTGGTTCATCCATTCTGAAGGAAAACGCATCTGCTCGATGTTCATGCAGACTTCCAGAAGACTGAAACGCAGCCGCCCCTGTTCGGCTTCCAGGGCTTCACGCACGGTCAGACGCACCGAGCCGCTCTCCGCCGCCTCCACACTGCCCCGCACCAGAAACCGGATAAGCCGGGAAAGGCGATCCGCATCACCCTGATAAAACAGCGGAAGCGAAGGGGCCACAAACCAGGAAAGATTGATCCCCCTGGCTTCGGCCATCGGCAGAACCTGTTCGTGGATATGCCGGATGAGCTCGGCCAGGTTGAATACCGGCCGCCGTTCCATCCCAAGGTCTCCCCCGGCTTCCACTGACTTTATTAAAACCAGGCCCGGCTCTTCCTCGTCCCGGATGTACAGCGCCCCGTGCCCAGGCCCGTCGGCAAATCCGGGAGCGCTTTCCTCCGCCAGGATATCTTCCGGCATGGCCAACGCATCCGGCGCGGACGGCGCGACCGACACATCCGGCAGACGCAAACTGGCGTCCAATTCCAGGACCGCTTCATTACCGTCCGCATATACGGGGGTTATGGGCGTGCCCTCACTCCACTCCGGCATACATCCGGCTTGTGAGGCTTCCCGCGAAAGCGCGTCCTTCGGGTATAAACCCTCCCGCATAAACGCGGCCAGGGCCGGATTTTCCTCCGGGACCTCCATGAACGGCCCCCCATTTTCCAGGTAGCTGTCCAGGGGGAAAAAATCTTTCTTTTCCCTGGGGGCCGGACCTTTCATCAGCGACAGGAAAAGTCCGGTCACCAGCCAGCCGAAACTGGAAATCTGCGGCCCAAGCTCCCTGAATGGCAATTCCACCTGGAAGCGCAGGCTGTACCAAGCCGCCAGCGCGCCAGCCAAAGGGGAGAGAAGCAAGAGGGCATAGGCCGCGCCTCCTTCCTTGCGCGCCAGGAAGGCGCAACAGGCGAGCAGAAACGGCGGAAGCAACGCCAGCGGCGCAAAAGGAAGCAGGCGGGCGGTCCAGCCGAAATCCGGCATCAGGGGCAGAAGGGCCAGGATCATCCCGGGCAGGCTGAAAAGGATCAAGGTTTTGCCCAAGATCCCTTCGTCGCCGCCATCCATAAAATAACGCCCCAAGTGCGGCAGGATCATCACCGCCAGTCCCGGCGCCAGAAGGCGCGGAACGTCTTCCGGACGGATCCGGAGCAGTTCCGCTCCGTTATCGCCATACATGGCGTAGATCAAAGCGCAGGCCAAGGCCATGGCTCCCCAGACACGCCAGCCTTCGCCCTGGATCGCGCCGCGCAAAAGACAGATCAAAATGACCAGGGCCAGCAAGGCGCGTAAACCCAGCGTCCAGGCCAGCTCTTCATCCGGCGGCACGGCCCCCCTGCCGAAAAGCAAGGGGTCAAACCAGAATCCCGGCAGATGTTCCAGACGCAAATATACGGTCATGGGCAAAAATTCCGGGTCCGGCAGGGCGAGGATTCCCTGGCGCGAGGCCGGGGCGTCCCGCCACTCCCTGACCTCTCCTTCCGGATTCAATTTTTCCGCCCAGTATATCCTGGCCGGGGGCGCGTCCCTGCCCAAATCCAGGCGAAAAACTACGCGCTCCCGCCCGGACTCCGGGCTGTTCCTGAACAGGGAAACCCGCAGCCAAAGCGCGCCGCTTTCGTTCCATGGCAGACCCGCGACCAGAGGTCGGAAACGCTCGTTCTGCCTGGGCGAAGCGGCCTCCTGCACCGTCATCCGGCCTCCGGGGTCCACCAGATAGGCAACGGAATTTTTTAACGACAAAACCCCGGAAAGCTGATCCACGGCCACGGGAGAGGCCCCCAGACCCTCAGAGCCTCCAGAGACCGTCACTGACAAGAGCAGAAAGAAAAACGCGACCCGCCGCCCTGATAGCATAAAACTTGCCTACCTTCCGCCGGACTTGGCCGGAATCGCCAGTTTTCCGCCTCTTGGGGCGCGGTAATCCGGAATTTTTTCCATACGCTTTATTCCCCGGCAAAGAGCGGCATAAAATCCAGTCCCAGCCGTAGGTCATAATTTTCCAGGAGCCGGCCGGCCACCATCTTCGCATCATAATAGTGTTCCTGGGTGCCCAAGCGCTCCACGCAGAAAGACGCGCACACCGATCCCAATAAGGCGCATTCTTCCAGGGACAAGCCGTGAAGCAGGCCCTTGATCATGCCCGCACGGTAAGCGTCGCCTGCCCCGGTGGGGTCATGCACGCAGGCGGCCCTGGCCGCCGGGATATGCACGCTCTCCATCCCCTGGCGGGAGATGCGCGATCCTTCATGCCCCAGGGTGGTGATCACCACCGGGACAAGCTCCAGCAACTTGGACAGATCCACCCTGAACATATTCAGGATAAGCTCCAGCTCGTAATCATTGCTTACCAGCATGGCCGCACCGTTTATGCCGGCCAGGAGCCGTTCCAGGCTTAAACCGATGATCTGCTGCCCGGGGTCAAAAATATAACGGATGCCATTGGCCCTATAAAACTTGGCGTGCTCTTCCATGTCTTCATTGTTGGTCGGGGCGATGATGCCCAAGTCCACCGCCGGGTCCAGCGCAGGAAAGACATAACCGCAGGGCATGTTCATGGCCGCCGAGTGGAAGGCGGTAATCTGGTTGTCCTGCAAATCCGTGGTGATGTAGGCCCCGGCGGTGAATTCATCCGGCAGGCAGCGCAGGCCTTCAAGAGAAAGGCCGGCCCGACGCAAAAAAGCTCCATAAGGCCCGAAGTCACGGCCCACTGAAGCCAGCAGGATGCCCGGCTCACCCAGCAGGGCCAGATTATAGGCGATGTTGCCGCCGGTGCCGCCGCGCTTTTCATCCATCTTTCCGATGGAAAAAGAGACATTCAGCCGGTGGATTTTATCCGGCAAGATATGATCCGTAAACAGACCCTGGAAGCTCATCACCCTGTCGTAGGCCATGGAACCGGAAATATAAACCGACATCAGTCCTTCCCTCCAGCCGTAACCATGTTGCCCCCCAGCCAATTGAGATAATCCGGACTGCCGGCCAGAATCGGCAAGGCGACTATGCAGGGCACGTCATAGCTGTGCAAAGCGCACACCCGGTCCCGCAGGGTCTCGAACAGCCCAAGTTCGCTCTTGAGCAGCAATACAACCTCCTCGGCCTCTTCCAGCTTTTCCTCCCACCAGTACAGGGAACGCATGGGCGCGATGATGTTTGCGCAGGCGGCCAGTTTCTCCCCTACCACAGCGGCGGCGATGCGCCCGGCCTCAGCCTGGTCGCCAACCGTGACATAGACCAGGATATATTGCATGACGCCAGTCTAGCCTAAGCCCGTGATAAGGGCAAGGTGACTCTTCCCCCTTTTTATGGTTATAAGACAGGAATCTCCACCATCCGGAGGCTCCGTTGCGAGAAAAAATCCATCTTTACTCAGTGCAGGGATTTCCTCCCTGCCAAGCATCTCCCCCGCCCCGCCCGCTGCAAATGATAGGTCTTGGCCAATTCAGGATCCTGCCGGAAGATCAGCGCTGTCCCAAATGCCAAACCTACTTTCTGTCACTGGCCGGGCGAAAGCCCCAAATCCGTGACTTCCAAAACGGATCGGGTTAAGCTTGCCCCATGAGCAAAAACGAAACCGCCCGTGCGCTTCTCGCGGCTCTCAAGCGGCTTTACCCGCAAAGCGGGCCGCACCTGGCGCACAAGAACGCCTGGGAACTCCTGGCGGCCACCGTCCTCTCAGCCCAATGCACGGATGAACGGGTAAACCGGATCACCCCTGCCCTTTTCAGCCGTCTGCCGGGCCCGGCGGCCTTCGCCGCCGCCGCGCCCGCCGAACTAGAAGAACTCATCCGGCCCACTGGTTTTTATCGTAACAAGGCCAGACACCTCATCCGCGCAGCGCAAAAAATCCTAGCCGATTTCGGCGGAGAGGTGCCGCGCAGCATGGAAAAGCTGCTCACTCTGGACGGGGTGGCGCGAAAAACCGCCAATGTGGTGCTTTCCGGCGCCTTCGGGATCAACGAAGGGCTGGCCGTGGATACCCATGTGGCCCGCATAGCGATACGGCTGGAGCTGACCGCTTCAAAAGATCCCAAAACAATCGAACTGGACCTCCTGCCACTCTTTCCACGGGAAGAATGGGGCGGGGTCAACCACCGCCTAGTCTCCTTCGGCCGGGAAATCTGCAAAGCCAGAAGTCCGCGCTGCCTTAAGCCGCCGGAAACGTCCGGCCCGGACTGCCCCCTGCGGACCCTTTGCCCCCAAAAAAGGCTTAAACAAGGCCGCTGAATGCTGACGTCCGGCTTTCTCCATTTGCCCGGCATAGGGCCGGCCACGGACGCCAAGTTGCGGGCCGCCGGACTGGACAATTGGGAAAAGGCTCTGGCCCATCCCGCTCCGCCGCTGAATCCGGCGACGCTGGCGGATTTCCGGCGTGGGCTCCTGGAATCTCAGGAACGCCTGGACCGGCTTGGACCTGACGATGCCCTCTGGTTCAGCGAGCGCCTGCCGCCCAGGGAGCAGTGGCGGCTCTTTCCGCATTTCCGCAGCTCAGCGGCCTACGTGGACATTGAAACCAACGGCCTGGGAGGCAGGGAAGCCGTAGTCACCGCCATATCCCTTTACGATGGCAAAAACTTGCGGAGCTATGTAAACGGACGCGACCTGGAGGGCTTTCCCGAGGATCTGTCCCGCCACAGCCTGCTGGTGACCTGGAACGGCCGCGCCTTTGACCTCCCCTTTATCCGCCGCTGTCTGCGCATCCCGGCGCGCATGGCCCACCTGGATTTGCTCCCGGTCTTCCGCGCCATGAACTTGCGCGGCGGGCTGAAAAAAGTGGAAAAAAGCCTGGGTCTCGACAGGGATGAGTTGGAGGGCGTGGACGGCCTTGACGCCGTCCGGCTATGGCGGGAACACCAGATAGGCGTCCCCGGAGCCCTGGAAACGCTCCTGGCCTATAACGCGGCGGATGTGCTTTCTCTGGAGCGCCTCTGCCTCCACGCCTGCGCGACTCACGGCCTGGAATTGCCCTCCGGAGGAAAAACGCGCAACCCCTACCGGGCCGACATCTCCATCCTGGCCCGCTTAAAAGCTTGGCGCAAAATATAAACGCCGGTTGCCTTTGTTCCGTTTTTCTTTTATTTACGGAAATAAATATAGTATATTCGTTGCGCCAGGAATACGGGAGGTTTCTTTGTGACCTACGACGTTAAAGACGAACGCGCCTCCGTCCTGGAGGTGATCGAGTTTTATCTGGACGAAACACTGGGAGACGGTAGCCCCTACCGTAGCTACTTCGGCATGAATGTGGCCAAAGTGCTGGAGATCATCCGTAT
The DNA here is from genome assembly GCA_009782775.1 of Desulfovibrionaceae bacterium. Lineage (GTDB taxonomy): Bacteria > Desulfobacterota > Desulfovibrionia > Desulfovibrionales > Desulfovibrionaceae > WRHT01. The sequence continues at coordinate 16,053 of WRIL01000011.1, forward strand.
GCCCGAGAGCGTCGTGTCCGTTCCCGGCAAACGCCACGAAGCCGCCGTGGGGACCTTCAACTTGCGGGACCGGGTCATGCCCCTGGTGGACCTGAGCATCTGGCTGGAGAAAAAAAACGACCAGCAGGACAACCGCAAGGTGATTGTTTCAGAGTTCAGCGGCATTGTAACGGCTTTCATTGTTTCCGGGGTTACGCGCATCCACCGGATGACCTGGGCCCAGGTGGAGCCGCCGGGCAAATATCTGCAATATTTCAGCCACGACTGCGTCACCGGGGTGGTACGCCTGGAAGATCGCATAATTTTCCTGCTGGACATGGAGCATATCATTTCCTCCATCAACCCCTCCCTGCACCTGGAGATCACCCCCGTTCACGGTCTGGCTGACAGCCATTCCGGCGCCGGGCGCACGGTGCTGGTGGCCGACGACTCGGCGATCATCCGCAAAACCATTTCCGCCTCCCTGAACGCCGCCGGCTACAACGTGGTGCAGACCACCTGCGGCCGCGAAGCCTGGGAAAAACTGGAACGCTGGAAACACGAAAGCGCGGCGCAAGACGCTCCCATAGGCGATTTCGTGAATCTGATCATTTCCGACATCGAAATGCCGGAAATGAGCGGACACGAATTAACCCGCAAAATAAAAAGCGATCCCTCCCTGAAAGGCATCCCCGTGGTTCTCTTCTCTTCCCTGATTTCCGACGTGGTCAGGGAGGAAGGGCGTATGGCCGGGGCGGATGACCAGATTTCCAAGCCGGATCTGCCGATGCTGGCTGTAAAAATTAAAGAACTCATCGAGCGTTTCAGCAATGCCTGAGCACACCTTAGCACAAGGAGACCCCGCATTATGGCAAAAAAAATGAAAACCATGGACGGCAACACTGCCGCCGCTTATGTGGCTTACGCCCTGAGTGACATCGCCGCCATCTACCCCATAACTCCTTCATCGGTCATGGGCGAACTGGCGGATGAATGGGCCGCCGAAGGCCAAAAGAATATCTTCGGCCAGGTGGTACAGATTCGCCAGATGCAGTCCGAGGCGGGCGCGGCCGGCGCCGTGCACGGCGCATTGGCCGCCGGGGCCCTGACCAGCACCTTTACCGCTTCCCAGGGTCTTTTGCTGATGATCCCCAACATGTACAAGATCTCCGGCGAACTCCTGCCCGGAGTCTTTCATGTGGCGGCCCGCGCCCTGGCCACCTCCGCCCTGTCAATCTTCGGCGACCACCAGGATGTCATGTCCGCCCGCCAGACCGGTTTCGCCTTCATAGCTTCGTCCTCGGTGCAGGAGTGCATGGATTTGGGCCTGGTCGCGCACCTTTCGGCCATAGAGGGCTCCATCCCCTTCTGCCACTTCTTCGATGGCTTCCGCACTTCCCACGAGATTTCCAAGGTGGAGCCCGTCGCATACGAGGACATGAAAAAACTGGTCAACTTCGAACGCCTCCAAGAATTCCGCGAAGGGGCCATGCTTCCGGAAACGCCGCACCAGCGCGGCACAGCCCAAAATCCGGACGTGTATTTCCAGACTAGGGAGGCCGTAAACCCCCACTACCTGGAATTGCCGGAGATTGTGGCCGAGCAGTTGCGCCGCATCGCCTCCCTCACCGGCCGGACCTACCGCCTATTTGATTATGTCGGCGACCCCCAGGCCGAGCGGGTAATCATCTCCATGGGCTCAAGCTGCGAAGTGTTGGAGGAGACGGTCAACTACCTGAACGGCAAAGGTGAAAAAGTCGGCCTGGTCAAGGTGCGCCTGTTCCGTCCCTTCTCCGCCAAACATTTCCTGGCGGCCATTCCGGCCAGCGCCAGAACAATCACCGTGCTGGACCGCACCAAGGAGCCCGGCTCCATCGGCGAACCCCTCTACCAGGACGTGCTCACCGCCTTCGCGGAGCATGGACGCAAACTCCCCCTGCTGACCGGCGGCCGCTACGGTCTCGGCTCCAAAGACTTCACCCCCGCCCAGGCCAAGGCCGTCTTTGACAACATGCTCAGCCGCGCCCCCAAAAACCACTTCACCGTGGGCATCATGGACGACGTTAGCCATACCTCTCTGGACTTGGGCGAATACCTGGACACCATCCCCGCCGGCACCGTGCAATGCAAATTCTACGGTCTTGGCTCAGATGGGACGGTGGGAGCCAACAAACAGGCCATCAAGATCATCGGCGACCACACGGATCTCTACGCCCAAGGATATTTCGCCTATGATTCCAAAAAATCCGGCGGCTTCACCGTGTCGCACCTGCGTTTCGGGAAATCGCCCATCCAGTCGTCCTACCTGGTCTCCCAACCCGATTATGTGGCCTGCCACAAGGCCGCCTATGTGCGCCAGTACGACATCCTTGAGGGCATACGCGAAGGGGGAACCTTTGTGCTCAATTCCCCCTGGTCTCTCAAAGAAATGGAAAAAGAGCTGCCCGCAGACATGCGCCGGACCATCGCCCGGAAAAAAATCAAATTCTACAATGTGGACGCGGTCAAACTGGCCATTGAACTGGGCCTGGGCGCTCATATCAACATGATCATGCAGACCGCCTTCTTCAAGCTGGCCAACGTCCTGCCCTTCAAGGAAGCCGTGGACATGCTCAAGGACTCCATCCGCAAAGCTTACGGCAGCAAGGGCGGCTCCGTGGTGGAAAAGAACGTCAGCGCCGTGGACAAGGCCATGAGCGCCCTGCAGGAAGTGAAGTACCCGGCAAGCTGGGCCGAGACCAAGGATGATGACGCGCCACTCCGGGACGAGCCCGCCTACATCACGACCTTCATGCGTCCCATCCTGGCCCAGCGCGGGGATCAACTCCCGGTTTCGGCCATGTCCGTGGACGGAATAGTCCCTCCGGGCAGTTCGGCCTACGAAAAACGCGGCATTGCCATTGATGTGCCAGAATGGCAGCCTGAACACTGCATCCAGTGTAACCAGTGCGCCTATGTCTGCCCGCACGCGGCCATCCGCCCCTTCCTGCTGGACGAGCATGAAAGCGCGAACGCGCCCAAAGGTATGGCCACCTGCAAGGCCGTCGGCAAGGAAGCGGCCGGCCTTAATTTCCGCATCCAGGTCTATGCCCTGGACTGCCAAGGCTGCGGCTCCTGCGCCGATGTCTGCCCGGCCAAGCAGAAGGCCCTGCTGATGAAACCCCTGGCAAGCCAGATCGCCCAGGAAAAATATCTGGCCTATATCCAGGAGCATGTGACCATCAAAGACAATCTCCTGCCACGCGACCAACTCAAGGGTTCCCAGTTTTATCAGCCCCTGCTGGAATTCTCAGGGGCCTGCGCCGGTTGCGGCGAAACCCCTTATGTGCGCCTGCTCACCCAGATGTTCGGCGAGCGCATGACCATCGCCAACGCCACCGGATGCAGCTCCATCTGGGGAGCTTCCTGTCCCAGCAACCCATATACTGTCAATAAGGACGGACACGGCCCGGCCTGGGGCAACTCCCTCTTTGAAGACGCCGCAGAATACGGCTACGGCATGAGCCTGGCCTATAAGCAGCGCCGCGCCAAGCTGGTGGAACTGCTCGAGGAGTTGAAAAAAGAAAGGAAGACCCCCGCCGGACTTAATAAGGCTATTGACGCCTGGCTGGACAACCTGGACAACGGCCCGGAGTCCGGTCCTCTGGGCGAAGCCGTGCTCTCCGAACTGGCTCAGTTGCCCACCGGCGAACTGAACCAGCAGATCTGGCAGCACTCGGAATTCTTCGCCAAGAAATCCGTCTGGATCTTCGGCGGAGACGGCTGGGCCTACGATATCGGCTACGGCGGCCTGGACCATGTGCTGGCTTCCGGGGAGGATATCAATGTGCTGGTCCTGGATACCGAAGTTTATTCCAATACCGGCGGGCAGTCCTCCAAGGCCACACCCCTGGGTTCGGTGGCCAAGTTCGCCGCCTCCGGCAAAAAGACCGGCAAAAAGGATTTGGGACGCATGGCCATGGCCTACGGCTATGTTTATGTGGCCTCGGTGTCCATGGGCGCCAACAAAAACCAGGTCCTCAAGGCCTTCAAGGAGGCCGAGGCCTATAAAGGACCTTCCCTGATCGTCGCCTATGCTCCCTGCATCAACCAAGGACTGCGCAAGGGCATGGGCAAGAGCATCGAAGAGGAAAAACTAGCCGTGGATTCCGGCTACTGGCCCCTCTACCGTTACAACCCGGAACTGGCCGCCCAGGGGAAAAACCCCCTGCAACTGGAAAACAAGGCCCCGGACGGCACTCTGCAAGCCTTCCTCTCCGGCGAAAACCGCTATGCCTCCCTGGAGAACAGCAACCCGGCGGAATCCAAGCGCCTGCGCGCCGGACTGGAAAAAGCTTATAACGAACGCTACCTATTTCTGAAACAACTGGCCGACCTGCCCGGAGTGGCCGAAAAATAAGGATAACAGCATCCAGGGAGGTCAATGCCTCCCCGGACCATCTCATAAGGAGACGGGACATGCCACATATAGATGAAATACTGAAATTCAACGAAAAGTTCGTAGCCGGCAAAAGCTATGAATCCTACGCCACAACCAAATATCCCGACAAAAAAATCGCCGTTCTCTCCTGCATGGACACGCGCCTGACCAGGCTTTTGCCGGCGGCCCTGAATCTCAAAAACGGAGACGCCAAAATCGTCAAAAGCGCTGGCGCGATCATCCGGAGTCCTTTTGACGGCGCTATGCTCAGTCTGCTTGTCGCCGTGTATGAACTGAAGGTAGAGAGTATCATAGTCGTCGGCCACCATGACTGCGGCATGAGAGGCCTGAAAGCTCCCGGGCTGCTCCGCAAGATGGAGGAGCGGCGCATCAGCCGGGAAAAAATGGATCTCCTCCGCTATGGCGGCATGGATCTGGATAAATGGCTCACCGGCTTCGATAATACCGAAGACGCCATCCGCGACACCGTAAGGCTTATCCAGGACCATCCTTTGATGCCCGCAGAGATCCGGACGAGTGGCTTCATCATCGATCCGGGGACCGGAAAGCTCGACCTGGTGTAAGCAATGGTTTAGCGCCTTCTGCAAAATCGCGGCAGTTTTTCCTTGCCTAAACGCCAGATTTTACATAAGGTCTTCGGCAACAGGCAAACCGCGCCGGGGGAACCGTTCCCCGGCGCGCCTAAGTTAATTTCTCATGCAAAGGAAGGTTTGTAACGATGAAACGCTTGCTGATTCTTCTGGCAGTGGCGGCCCTGGTGCTCGGCTCCGGTCTCCAGGCCGGCGCGGCCATAAAATTCGGGGCCACCGGACATGTGGATTCCGCGATCATGTTCAACAACAACACGGATGATTTCAACAGTGAAACAAAGGATGACAACACCCAGCACGTCACTGCCGCCACCAGGCTACGGGCCACGGTGAGCGCCGAGGGCAGCGAGTATGCCAAGGCCCACTACCAGTTCCAGGTGGGCAACTATGAATGGGGCCGCGATGGCGGTGGCGGCCTGAGCACCGACGGACAGGATTTCAAGACCCGGCTGCTCTGGGCGAATGTGCATGTACCTAACACCCCGGTCGCGGTCAGCGCCGGCTTGCTTTACCTGGCCCTGCCCAGCGCGGTGGCCGGCAACCCGGTCTTCGGCGACCGGGTAGGCGGGGTGATCTTGGGCGCCCAACTGGCCGACCCCGCGAACCTCAGCCTCTTCTGGGCTCGTCCCAGATTTAGTGAGGAGTTCCCCAGCGGTAGCGGCATCAGCGCCATCAATAACCACAACACCATAGATATGTTCGGCGGCATCCTGGCCCTGAACCTGGACCAGGTGGAAGTCAGCCCCTACCTGGTTTACGGCAGGGCCGGGGCCAATTCCGATCCCGATGCCGACTTTACCTGGACCGGCGGGGATGAGGCCAAGATCTTCGTGGGCGGCGCGGCGGTGACCTACAACCCCATTGAACCCCTGACCCTGATGCTGGACGCGATTTACGGCAGCGCCAAAAACTCGGCCAAAGATAAAAGCGGCGAAACCAGCGGCTTCATGGCGGCCCTGGGCGCGGATTATTCCCTGCCTTTCGGCACCCCCGGCCTGCGCGCATGGTACGCCTCGGGCATGGATAAAGACGGCAACGGCGTCCTGCCGGTCATCGGCGCGGACGACGGGGTCACCTTCACCCGCTTGGGTTCCTACGGCACCGCTTCCCTGGCCATGGAAGGCATAGTCTCCACCTCCATGGTCGGAACCATGGGCGTGGCCGCGCAGATCCAGGATGTCAGCTTCGTGGACAAACTCACCCACATGGCCCGCATCGCCTACTACAAGGGCCTGAACGACAAAGAATTCACAGGGTCAGCGCTTTATGGCGACACCTATATGGGCATTCATGAGGGCGCGTCCTTCATCGAACTCAACCTGGACACCACCTACAACATCGTGGACAACATCTCCAGCGTCCTGGAAATCGGCTACATCGTTCCCTCTTTCAGCAATGACGCCAAACCTTTAAACGGCGACAAGGCCGACCCGGCCTTCAACACCAACCTCTACCTGCGCTTTGTCTTTTAAGGCGCGCGACTGTTGACCACGCAAGGCCGGGAGCAATCCCGGCCTTTTTTGTAGCCGCCGCAAACTATTCTGGAAGCCGTAACATAACCATATATGCGCACCTGGTTCTGTAACAGACGCTGAACCGCCAACCTTGACAGAAAGAGGACTCACGGAATATATTGCCTTGGCCTGTGGGGGGCCGGTTGTCGCCGGCCCATGGGAAACCGGTGTGAATCCGGTACGGACCCGCCGCCGTAATCGGGGACGAAATCCGCAAGAAGTCACTGTCGGAACACTGACGGGAAGACGCGGAAAGTAGGTTGATCCGAGAGTCGGAAGACCGCCCCCTGGCTTGATGATGCCGGCTTACGAGGACTTAAGCCATCGCCTTCCTTGGGAAAAACGGGTTCCTTGGGGATAAGATCCCCGGGGAATCTTCTTTTTTGCCAGCCTCTGGCGGCGAGTCTTGCCTCTTCCGCCGTTGTATCCAAACCTTCGACGCTTGGAGAACAACATGAAGAAGTTGATTACGGCCTTATCCCTGCTGACCCTGCTCTGCCCCGCTCATCCCTCCCGGGCCGCCCCGGCCTCCAGGGAAGTGCTCCTGGAGGAGCTGGTGATCTCGGCCAATAAAATCCGCACCCCGGCGGAACAAAACACCACCACGGTGCATGTCGTAAGCCAGGAGGAACTGGAGGCGGCCAGGGCGCATACCCTGGAGGAGGCCCTCGGCCAGGCTCCGGGAGTATATTCGACCACCCCCGGCGGCCCGGCCATGCTTAACCGCACCCATATCCGGGGAGCCCACAACGACTACACCCAAATACGCCTGAATGACTTCCCCCTGCGCGATCCCACAGCCATCAGCGGCAATTTCAGCCCTTTCCAAAGTTCCCTGCTCCTGCCCTCCGGTAGCCTGGAACGCCTGGAGGTGCTCAAGAACGCGCAGAGCACCCTGTATGGCAGCAACGCCATGGGTGGGGTGATCAGCCTCTTTCCGGCCAAGACCTGGGAGAGCGGGAACCAGACCGATCTCAGCCTGAGCTGGGGCAGTTTTTCCACCTTGGAAGGATCGGCCCGGCTGGCCTGGGGCGATGAACGGAATTACCTGAATTTCACGCCCGTGTATGTGAAATCAGACGGCTTCAAGGATATCTGGTCAGAGCAAAAGGCCTTCAGCTTGGGCGCGGGCCGCCGCCTGGAAGGCGGCGGGGAAATGGAAGTGAATCTATACCATACGGACAGCCGCTTTGCCAACTACGACAGCCCGGAAATCCCCTTTGGCAGCGATAGTGTGTATCCGCAAAAAGCTGTCACAGAGCCGGGCAACAGCACAGACAATGTTTTCACCCTGGCCGGACTTACCTACAGCCTTTCGCCCATGGAGGGCTGGGATGCCCGCCTCAAAGCGGCTTACAGCCGCTCTGACAGAACTCGTAAGGATAATGTAGATTTTCCTTACCCTTCTTCCGGCATCACCGCCTATAAAGGGGAGAACTGGTACGCCGAATGGCTGAACACCCTCTCGTCCATGGAGATCTTCACCTTGATCCTGGGAGCGGATTATGAAAACCAACGGATGGAACAAAGCAATTATGACAATTATAGCCTCGGCGGCCTGGGTTTTACCCGTGCCAGCCTGCAGTCTGAATCCTTCTTCGCCAAGGGGCTGATCCGACTGCTGGACGGCAAGCTGAATTTCGACCTGGGCGGGCGCTATAATCTTTATGATCACTTTGACGGGGCCTTTATCCACAGCCTGGGAGCCGCTTATCTCTTTGACTGCGATCTGCGTTTGTACGCCAACAGCGGCGCCGGCTACCGCGTGCCCACCGCCTTTGAAATGTATGGAATAAATGTTTGGACAAACCAAAAGGTGGGTAACCCCGATCTGAAGCCGGAAGAATCCCTTTCCCATGAAATCGGGATCGAACAGAAACTCCTGGACAAACGTCTGGTTTTAAACGCGGCCTATTTCTATACCGATTTCAAAAACAAGATTGGTTCTGTCGCTTGGGGTACTCCTTACTATAACAAAGATAAAATCAGAAGCCAGGGGGTGGAGCTGACCGCCGCCTTCAGCCCGCTGGAGGAAATCACCTTAAACTTGGCCTATGTCCAGTCCAAATCTGAAGAACCGGGGAATTCCGGCTGGGTGAAAACCATGAAACATTTGCCGGAAAGGCGTTTCAGCGGCAGCCTCACCGCCCGGCCGCTGAAATGCTTGACCCTGTACCTGGGCGGACGCTGGCAGGACCAAGCCGAGATCACAGTATTCGATAATAATATTTTCAGCACTACTACACTCTCGGAAAACGGCTTCTTTACCATGGATTTGGCCGTTACTTGCGATGTCAACGAGCATCTGGGCTTCTTCTTCAAGATCAACAACCTGCTGGATAAAAAATATACCCTGGAATACAACGAAATGCCGGGCGCGAACTTCAGCCTGGGGGTGAGGGCAAGCTTCTGAAGGCTTCCAAACTGTTTCAGGTCTTTTTCCTGACATTCTGCTGCCTGCTGCCGGACGGCCCGGTCCTGAGCCGGGAACGCATTATCACGCTGGGCGCGCCGGCGGCGGAACTGGTTTACGCCCTGGGCCTGGGAGATCGAATTGTCGGCAGGGGAACTTGGGATCTCTGGCCCCCGGCCCTGCGCAATCTACCCCAGGTGGGCGGAGACGGAAATCCCAACCTGGAACTGATCCTGCACCTGCGGCCGGATCTGCTGGTCGCGGACAGCCGCTTCGCGGGCCTGGCCGTGGTCCTGGACGGCTACGGCATCCCCACGATCCTGTTCAGCGCCTACCTCACCCAGGAGGTCATCCCTGCCGTGAACTTCCTGGCGGAAAAGCTGGGGCGGGAAGCGCGGGGGGAAGAACTGGCGGCGGCTCTACAAACCCTGCTGGACTTAACGAAGGAAAGGCTGCGTGGCATCCAGCCGGAAGATCGCCCGGCGGGCCTGGCCCTGACCGGGGGCAAGGGAGAGTATTTTTCCTTTTCCGGGGAAGACGGTTGGCGCTTCCTGGACATTGCCGGGGCACGCAACCTCTGCGCCGGAATGCCCCGGACTTTCCCGGTAATCTCCAGGGAATGGCTGGCCCTGGCCAAGCCGGACTTTGTGCTGATCTCGCCCTACCGCGCGGATTACGTGGAAGAAGAGCGAGAAACGGCCCTGGAAAAGGCCTGGAAGGACTTCACCCGGAACAGCCCCTGGCCCGAACCAGCTGAAGGCGGGCCGCAGGTCATCGTCCTGGACGACCTGCTGACCTTCGGGCCGCGATCGCTTGCCGGAATGCTCTACCTGGCCAAAGCCCTGCACCCGGAACGCTTCGCGGACCTGGACGCGGAGAAAATACACTCGGATTTTCTGCGGAAATACTTCAGTATTTTCCCGGACGGGAAGCATATCCACCCATGAAGCCGAAGCAGATCAGCATGCCCCTCCGCCTGGCCGGGCTAGCCCTGGCCCTGGCCCTCTGCCTGATTTGGGCCCTGGGTGCTGGACTCCCGGAACTGGGACAGGCGGAGTTGTGGCGGACGCTGGTGGCTTGGTGGCGAAATGAGGCGGTGGACCCGGCTTGGCGGACGGTATTCATGGATCTGCGCCTGCCCAGGATCGCCCTGGCCCTGGCGGCCGGGGCCGGGCTGGCCCTGGCCGGAGCCGGAGCCCAGGCCGCCCTGGCCAATCCCCTGGTTTCTCCTTCGGTCCTGGGACTCAGCGCCGGGGCCGCCTTCGGAGCCTCTATCGTGATCCTTTACGGAGGAGCGGCCTATATCGCGTTCGGACGGCCCCTGCTGGCCGGGGCCGCCTTCGCCATGGCCATGCTGGCCGCGCTTTGCACCTGCCTGGCCGCGTCCCTGGGCCGTTTTTCCAAGGAGACCATCCTCCTGGCCGGGATCGCGGTCAGTTTCATCTTCGCCGCAGGCACGGTCTTTCTGCAATACTTGGCTCCCTATCAGGATTTGCGCGCCATCGTATTCTGGACCATCGGGAGCCTGTGGAACGCCAATTTCCAGAACGCCGGGCTCCTGGTCCTGCTGGACCTTACGGCCCTGGCCGCCCTGCTGCTACTCGCCCCGCGCCTGAACGCCCTGGCCCTGGGCGAGGAAGGAGCCTTGGGCGTAGGCGTGCGGGCAGGGGGCCTGCGCCTCGCGACCTTGAGCCTGTGCGCCCTGGTGAGCGCGGGCATCGTCTCCTGTACCGGAGCCATCGGCTTCGTGGACCTGGTGGCCCCGCATTTGGCCCGCGGTCTCCTGGGCCAGGACAATCGCCGCCTGTTCCCCGGGGCCATGCTCACCGGAGGACTGCTCCTGCTGGCTGCGGACACGGCGTCCCGGACCCTGGCCTGGCCCGGAGAACTGCCTGTAGGCGTAATGACTTCGCTCCTGGGCGGGCCTTTCCTGCTCTTCCTGATCTTGCGGCATAAAAAGGATTGGTGGGCATGATACTGAAGGCGGAGAAGCTTTGTTTCCGCTACCCGGACGGGCCGGAATTCCGGAATCTTTCCCTGGAATTAAACTCCGGAGGCCCGCATATCCTGATTGGACCCAACGGCGCTGGAAAAAGCGCCCTGCTGCGCGCCTTGGTCGGCGCACTCCCTCTGACTGGAGGGCGGCTCAGCCTAAACGGGGAGGATCTCGCCGCCCTCTCCAGCCGGGAAAGGGCCAAGCGCCTGGCCTACATACCCCAGGAACTCCCGGCCTCGCCCCTGACCGTCTATGAAACCGTCCTCCTGGGGCGTACCCCGCACCTGCGCTTCACCCCAGACCGCCGGGACCGACTGGCGACAGAAGCGTCCCTGGAACGCCTGGGCATAGTAACTTGGCGCGATCGCCAGCAAAAAGAACTTTCCGGAGGAGAACGCCGCCAGGTCTTCCTGGCTCTGGCTCTGGCCCAGGCCGCCACGGTACTGCTGCTGGACGAACCGGCCGGGAGCCTGGACCAACGCCGAGGGATGGAGATCTATGAACTCCTCCGCTCTCTGGGCCGGGAAGAGGGCAAGCTCATCCTGGCGGCGGAGCATGATCTGAACTTGGCCGCCCGCTACGGCGAACAGATCCTGGCCCTGCATCAGGGCCGGGTTGTGGCCCTGGGCAGGCCGGAGACCGCCATCACCCAGGAGCTGCTAAGCAAACTCTACGGCCTGAAAAGCCTAGTACAAAAAATTAAGGTGCATGGCCCGGACGGGCAATGGGAAGAGCGGCCCCAGGCCATACACCTCGGCCTGGACTGCGAAGATATCTCATAATTAGCCTTTTCAGGCGTCAAAACCAGCGCGGCGCACAGCTTCCTTGACCTTTTCCGGGTCCACCGGACGGGCCGGATCTTGATCCCGCCAAGCGGCCAGCTCTCTGGACAAATCCACCCTGACCTCCGCGATGCCGGGCAAAGCGCTCAGAGCCTTGGTCACAGAGGCCCGGCAATGCTCGCAGTTCATGCCGTTCACTTTGATTTCCGGCATAGCATGCCTCCTGAAAAAGACCTGCTATAAAAAAGGCGGCTTGCGCCGCCTTTTTTATAGCAGGTGTAGGTATTTTTAACGCTTGGAATACTGGAACCTGGCCCTGGCGGAGCGCAGACCGTACTTTTTACGCTCTTTTTTACGCGCGTCGCGGGTAAGCAAACCGGCCTTCTTCAAGGGTGCCCGAAGTTGCACATCCGACTCCAACAAGGCGCGGGCAATACCGTGGCGCACGGCTTCGGCCTGGCCGGTCACTCCGCCGCCCCGCACGTTGACCTTGACATCAACCTTGTCGATCAAGCGGGCCAGCACCAAAGGCTGACGCACAATCATCTGCAGGGTTTTACGTGTGAAATAATTCTCTATGGACCGTCCGTTGATCTCGATATTCCCGCTCCCGCTATATAGGCGGGTACGGGCGGTGGCGTTCTTGCGGCGGCCGGTGCCGTAGTTGAAAGTGCTGGGCATGATGGCTCCTTAATATGGCAGGACAAGTGGTTGCGGCTTCTGGGCCGTGTGCGGGTGATCCTTGCCTGCGTAAATTTTCAATTTCTTCATCAAGGCGCGGCTCAGACGATTCTTGGGCAACATGCCGCGCACCGCGTGCCGGAGCGCCTCTTCGGGCTTTCTGACCAGGAGTTTTTCCAGGCTGGTTTCCTTGATGCCGCCGGGATAACCCGTGTGCCGGTAATACTTCTTTTGCGCGAGTTTTTTGCCGGAGACCGCGACTTTTTCGCAGTTAACCACCACGATGAAATCCCCGTTGTCCATGTGCGGCGCGAATTCCGGCTTGTGCTTTCCGCGAAGCCGGTGGGCGAGCTGGGCGGCCAGACGCCCCAAAATTTTATTTTCGGCGTCCACCACATACCATTCCCGATTAATATCCTTGGGGGTGGGGCTGAATGTTTTCATAAAAAGTTACTCCTTGGCCGGTTGCCCGGACGCGCCTCCGCGCCTGTCGGCGTAAATGGCCTAAAGAGGGTTTACTTAAAAGTTTCTCCGGGGCTTGTCAACAGGAAATAAAGATTCCGCCGCGCCCGGCCTTGCCAGCTTAAGCCGGATATGATGTAAGCGGGCGGAGAGGAACGCATCTATGGCCGACATCCGAAAAAGCCTTTTGCAATTTATCTTTGACGGCGCCTACATGAAGCGCTGGAACGACAAGCTGCGCCCCATGGAGTTCATCGAGGCTGACAAACAGGCGCACAAAATGATCCTGGCCTGGATACTCTGCCGGATCAACAGCGCGGACCTGCCGATGGAAGATCGCCTGACCCTGGAGCAGGAAGTCATCGAGCGGGCCATGTACGATTATTTTCTGCGGCTGGTGATCACCGACATCAAGCCCCCGGTCTATTACCGCATCCGGCGCACCCCTGAGCATTACCGTGAACTCTCCGCCTGGGCCTTGAAAGAACTCGAACCCCTCCTGGGCGTCCTGGGGAACGAGTTTTGGAGCCGCCTGGAGTCCCATGTGCTCTCCCCGGACAAAGAAGATCTCGCGGCGCATATTCTGGACGCCGCCCATAACTACGCCAGCGGTTGGGAACTCGGCCTGCTGAAAGATATGAACGAATTTGATCCTGAAATGCCGGAAATCATTCGTGATTTCGATAAAAAATTCTCCCGCCACCAGGACTTGCCGGGCTACAGCGCCGTTGAATCGAAAAAGTCCAGCCTGGGAGCCTTCGCCAGGCTTTGCGGGCAACTGCGCTTTCAAAAGCGCTGGTCCCAGACCCCACGCATCCCGGAAACCTCGGTCATGGGGCACATGTTCTTCGTGGCCTGTTACGCCTACTTTTTCAGCCTGGCCGTGGGAGCCGGACGGGCCAGGCGCAACAACAATTTCTTCTGCGCCCTCTTTCATGATCTGCCGGAACTCCTGACCCGCGACATCATCTCTCCGGTGAAAAAATCCGTGCATGATCTTGAGGCCCTGATCCGGGCCTATGAGGTAGAAGAACTCAAGCGCCGCGTCTTTGAACCCCTGCGCCTGGAAGGGTGGACGGATCTTGCGGATCGCCTGGGCTACTACCTGGGCCTGGAACTAGGGTCGGAATTTTACGAGAGCGTCCGGGTGGACGGACGGGCTGTGCGTGTGGAGGGCTTTGACAAGCTGCACGCCGAATACGACGAAGATCATTATGACCCCAAAGACGGCGCGCTGCTCAAGGCCTGCGACAACCTGGCCGCCTTCATTGAGGCCTATACCGCCACCCGCAACGGCATAAGCACGGACGAACTGCACGCGGGCATCTGGCGCATCCGCGGGCAACTGGCCCAGGTGACCCTGGGACAACTGAACTTGGGAACCATTCTGGCGGACTTTGACTAAAAAGACCCACGGTTCTTTACAAGCATTGTCTTTTAATTCAGCCCTACAGCAAAACGGGCACAAGGAGGCACGGCCATGCTGATGCGTAAACGGGCCTGGGATATCGTCCGAGAAGATTATGTGCGGGTGAAGCGGGAATCATCCCTGGTGGAAGTCATGCGCCTGCTTCTGGATTGCCTGAAGAGCGGCGACGGATGCCTGTGCGCCTTGGTATTTGAGGGCGCGCACCTGTTGGGTGCGATATCCGTCTGGGACGCCGTCCGTTTCATGCATGCCACCCTCAGGCAGGCGGGGCTGACCCGCGAAGCCGATGAAGTAGATTTTGAAGACCTCTTCCGCGTCGCCTGCCGGGTGGGAGCGGACACCAAAGTTACGGAGATCATGGATACAGCATACACAGAACTGTCCCCGGATCTGCCAATTCCGCTGATCATGGAAAAATTTGTCAAAAAAGGCCGCGACTGCGCTGTGGTCAAGGAAGGGGCGCGAGTCCTGGGCGTGATCCTGATCCAGGACATCTTTGTGGAACTTACCGAGGCCGTGCGGATAAGGGTATAAACTGCCTACCGGGGATTGACATGCGTGAGAAAACCGCACCGGTTCTGCCTTACGGCCAAGCCGGCGCGGGGGCTTAGTCGTCCTGCTGGGAAATTTTGAAAGACAGGGCGTACAGATGGTTGCAGAAATCCACATTCTCCACGAAAACTTCATCCGGCGCGAAAACATGGGCTGAAGCGAAATTGAGCAACCCCCGGATCCCCACTTCCACAAGATAATCCGCCATAATCTGGGCTTTATCCGGGGGAGTGGCGATGATCCCTATCTGCACGTCCTGGCCGACGATGTATTCAGGCAGGCTTTTGCAGTCGCGCACCTTCAGGCCGCTTATACTTTGGCCGATCTTTAAGGGATCACTGTCAAATACGGCAATGATGCTGTACTGCCCACGACGGAATTCCCGGTGATTCAACAGGGCGCTGCCCATGTTGCCCACGCCCAGCAGCACGCAATTCCAGGGCCGGTCAATGCCCAAGGCCATCTTGATGCAGGAGATAAGCCTCTGGACATTATAGCCCACGCCCCTTACGCCGAATTCTCCGAAATAGGTGAGATCCTTGCGTATTTGCGCCGCGTTGATTTCGCAGTCCCCGGCCAGCATTTCGGATGAAACCAATTCCGCACCCTCCAGCAACATGCGTTCCAGCCTTTGCAAATAAACGGCCAAACGCTGGATGGAGGCCCGGGGAATTTTATCGGCGCGCAAAGATAAAGGCATCCGCCCCCCGTGTTCCGCTGGAGCCACCTCCCCCGCTTACCCCGAAAACGGATTGGCGAAAAGCAGGATCAGATTGACCACCAGGGCGTAAATGGCCAGGGATTCGATAAAGGCCAGGCCCAGGATCAAGGTGACGGTGATCTTGTTGCTGGCTTCCGGATTGCGGGCCGTGCCTTCGCAGGCGGCTTTCAAGCCCAGGCCCTGGCCTATTCCGCAGCCAAAGGCGGCTATGGCCATGCCAATAGCCGCGGCCGCGCAGATCAGGCCGAGGTTGTCGCCGCTCAGAGTTGAGTCCGCGGCCAGGGCCAGGCTGGAAAAGGAAAGAAAAACCAGGGTACTCAAGGTGACGGTAATCAGTTTACGCATGAAAGGCTCCTTAATCTGTTGATATTCAGGTCAAAAGACCATTTCCGCAATCCCGCGACGCTTCAATGGGCGTGCTCGATGGCGCCCTTTAGATAGATCATGGTAAGCATGAAAAAAATGAAGGCCTGCAAACCTTTGGCCAACCCGAAAAGGAAGTAAATGGGCAAGGTGGAAAAAAGCGGCGCCATGGTGAAAAAAATCACCAGCACCAGTTCCTCGCCGCGGATATTCCCGAAAAGACGCAAGGTAAGCGAAAGGGGCCTGGCCAAGTGGCTGATGATCTCCAGGGGGAACATCAAGGGGGCCAGGGGCAGCATCGGCCCCATGAAGTGCTTGATATAGGCCGGCCCCCAGCGGCGCAGCCCCACCATGTTATAATACAGGAAGACGCACACCGCCATGGCCGCCGTGGTGTTGAGGTTGGCCGTAGCCGCATCCAGACCAGGAACCAGTCCCATGAAATTCATGGTCAGGATGAACAGAAAAATGCCGCACAATATCGGCATAAAGCGCCGGCCGGCCTCGCCGATGTTGGACACCACAAAATCTTCCAGACCGCCGATGAGCGTCTCCAGCACATTCTGGGCCCCGGTGGGGACCAGACGGAGCCGGCCGCGCACGGTCAGGCCAAGAATAACCAGGATACCCAAGGCCATCCAGGTGTAAAACACATGGCCGAATTCCACCTCTTTCCCCAGGATGGTCATCTCACCCAGACCCAAGCCCTCGGAAAGCAATAATGGATGAATCAGGCCGCCTTCAGCCGACATATCCGCCTCCTCTTTCAAAAACCGCCCGCATCCAGACCCCTAATCGGCCAGGCAAATCGCGCCCGTAAAGCCGATAACCGCCAGACTGCCGAAAATCCCCAGGGCCAGAGCCAAAGGTGGCGCTCCGGCCAGCAGGGCGGCGGCCAAAATCACGCACAGCAAGAAAAGCCGCGCCAAAAACCTGAAAAAATGCCCCTTGATCAGGCCGGTGCTGTAATTTCCAGGCAGGATCTTCAAAAGAGAGCTGCTCATGCCCCAGAAATTCATGCTGAAAAGCGCGGCCCCGATAAAGAAAAATATGCCCCAACTGGTCCTGACGAGCAATGCCGCTCCCACCAGCAAGGCCAGGGCCAGAAAAAACATCTGCGCCATGATGATGGCCCGGAGCGGCTCACTGGCGAAGCCCCTGGTCCGCAGGTAGTGATCAATTTTATTTTTCAGAGCCGGCATCTTCTTCCTGTTCCCGCAAGATCAGCTTCAAGTCCAGGTAAATATTGCGCGCCCCTGCGCCCAGACCCAGGATAAAAAAAACCAATTTCAGCCAAGGACCTGTGCCTAAATGCTTGTCCAAAAAATAACCCAGCGCCCCGCCTACCAACATGCCGGAAACCAGATGCAGACCCAGCACGCTGGCCCGGCCGGCGGTTCCCCATAAACCGCTCCGCTGCCCGCGCCGCTTTTCCAAACCCGCCTCCCGCCGCGGCGGGGGCTTTCCCGGCACGGCAATAACTATCTAACACAACCCCCGGCCAACGTCAAACATACCGTGGGCGCGGCTCAATTTAAGCGCAGCAAGGCCACGCTCTCCACATGCGGGGTATGCGGGAAGAAATCCACCGCTTCTATGGCCGCGAGTCCATATTCCGGGGCCAGCAGGGTCAAATCCCTGGCCAGGGCGGCGGGATCGCAGGAAACATAGAGCAGCCCCGGCGAAACCTTGGCCTTGATCGCGGCAATCACCAGCCTGTCCAGGCCGCTCCTCGGCGGATCCAGGATCAGCAAATCCGGGCGTCCAGGCAGTTCTGGCAGAATTGTGGCCGCATCCCCGGCCACAAAACGGCAGGAACCCAAACCCAGGCGTCTGGCGTTATCTTCCGCCGCCCGCGCCGCTTCCTCCTCAATTTCCACGCCCACAAGTTCCGCCGCTTCCCGGGACAGGGAAAAACCCAGCCCCCCCACCCCGGCGTAAAGATCCCAAATTTTACCGCCGCCGGAAAGACCGGCCAGTTCACGCGCCCGGGAATAAAGCAGTTCCGCCGCCCAAGGATTGGTCTGCATGAAGCCCCAGGCCGGAAATTCCAACCAGAGATCCCCAAGGCGTTCTCCCAGGCTCCGGCTTCCGAAAAGCTCCAGGCGCTCCTCGCCCCTGGCCAGATCCCTAGCGGAGCGCCGCCGGCTGATCAAAAACGAGCCTACCCCCAAATCCCGCAAGCCATCCCACAGAGCACGGCCAGCCGCCTCCGGCGGCGCTTCATCCCCGCAGACCAACTCAGCCATGCGCTCCGGGTTACCCTTGGGTTCGCGCAGGATAAAATAACGCAGGCACCCAGCGTTCCTCTCCCAGGCCCGCAACCGCCATTCCCCGGCCCAGGCCCGCACCTTGCCCAGAATTTTGCCGGAAGCGGCGGATTGCAAGGCGCAGACCTCGACCGGACACAGGGCGTGGGAAAACTTTTGGCGCAGCCCCAGGAGGGGCTCACCCCCGGCCCCAGGGGCAAAGGCATATTCCACTTTGTTGCGGAAGGCCTGAAGCCGGGGTGAAGGCGTAAGCGGCGGAACTTTCACGGACAGACCGGCGATGCGTTGCAGGGCCGCCTCCAACCGTCCGCGCTTCCACTCAAGCTGTCCGGTATAGGACAGATCCTGCCAGGCGCAGCCCCCGCACACCCCGAAATAGGAGCAAAAAGGCCGTTCTTCCCAAGGCGACGGGCGCAGCGTTTCCAAAACCCTGGCCTCCACCCTCCTCTTTTTCACGGCCTCCACCACGGCCCGCACCCGCGAGCCTGGCAGGGCATGGTCCAAAAAACAGACCACTCCTCCGTGCCTACCCACCGCTCCGCCGTCAACATTCAGATCCGTGACCTCAAGTTCCAATTCCGCGCCCATGGTCGGCAAAAGATCCGACATAATCACTCCAGAAATCCGCCCAGGGGGCAGGACCGGCAATCCGGGTTACGTTTGTGGCAGAAAGTTTTGCCCAGGCGGACAATCAGGGCGTGACATTCATTATAAATCCGGACCTCTTCTGGCAGGACGGCGACAAAGGCTTCCCGCAGCTCTTCATAGCCGGCTTCTTCGCCCACAAAGCCGTGCCGGTGCAATAGGCGAAAGGTATAGGCATCCGCGACGAAGATGGGCAAATCCAGGGCATAGAGCAGGATGGAATCCGCGCTCTCCGGGCCTATGCCCCGGACGGCCAGAAGTTCCTCCCGCAGTCCCTCCAGAGGCAGGCCGCGCAGGCAGTCAAGGCGGTCATCCTCCGGCGGGACGTTCTTCCCAGATTTGCGGGCCAGAAAGGCCAGCAAGTTACGCAGACGTCCGGCTTTTAAGGTGAAATATCCTGAAGGGCGGATGGCCTCGGCCAGGTCCTCCGGGGAGAGGCTCCAGAGAAAGGCCGGGGTAAGCGGTCCCCGGCGCCGTAAATTGGCCAGAGCCTTTTCCACGTTGCGCCAGTTGGTGTTCTGGGTGAGCACTACCCCCACGGCCACCTCAAAGGGAGAGGAGGCCGGCCACCAATGGCCGGGGCCGAAATGCTCCAACAGGGCCGCGTAGTAGGCAAGCAGATCCGCTTTTTTAGGCACGGCCGGCTCCTGTCCCGTTCCCGGCAAAAAGCAGAGCCGCCCATTCGCCACGCCCCAGGCGTTTGAGCAGGCGAAGGCCCTGGCTGCGATATTCCAGAACCACCTTACCGGCCTGGGAGCGGAGCAGGCCGGAAAGAACCAGAAAACCCTCCGGCCTTAAACGGGCGGCGATCTCTCCGGCCATTTCCAGCAGGGGTTCGGCCAGGATATTGGCCAGGATCAGCCCAAAATCCTTCTCCGGGACCACCTCCAGACTCCCGAGGCGCGCCTGGAAATCTTCCCCGGAAACCCGGTTCAGATGGCGGTTTTCCAGGGCGTTTTCCACCGCCGCCGGGTCCGGATCCACCCCGAGGCCGCGCAGACCCAACAAGGCCGCGCCCAGGCCCAGAATGCCCGAGCCGGTTCCCAGATCCAAAAAACGCCTTCCGGGGCCGATAAGCCCGGCATCAGCCAGGTCTGAGATCGCCCGCAGGCAGAGAACCGTGCTGGCGTGATGCCCGGTACCGAAAGCGGTTTTAGGTTCGATGACGATAATGTTGCGCCGCCCAGCCCGTACCGGAGAATCCCGGCCGGCCAGCCAGGGCGGCAGGATCAGAAAACGCCGGCCGGCCCGCACCGGGGTGAAAAATTCCTTCCAGGCGCTCAGCCAGTCCCGCTCCGGAGCGGTGAAAGGCCGCAGGATCCATGTTTTGGACGCCGAGGCCATAAGCCCGGATTCCACGATTAGGGCAGCATCCTCCGAAGACGCATATACCCTGGCCAGGAGGCCGCCTTCCTTCTCCTCTTCCTCCCAGCCATGCGGCGCATGCCGGGCCAGCGCCGCATGCAAAAGTTCCCCCTCGTCCACGGGAACCCAAATCTCCAAACCCCGCAAGTCCGCCATGCCCCCCTCTATCCGCCGGAACCGGCCCTGTCAATAACGGCATCGCGGAATCGCCGCGCATAGGTCATTGACGGATAAAGCCACGAACCCGCTGAAAGCGGACGGCTGAAATTGGTCATTGAACAGCGGCAACGAATGGCGTATAGAAACGGGTCATGTTGATACCTGTGGGCAGTCTGGTCAATGCCGGGGCCATTATGGCCGGCGGAACGCTGGGGCTTTTTCTTGGCCGCCGCCTGACCAGCGGTTTGCAGAGCATCGCCTTTCACGGCCTGGGGCTCTGCCTGGTGGTAATCGCCCTGCAAATGGCTCTGCAGATGGAACGCCCCCTACAACTGCTTTTCAGCATACTCCTTGGCGGAATCCTGGGAGAGATCTGCGACCTGGACCGGCTGTTCAACCTAGGGGGCGACAAGCTGAAACGCACCCTGCGCTCCGGCGACAGCCGCTTTACCGAAGGCTTTGTCAGCGCCACCGCCCTTTTCGGCATAGGTTCCATGGTCATTCTCGGCCCCCTGGACGAAGGTCTGACCGGCGACCATACCATCCTGTTCACCAAATCCATACTGGATTTCTGCTTTGCCATCGCCCTCTCCGCCGCCTTCGGGATCGGGGTGATCTTCTCCGCTTTTCCCATTCTGCTGGTGGAGGGACTGATCACCATCATGGCCGGTTCCTTGCAAAGCATGCTCACCACCCCGGTGATCCTGGACATCAAGGTCACCGGCGGGGTGATTATCCTGGCCATTGCCCTGAACATCCTGGAACTCGCCAGGATCAAGCTCGCCAACCTGCTGCCCGCCCTGCCCGCGGCCGCGTTTCTGGCTCACTGGACGGCGGGTTGAACCCCATGGGCAAGAACTGCATTCATATTGAAGGGGCGAGACAGCACAACCTCAAGAACCTTACCCTGGACATACCCAGAGAGGAGCTGGTGGTCATCTGCGGACCTTCGGGATCCGGCAAATCCACCCTGGCCTTTGATCTGGTCTATGCCGAAGGGCAACGCCGCTATGTGGAATCTCTCTCCGCCTATGCCCGGCAGTTTCTGCCGCAGATGGACAAACCGGCAGTGGATAAAATCGAGGGACTTTCTCCGGCCATTTCCCTGGAACAGCAGGGGGCGGCGCGCAACCCCCGCTCCACCGTGGGCACAGTCACGGAGGTTTACGATTTTCTGCGGGTCTTTTACGCCCGCCTGGGGCGCATGTATTGCCCAAGCTGCGGCCGCCCCATTGAATCCAGAGCCACGGACGAGATCATCGCCGACATCCTGGCCCTGGAAGAAGGAACGCGCTGCCTGATCCTGGCCCCGCTGGCCGAGCAACAAAAAGGCACGCACCAGGATCGCTTCAAAAAACTCCGGGCCGAAGGCTTTGTCCGCATCCGGGTGGGCGGCGAGATCCACAGCCTGGAAAATCCGCCGGCCCTGGACAAGAACAAGAAACACACCCTGGAACTGGTGGTGGATCGCTTGGTCATCCGCGAGGGAATCCGGGGACGCCTGGCGGATTCTGTGGAACTGGCCCTGCGTTACGGCGAAGGCCGCCTTCTGGTCGCCATCTCGGATAAACCCCAGGCCGACACCATTCACAGCACCCTCTCGGCCTGTCCCCACTGCCGCATCAGCCTGCCGGCCCTGAGTCCGCAGCTTTTTTCCTTCAACAGCCCTATCGGGGCCTGTCCGCGCTGCCTGGGGCTCGGCAGCGTGGAGTATTTCGAGCCCGCGCTCATCGCCCCCAACAAGGGCCTGTCCATCGGCCAAGGGGCCTTGCTGCCCTGGAAAGATTCCAAGGTCCTGGCGCGTTACGCCCAGGATCTTGAAAAACTGGGTCGGCGCTGGGGTTTTAACCTGGATCTGCCCCTGGCTTCTTTCAGCCATGACGCTATGGATGCTCTGTTCTACGGGGAAATGGAGGACGGCAGTCCGGCCAGGGAGGCGGAAAGCGGATTGCGCCGCAACTGGTTCGGGGGCAGCCGCTCCCTCCGCCGCCGGACGGACGGCAAAAGCGCCTGGGGCGGCCTAATCGCCGTCCTTGAAGAAGGAATGAAACACGGCGAAGCCTGGCGGGAACTGCTCTCCCGCTACCGCCAGAACACGGACTGCCCGGCCTGCCGGGGGGCCAGACTCAAGCCCGAGGCCCTGGCGGTGCGGGTGGGTGATCTGAATATCGCCCAGTTCTGCGGCCAGTCCATATCCCGCGCCCTGGACTGGCTGGGACGGCAGAAGTTCGTGGGCAAACAACTGCCCGTGGCCGACCCCCTGCTTAAAGAGCTGAATCACCGCTTGTCCTTCATGGTCAATGTGGGACTGGATTACCTGTCTCTGGGGCGCAACATGTCTACCCTCTCCGGGGGCGAGGCCCAGCGCATCCGCCTGGCCTCCCAACTGGGTTCCGGACTGGTGGGGGTGACCTATGTGCTGGATGAGCCTTCAATCGGCCTCCATCCAAGGGACAACGCCCGCCTGCTCAATACCCTGCGCGATCTCCAACGGCGAGGCAACAGCGTGCTGGTGGTGGAACATGATGAAGCCACCATCCGGGAGGCCGACACCGTGCTGGAACTCGGCCCCGGCTCCGGGGAGCATGGCGGGGAACTGGTCTTCGCCGGCAGCGTGAAAAAACTCCTGAAAGACGCCTCTTCTCTCACCGCCAAATACCTGCGCGGAGACCTGCGCATCCAGGCCCCGGAGCGCCGGCGCAAGCCCACGGGAGAGTTGCTCCTGCAAGAGGTTCGCGCCAACAACCTGCGCGGCTTTGACTGTTCCATTCCCCTGGGGGTGATGACCTGCGTCACCGGAGTGTCGGGATCCGGCAAAAGTTCGCTGGTGGTGGATACCCTGTACAAGCACCTAGCCCTGCATCAGGGTCTGAAGGTGGAATATCCGGGGCGCATCGGCGGCATCCGCGGTCTGGAGGCCGTCGAACGGATAGCCATCATCGACCAGACCCCCATCGGGCGCACCCCTCGCTCCAATCCGGCCACCTATACCAAAATTTTTGACGAGATCCGCGAAATCTTCGCCCTGACCCCGGACGCCAGGAAACGCGGCTACAAGTCCGGCCGCTTCAGCTTCAACGTCAAGGGCGGGCGTTGCGAAGCCTGCGCCGGCGACGGACAGATCCGGGTGGAAATGCATTTTCTGCCCGATGTCTTTGTGACCTGCGATCTCTGTAAGGGACGGCGCTACAACCATGAAACCCTGGACGTGCGCTACAAGGGCCTGAACATCGCCGAAGTGCTGGACCTGACGGTGAACCGGGCCCAGGAATTTTTCGCCAATTATCCGGGGCTGGAGCGACGGCTCTCGGTGCTCAAGGATGTGGGGCTGGAATACCTGCGCCTGGGGCAACCGGCCACCACCCTTTCCGGCGGGGAGGCCCAGCGTATCAAAATTTCCCGCGAACTGGGGAAAAAAAGCCTGCCCGGCGCCCTGTATGTTCTGGATGAACCCACCACCGGCCTGCACATGCATGAGGTGGGCAAACTCATCGGCGTGCTCAACCAACTGGTGGAACGAGGGGCCAGCGTGGTGGTCATTGAACATAACATCGAGGTGATCCGAGCCGCGGACCACGTCATTGACCTGGGGCCTGGCGGAGGGGAAAACGGCGGAAGGATCATCGCCAGCGGTTCCCCCGAGGAGATCGCCGATAACCCGAAATCGGCCACCGGCAAGTTTATTTAGAACTGGCAGATCGGCGGCGCGGGCTTGCCAATTTTCCCTCCTTGCGATATTCCACAAAAATCAGACTTATTCCGATCTGTCCGGCTTCAAAAGACTAGGCAAAGGATTACTGATGGCCCTATTTCTCACCGTGGGTCTGGACGCGGACGCCAGGGACAGCTTGGCTACCCTGGCCGACGCCATGGGACATCACGTCGCGCATAGCGATGACTACGAGTATTGCGCTAGGCTGGTGAATGGGCAGGACTGCTCCATCGTCATCTCCTACCTGAACAGCGGGCGGAAGGACCAGTGGCCGCTCCTCCGCTCCCTGCCCCATCTGCCAGGCTCGCCGGACATCATGGCCGTGGTGGAGGAAAATGATACCGGGGCGGCGGAATACGCCGTGCAATCCGGGTTCTGGGACATCCTCTACCTGCCCCTTTCCATAAAATCCGCCAAAATCAGCCTGAACCGCTGCCTTTACCATCGCTTGGCCCTGAGCGCCCAGGACAATACCAGCAAGATCAAACGCGACAGGATCATCGGCGGCAGCCCGCTTCTGGAGCGCTGCCTGCGCCAGATGCACATTGTGGCGCAATCGGATTCCAACGTGCTGGTCCTGGGCGAAACCGGAACCGGCAAGGAACTTTTCGCCAAGGCCGTGCATGAAAACAGCGGACGCGCCCGCCACCCTCTCATCGTGGTGGACTGCACCAATCTGCCAGCCACCCTGGCCGAAAGCATCCTTTTCGGACATGCCAGAGGATCCTTCACCGGCGCGGTGGAAGCCACCGACGGCCTGTTCAAGCAGGCGGATAAAGGCACTATCTTTCTGGATGAGATCGGCGAACTGGACCTGAACATCCAAAAATCGCTCCTGCGGGTGATCCAGGAGAGGCGCTTCCGTCCGCTCAGCGCCAAAAAAGAAGTGGAGTGCGACTTCCGGATCATCGCGGCCACCAACATGGACCTGGATGTCATGGTCCAGGAGGGCAAGTTCCGGGCGGATCTTTACCACCGCATCAATACCCGAACCATCATCCTGCCTTCCCTGCGCGAGCGGCAGGAAGACATTCCGCAACTGGCCGAGCATTACGCCAAGCTCTTCTGTTCCAACCTGAATTGCGGCCCCAAGGAAATTGACGATGAAACGCTGGATGCCCTCAGGCTTTACCCCTGGCCAGGCAACATCCGGGAACTGGTCAATATCATACATGCCACCGTGCTCAACGGCATCGCGGAAAACCGACTCTACCCCCAGCACCTGCCCGGAGAAATCCGCCTCTTTCTGATCCGCTCCAAAGGCGGTCCGCATGCCCCCGTTGCCGGAAGCGTCCGTCCGGGACGCCAGGACCATGCCCTGCAACGACCCGAGCCTGACCGGAAGCCGGCCCCCGCCGCCGCCAGCCCCAAGGCCGGAGACAACGCCCCCCCCTTGAAAAGCGGCTCCCGCTTCTCTTTCCAGCACTATTCGCAACTGCCGGCCATCAAAGAGGTGCGTGAAGAAATCGTCAGGCAGATGGAGCAGGATTATCTGCGCGAGCTCATCCAGCGCTGCCAGGGCAATTTCAATTCCGCGCAAAGCATCTCCGGCCTCTCCAGGGCCAGATTATATGAATTGCTGCAAAAACATGAACTGAGCGTTTAATAGTTGGAACACGACCATGAGCAAACTCACCATTGAATTGCCGGAAAAACTGTGCGTTTCCCTGGAACGCGAGGCGGGCCGCCTGGATATCAGCGTTGATTCCCTGGTGGAGGGCCTGATTAAAAAATTCCTGCAAAAACAGCGCGTGGATGTGGAGAAGGCCGTGAAACGTCCACAGAAGGAACGCCGCGCCACCTTCCGCCAAAAGATAGATCAACTAGCCATCCTGTACTTCAAGACCGACGACGGGCATTACGGTCTGTATAAAACCGGCGATCTAAAAAATCTGGCCCCCGGAGGAGCTCTGGTGGAGTGCGCGTCCAACGTGAGCAACGACAACTTCTTACGCATGAATGAAGAATTCGAACTGATCTTCCAGGTGAGGGATCTCCAGCAGCCCCTGTACCTGCTTTGCAAAATCAACCGGGTGATCCAGACCAAGACCAAAACCGTTCTGGGGGTGAGTTTCACCCGCACTGACGATGACAATTACCGGACTATGCTGAAATATTTGGATTAATCCCAGACACCCGGCCTGGGTACGAAGCGCAGAAGTTTTTCCAGAGGAATATCGCAGCGTTGCGCTCCGGCGGAGTAAGGCGCAAGCTGATAGGGGGGGAAAAACAGGCTGAGACCGGCAGGGGTGACCGCGAAGTGCTTGAACGACTCTTCCTTGGGGTCCAGACCCGCCTCGTATTCCGGCATGGTCCGCCAGTGGGCTTCAAGCGCGGGCCGCAGGACGGCGCGGGCATAATCCGCCAGAAATTCCCACAGGCCTTCCGGCCTGGAAAAAAGATCCCGGTAGCCCATCTCGGAGCCGTTGTCCAGACGCAGGGTCACCGCGCGTACCCCTTCCAGTCCGTGCGCCCCGCCAGTATATATCCAGGTGTCAAAACGCACGGAAACCGTCTGCCGGGTGTTGAAAACCAGGGAAGCGGCCTCAAAGGAATCACGCGGATTCTTGCCTGCTTCTCCAGGACAGCCTTGGTCCAGTTCGGCCAGGATATCCCGGAAAAAACGCTCCGCCCGCTGCCTTACGGCCTGATCCAACGCCTGGCGGCCGAAAAAGGGATAATCCAGACGCGCCGTGTAGCAGGCATTGGCCTCGTTCAAAGACTCACTGGGAAAGCCCGCCGGGGCGGATTCTTCAAGAGCGGGCGGAATGGACCTGACGGAACTGACGGCCCCTTCACAGGCGGCCAGCCCGAATGACAACAAAACCGCGCATAAACGCACAGACATAGTCACCACGCGGGTTTATCCGGCCACTCTGGACTTGTCATTTTTCCTCCGATCCGGCATGAGGATATTTTATGCCACATCATCGGATATTCCGCCACCTCTGTCTTTTGCTGATCTGCCTTTTTCCGGAGCGGCTTTTGGCTGTCGAACCGGACCTGGGGGGCGTGGCCGTGAAAAAATTCAACGATTTTGTCGGTCTCGAATATGCTTCGACAGCGGCCTTTTCCGCGGCGCGTTTGCAAGCCCTGGAAAAAGTCGGCGGGACCCTGTCCCTGCCGGAGGAATTCCGCCGGAGCATCGATGGCGCTCCCGCCGGAAACCAGGCCGGCGCGGAACAGGCTCTAGCCCTGATCCTGTTCCGCTACGTCCCGAATGGCATCATCCTCACCCCTTCCTTCGATGGCATGCAGGTAGAAGCGCATATAATGCCCGTTCCTGTCCGGCCCGGACAGGAACGTGAGCAGATCCTGGCCTCTCTGAAACAGCCTCTCTGGTTTGATTGTTACAACCGGGCCATCCTGCTGGAAAAATCGGCGCTCCTGGCCTATGATCAAGCCTCTGAAGACTTGTTGCGCGGAGAGACGCGGGAAGCGACCAGAGAAAAATTGCGCCGGGCGGTGGAAGCCCTGGCCGCCGGCAGCGCCTACATCGAACTCTTGCCGGAATTGCGCCGGAACACTGGACAAAGCCCCGAGGAAGCGGCCAGGCTGGACGGACTGGCCGCAATACTTGAAGAACTGCAAGGGCGCGCTCCGGAACATTACCTGATCCCGGCCGAACTGGGGCGGTTACAGCTTCTGCGGCACCATCCGCTGGAAGCTAGGCGTCTTATGGATCTCTCCCTGGCCCTGCAAGACAACTTCGCCCTGGCCCATGACCTGCGCGGCGTGGCCCTGCTGGCCCTGAACCTCCCCTCCCTGGCCCTGGAAGATTTCAACAGGGCCGTCAACCTCCAGCCAAGGACCCCGTCTTTTTATGAAAACCGGGCTCTGGCCAGGAAAATTCTGCAAATGGAAGAAGGCATGTGCCGGGACTTGGTCATGGCCTGCTCCCTGGGCAGTTGCGCGGGGATGAAATGGGCCGCCGGAGAAGGCCGATGCCTGGATTGAAGCCCTGGGACAAAGTCCTCGGAGGGAAATAGGCCATGCCTCTGCCGCGCGCCGTGGTGAAAGACTGGCCGGAGTTTTCCGCCCTACTGGATCGCCTGGGGATGTTCCATATCCGCCCCGGTCTGGAGCGCATGGAAAAGGCCCTGGAGCGGCTGCGCCTGACGCGCCCTTCCAGGCCCCTGGCGCAGGTGGCCGGAACCAACGGCAAGGGTTCCACTTGCTCCTTTATAGCTTCCCTGGCTAGGGCGCATGGGCTCCGCTGCCTCCTATACACCTCCCCGCATTTTGTCTCGGTGCGGGAAAGGTTGCGCCTGGCGCGCCCCGGAGGCCCGGACGAAGGAGAAGTTCTTCCGGAAAAGGCCTGGCTTGAGGCCGCGAACGCGGTCTTGAGCGGGAGCGGAGAAGATCTGACCTATTTTGAACTGATCACGGTCATGGCCGCCTGTATGCTGGAAAGGACGGACGCGGATCTGGCGGTTATGGAAAGCGGCCTGGGCGGCAGCCTGGACGCCGTCACCGCCCTGGCGGCGGACCTGGTCATCTTCACGCCCATCGGCCTGGACCACTGCGAGATCCTGGGAAACAGCCTTAAAGCCATCGCCGAGGACAAGGCCGGGGCCATACGGCCCAGCAGGCCGGCAATCACGGCCCGGCAGGCTCCGGAGGCTATGGCCGCCATCGAGCGGGAGGCGCTCCGCCAAACCGCCCCCTTATACCTGGCCCCCAGGCTTCCGGAAGATTTTTTCACGGGCAACAGAATCCTGGGCCTGGCCGGGGAGCACCAACAGGAAAACGCCGCCCTGGCCCTGGCCGCCTGGAGGCATCTGGCCCCAGGAATCCTGAAAGGCTATGCCCCTCCACCCGCCGGAGGCATTTCCGAGGAAGAAAAAAAAGGGCTGGCCACCGCCTGGATGCCCGGACGCCTGCAATGCCTTCAGCCGCAAGACGGCCTTCCGGCCATGATCCTTGACGGAGGACATAACCCGCACGGCCTTGCGGCTTTGGGATTGAGCCTCGCGCGGATGGAACTGTCCCCAGGAGCGGTGATCTTTTCCTGCCTGAAGAACAAACAACCGGAAAAAATCCTCCCGAACCTGCGCGCCCTGGCAGCCGGCGGTCCGATCTTCGTGCCAAGCCTCCAAAGCCATCCCCAGGCCATGCCGCCCGACGCCCTGGCCGAACTCATCGGCCTTGCCGCCACGCCCTTGCCGGACCTGCCCGCGGCCCTGGAAGCGGCCCGGCAATACTTCCGCAAGCGCTTGCCCGAAGAA
The DNA here is from genome assembly GCA_009782775.1 of Desulfovibrionaceae bacterium. Classification (GTDB taxonomy): domain Bacteria; phylum Desulfobacterota; class Desulfovibrionia; order Desulfovibrionales; family Desulfovibrionaceae; genus WRHT01. The sequence goes on from WRIL01000011.1 coordinate 45,355, forward strand.
GACAGACCGTATATAGAGCCTGAACCACCCCCAGGCAGACACCCGCTGCTCATCTGCGGCTCCTTATACCTGCTGGGGGAATTTTACGCCCTGCATCCTCAATGCCTGCGCAAAGAAAACCCGCCCCGGCCGCGCCGCCGGGGCCAGACCGGGGAAACGCCATGAATCTGCAACAGGAAGAAGCCAGGATCCTGATCGAATGCCTGCCATACATAAGAAAATTCAACGGCCAGACCATGGTCATCAAGTACGGCGGGCACGCCATGCTGGACGAAAAACTGAAACAGGCCTTTGCCCTGAACATCTCCCTCCTGCACTATGTGGGCATCCAGCCCGTCCTGGTGCATGGCGGCGGGCCACAAATAGAAAAACTGCTGGAGCGGCTGCAAATCAGCTCGATCTTCAGGGACGGCCAGCGGGTCACCGATGAGGCCACCATGGACGTGGTGGAGATGGTTTTGGTAGGCAAGGTGAACAACGACATCGTAAACCTGCTGAATCAGGCCGGGGTCCGGGCCGTGGGGCTTTCAGGCAAGGACGGCGGCCTGCTCCGGGCGGAAAAACTCGTGGACAGCGACGGCCTGGATTGGGGCAAGGTGGGCAGGGTCACCGCGGTGAATACCGAGCTTCTGCACAGCCTGAACGCCGCGGGCTTTACCCCGGTCATCGCCCCGGTGGGGGTGGGCGAACAGGGGGACACATACAACATCAACGCGGATTCGGTCGCCGGGGCCGTGGCCGCGGCCCTGCGGGCCAAACGCCTGATTTTGCTCACCGATGTGCAGGGGGTGCTGGATGCCAAGGGACGGCTCATCCCCAGCCTGGGCATGGAAGAAGTGGATGAACTCCTGCAAAAAGGAGTGCTCCGGGGAGGGATGATCCCCAAGATCCGCTGTTGCCTGGAAGCCCTGCGCGGCGGAGTGGAAAAGGCCATGGTGGTGGACGGCCGGGTGGAAAACTGCCTGCTCCTAGAGCTGTTCACCGACTCCGGCATCGGCACGGAGGTGGTCGGGAACGCCCGATAACACGCATCCCGCGCCGCCTCGCGAATCAGTTCCTTTCCAGCTTCAGCATCGCCCGCGCCATTTCAGCGGCAACATTGACGACAGCCTTTTGAGAATCCGGGGATAACGGGCGAAGCATATCCGCAAAGAATATGTCCGGTTCATCGCCGACTTTTTGCTCGAACAGGGCCGCGACCGGGCACCCCAAAGCCCCGGCCAGTTCCTGAAGCCGGTCAAATCTTGGGGCGATATGCCCTCTTTCCATGCGGGACAAGGATTGTTGGCCGATGCCGACCATCTCCGCCAGTTTTTCCTGGGTCAGGTTACGTCTTTTGCGCCGAATAAAGATATTTTCGCCGACTATTTTCTCCAAGGCTTTGCTGCCAACCATCGCCGCCTTCCTTCGACACGCTTTTTACGTATATTTTCAGTCAGGAACGGCTTTATCCAGGCCATAAAAAGCGTAAAATTATTGACATAAAAAGCGTAAAACTTTATACCCACGGGGAAGCGCCGGAAAGGCTCTCCCAAAATGGACCGCGCTTTCAAAAGGAGCGGACGAGAGGGCGTGGATTGTTTGGGCGGGGACACAAAATGGGCAAGATGTCCGATTGTAAGTCTTACTGCAAAAAACAGGATACGGCAAGCGGGACGTATGATAGCCGCCCGCATATATCCGGAAAATCCCTAACGCCTCTGCGAGGTTTTCTTTTTCTCGACCCCTGGCGAGACCCTACGGCGTCACCCGTTAACCACCCATAAACCTGTTTTGGAGGTCCCATGCGTTTGCCGGTCTTTTCCCGTATGTTCACGTTGCTGTGCGTTTTTCTGTTTTGCGCCGGAGTAGGCCTCGCGCAGGCCGCCTCGCCGGAGGAAGCCGCCCAGGAAGGCGCGGCCATGAAGGCGGAAGTGGACGCCCAGGTGCAGGCCTTGCTGAATTCGCCCGCCGGGGTATTCGACATCGAATACGAAGACGGCCAGCTTATGCGCCTCAAAATAAAGGGCGAATCCGAGGTGGCCACCTCCCTCCAGGGAGCGCGGGGAGATCGCCAGGCGCGTGAAAAGGCCGAGCGCTCCGCCAAGGCCTCCTTCTCCCAATTTTTGAACGAACAGGTCACGGTGGTCAGCTCCGACACCGAAGGTTTTTTGATCCAGGAAAAGGACGGCAAGGAAAGCGCCGAATACCTGAACGCCAGCCAGAGAACCATGGCCAGCCTCTCGAACAGCTTCCAGCGCGGATTGATCACCCTTTTTGACCACGTGGAAGGCGAAGGGGCCAACCGCAAGGCCGTGGTCGTGCTCGGCTGGTCCAAGAAGCTGGTGGACGCCTCGGCCGGCGCCCAAAGCACCATGAACCAGAGCCGCGCGAACGAAAGCAACGCGGCGGCTGGCCAGCAGGCGGCCCCGGCGGCCGGGGGCGCCGGAACCCAGCCGAATACCCAGACCCAGACGCGCACCGGCAACCTGAACAAGTTTTAAAGGAGATTCGCATGAAACGGCATATACTTTTAGCCTTGTGCCTGATTTGCGCGCTCTGTCTCCCCTTGGCGGCAAAGGCCGCCGATGACGAACGCCAGGTGGTGGTCACCGGCGTGGGCATGAATGAAGAGGACGCCAAGCGGCAGGCTTACCGCAACGCCGTGCAGAGCGTCGTCGGGGCCATGGTCGTGGCCGAAACCCTGGTGGAAAACGACGCCCTGGTGCGCGACAAGGTGCTTTCGCACAGTGACGGCTACATCACCAAAACCGAACAGGTGGGGCAGACCGTTTCCCTCTCCGGCGGGCTGGTGGAGGTGACCATGAAGGTCACGGTGAAAAGCCAGCAGCTCAAGGACAAGCTTAAGGCGGAAAACATCAGCGTGATCGGCATGGACGGCGAAAGCCTCTTCACCAGGGCCGCCACCCAGACCGAACAGACCAAGGACGCCGCCGCCATTGTGGCCGAGGCTCTCAAGAATAATCTCCCCGCGAGCCTGATCAGTTCGGCCGCGAACATCGGCCAGGCCGAGGTCAAGGAATCCGGCGGCACGGCCACCGTCAAGGTGCCAATCTCCGTGTCCGTGAACATGGACGCCTACCGCAAGTTCACCGGCGACCTGAAAAAGACGCTGACGGACCTGGGCTATAAGGGCCAGACCGTCAGTTTCGGTATTGCTTTCGGGCAGTATGATTTTGACGAAATAACTGTCTATGACAATGCCGGCTGGAGAAACTTGAACCTATGGGCAAGCCCGGTATGCGTCATCGCCATTTGTGAAATGTATTCCCTGGAGTCCAAGCAAAGCCGCTGGACCTTTTTCAAGGTGCCCAAAAATGTGCTTGAACCCTTCCTGCCTTTGCATACGTATGAGCCCAACTATGTGGAAATCAAGACCGACCTCTATGACGGCGGACAAAACCTGATCACCAGCCAGAATGTCCGGCTTACCACAAACGAAAAAGATGGCGATAACCGGTATAAAACCGATATCTTCAGCTCGAAAATCTGGACGGGCAACGATGACGGTTACGGCCTGGCGATTATATCGCCGGTGCTGAGATCGAAGTTGTATCCCAACACGAATAACCTGCCCATAGGCAACAAGGGCTATGCCCCTGGAAAACTGGAGGCCACCTTTGTGCTGGACGCCGAAGAACTGAAGGCGGCCAAGTCCATCCAGACCAGCGCGCAGAATGTCCTGGCTCCGGCCAATTAATAACAAACTGTTTGGGGGCGAAAGCCCCCAAAAAAATATGCATCAGGAAATATGCTTATGCCCAAAATTATACCTCTCCCGGTATTCCTCTTCTGGCTAGGGCTTTTCTTTTTTTGCGCCGTTTCCGCCACTGTCTCCGCCGCCCCGCCGGACTGGCTGATGCAGGAAATAAAAGACCCGGCCAAGCTGGAAACTCCGGGGGTGTACCCGCTCTCGCAAAACCGCCTGCTGGCGGTGGGGGCCGGGCGCGTCACCACCCAATTGCGCGAGGATCGGGCCTTGCGCCTGGCCGGCCTGCTGGCTGAAAACGACGCCAAGGCGCACCTGACCAGGCATCTTTTCAGCGATGCCTTGCGCAAGGAGCCGCAACGCCGTTTCAGCGTGAATATCTCCGGCGGCCAGCTGGTCTCCCAGACGCGCGCCGGTGACAAGGCGTTTGTGGCTATCCTGGCCGAGGCCCAAGCCGTCAGCCTGGCGCCGCTTTCACCCCTGGCCGACTGTTATGACGTGCGGGTGGCCCCCCTGGTGGAGGAGCTTCTGGATCAAAACCCGATGCTGGCCGACGGCGGCGGCGGAATATTCCCGCAAGAACAGGGATGGGTGGCGCTGGGCGTGGGTTTTGCCGCCCTGGACTCGAACACGGATCGCGAAGCGCGGATCATCGCCGTGGGGAATGCGCGCAAGGCCTTGAGTGAAGCGATCTTCGGGCTTTCCATCAGTAAACAAGAGCAATATGAGGAGATTACGGCAGAAGGGCCGGGCGGCAACCTGCTGCGCGAATGGGCCAAGACCTCCACCAAGGAGACCGTGCAGGGACTTTTGCAGGGCGCTGAACAGGCCGGCGAATGGAAGACGGATGACGAGCACCTGGGGGTAGCCGTGCTGGTGGGCAGGCCCCCGATAGTCCTTGCGGGCGGCGAGACCGTGAATACGGACAAGCTGCCGGGCTTCAGCCTGGAAGAAGAATGGCGGGAGGCCTTTTTGCAACGTCCCTGGATGATTGACGGCGGGGCCGGACTCCATGTACATAAGGGAATATCCTATCTCCTGGTGGTGGAAGGCGCTCCCCTGAAAGGTGACCCGCTGGCGGACAGAACGCAAACGCCGTTGCTCATCGATGTGAAAGGCAGAAACGCCGCCGCGAAATATCTTTCCGGGGTCAATTCGGACAGCCTGACCGTGGAAACCGAGGAACGGAGCCTGACCGTGCAGGGGACTGATGAGAAAGAAACGCTGCGGGATTCGTTGCGCAAGTTGACCAAGGAAAGCGTTTTGGGAGTGGTGCAGGGGATGCGCAAGGTCGGTTCCTGGCAGAGCGAGGACCGCAGAATTCTGCGCCAGGCGTATATCATCCCGTTGCCCGGCTCACGCTGAGGTAAAGCACAAGGAGGCGGTTTATCCATGAAAAAACGGCAAGACGCGGCAGCACTTTGTACGCGAATCACCCCGGCTCTGTTTGTAATGCTCGCGCTATGCGCCCCCGGCTGTTTTCAGATCGCGGAACGGCAAGATTCCGGCCAGAGCTATTACTACAACCAGTACGACGATGATTATTACCGCAGGGAAGCCGAGCGCGGACAATGGCTTTATGAGCAGGAACGCGCCCGGCGCCTGGAAAACGAACGCCGGGCCAGCCAGGCGGAACGGATTCGCCTGGAACAGGAACGCCTGAACTGGGAGTGGCGGCAGAAACAGGTTCTCGAACAGCAACGCCTGGAATTGGAACGCTACCGGCAGGAAGCGGCGCGGGAACAACAGCGCTATGACGCGGAACGCGCCCGACGCTTGGAAAGCGAACGCCGGGCCAGCCAGGCGGAACGGATTCGCCTGGAACAGGAGCGCCTGGCCTGGGAACGGCACGAACAGCAAAAGCGCTACGACGTGGAACAAGCCCGGCGCATGAAAGCCGAAAACCAGACCCAGGATCAGACGGAGCGAAACCGCCTGGCGCAGGAACGCCTGGCCTGGGAACAACAACAACAGCGGCAGCGCGATAGACAACAACGCGAGCAGCAGCAACAGCGCCAGCAGGCTCCCCAGCAGGTTGACCGTCCTGCTCCAGCACCCGCATCCACGCCCGCACAGCGCGAACAGCAGCAACGTGAACAGCAGCAACGTCAACAGCAACAGCGTGAGCAACAGCGTGAGCAACAGCAACGCCAGCAGGCTCCCCAGCAGATTGACCGTCCCGCTCCAGCACCCGCATCCACGCCCGCGCAGCGCGAACAGCAGCAACGTGAACAGCAGCAGCGCGAACAGCAGCAACGTCAACAGCAACAGCGTGAGCAACAGCAACGCCAGCAGGCTCCCCAGCAGATTGACCGTCCCGCTGCGCCCGCACCGGCGGCCAAACCCAGCGCTCCTGCACAGCAAACCGGCCGTATCGGCGCCACGGACAGTAAACCGGCTACGAAAGGGAGCGGCAACAGCCAGGATGACGACAACCAGAGAAATTCCAGCAACAGGGGCAACAACAGGCAGTGAGTTTGGAGCGACGCCCCGGCTTTGGCCTGTGCCCAAGGCCGGAGTGCGTGGCGAATCGTGCCCTTCTTGGGGTATCCAGCTAGACTTCTCTGATCCGAGGGTGTTCGCCGCAAAGAGGACAGCCGGGATCCTTGCGTAGGCGGAACTCATGGAAGCGCATGGCCCAGGCGTCAAAGCCCAGCAGACGATCAATGAGTGCCCGTCCGCTCCCCAGGATGAGCTTAATCGTCTCATTGGCTTGGATACAGCCCACAATCCCCGGCAGAACAGCCAGGACGCCGGCTTCACCGCCGGAAGGGATCTCGCCCGCTTCCGGAGGCTCCGGGTAAAGGCAGCGCAGACAGCTTCCCCTGCCGGCGTCAAAGACGCCGGTCTGGCCTTCAAAACGCAGGACCGCGCCGTAAACCTCCGGCTTGCCCAGAAGGACGCAAGCGTCATTGATCAGGTAGCGGGTGGCGAAATTATCCGAGGCATCGGCAATGATGTCAAAATCCCGAAAAATCTCCAGAACATTGGCACGGCTGAGCCTGACGCTGAATTCCGGCACTCGCGCCCAGGGGTTGATCCCCTGGATGCGCTCGCGGGCGGAAGATGTTTTCAGCCGGCCCAGGGACGAAGAGCTGTGGATGACCTGCCGCTGCAAGTTGCTCGCCTCCACCGCATCATCGTCCACCAGCCCGATGACCCCCACCCCGGCCGCCGCCAGATATAGCCCCAGGGCGGAACCCAGGCCGCCAGCGCCCACTATGAGCACCCTGGCGGCTTTAAGTTTTTGCTGCCCCGGCGGGCCTATCTCCGGCATAACCAGGTGGCGGCTGTAACGGATCATTTCGTCATCGGAGAGTTCAGCCATACCGGCTCCTTGCGTTCACCCGGATCATTAACATTTTCCGGGCCAAAGCGCTCCAAGTTTTTCCAGGGCCATAAAAAACTTGACTGAGGTTCCCGGATGGTCAATTAACAGAGCCATGCAGATCAGCAGACGCAAGGCCATCGCCCTTCTATTGCTCATTGTCTTCTTCTGGGGCACAACCTGGGTGGCCATGGGGGCGCTTGTGCGCGAAATTGCCCCGGTCTGGCTGGCCTCCTTCCGCTACATCATCGCCCTGGCCGCGGTGATCCTCGTCCAGGGAGCGAGCGGCAATCTGGCCCTACCCAGAAAAGGGGATACTCCGATCATCCTGGTGGTCGCCATCTTCTCCCTTACCCTCTGCTCCATTACCATGGCCACCGGTCTACAGTTCGTCCCCCCCGGACGCTCCGTGGTGCTGGGTTACACCCATTCCCTGTGGGTGGTCCCAGGGGCTTGGCTCTTTCTGCGCGAAGAGCTTCCTCCCAAGCGTCTGGCCGGGGTTATCCTGGGCATAAGCGGCATCATCACGCTCTGTGACCCGCCGGCCATAATCCACGGCCAGGGATTCAATCCTCTGGGTTATGCCATGCTCCTGCTGAACGCCCTGTCCTTTTCCGTAGCCATACTCTATACCCGCAGGCATATCTGGGTTTCCTCCCCCTTTCAGGTGCTTTTCTGGCAATTTCTCCTGGCCGCCACCATGCTCTCACTGCTGGCCCTGCTCATAGAAGGCCCGCCGGATTTTTCCCTTTCGCCCCTGAACATCCTGCTCCTGCTCCATATCGGCATCCCCGGCGGAGCGCTGGCCTTCTGGGCCGTGAGCGTGGTCAGTTCCAGCCTGCCCGCCACCGCCACCTCCCTCGGCATCCTGGCCGCCCCCCTGGTGGGCATCTTCTTTTCCGCCATCTTCATGAACGAACGGATAGACGCCAGCTTAATCGCGGCCGTCTTCATGATTCTGGGGGGGATCCTTCTGGGGAACAGCCCCAAAGCATCGAAAAGCGCCTGAACTGGCTTGCCGCCCCCCTCTTGCCTATTTCAGAAAAATCAGGCAGAGTATCACCCTGCATCAAGACCGCGCCCCGGCCCAAACCCCGGCGCGGCTTTTATATAAAGACCAGACCCCAGGAACCAATGTTATGAGCACGCCCATATCCCGCAAGGGTTTCAATCTTCTGCTGGAAGAGTTGGAACAACTGAAAAAAAACCGCCCGGTAATCGCCAAAATCATCCAAGAGGCCAGGGAAGAAGGCGATTTGAGCGAAAACGCCGCCTATGACGCGGCCCGCGAACGTCAGGGACTTCAGGAAGCCCGCATCAATTACCTGGAATCGCGCCTGCCGCTCTTGAATGTGGTTGACTTCTCCCGCCTGAACAGCGAAAAAATCACTTACGGGGCCAAGGTCACCCTTCACGACCAGGATACCGAAGAGGAAAAATCGTATACCCTGCTCGGCCCGGATGAAACCGGCCTGGTCAAGGGGGCTATTTCCGTGGAATCACCCGTGGCCCGCGCCCTGCTGGGCAGGGAAGTTGGCGATGAAATAGTTGTGGATGCGCCCAGGGGCAAGATATATTACGAAATTACCGCCCTCAGCTTCCCGGGCGAGGCCATGTTTGAAGGCTGAAACTTTACCGTTGACCATGCCCCTGAATGGGATTAAATTGCCCAATTCCAGGGATTCTCAAAGCCGTGGTGGTGGAATTGGTAGACACACTAGCTTGAGGGGCTAGCGTTCGCAAGGACATGGGAGTTCGAGTCTCCCCCACGGCACCAGGGAAGAATTTCAGAAAGTCTCATAAGGTCACATAAGCCTTGTGAGACTTTGATTTTATGAAAAGGCGTCCTCTCATATAGTCTCATAAGGTCATTTGACATACCCCGGTTTCAGGGGTAACTCTCTGGGATAGATTGATTTTTTCTGCTACCCCGCCCGAGGAGTTACCCCGATGTCAGCAAGCCTTACAGACGCACGAATCAGGAACATGCGTTCCTCGGAAAAATCCAAGAAATTTTTTGACGGTGAAGGTCTTTTTTTACAACTTACCCCTGCCGGGGGGAAATGGTGGCGTTTTCGCTATTGGTTTCAAGGGAAAGAAAAATTGCTGTCCCTTGGAACTTACCCCGGCATATCTCTGAAAATGGCGCGGCAACGGCGCGATGCGGCGCGGGAACTGATTGCCCAAGGCTTAGACCCGAGCAAACAAAGGCAAGCAGCCAAGGACGAAGCCGCCGCCCTTGCCAAAGAAGAGGCTCTGACCTTCAAAACGGTTGCGGCTGAATGGCTGGAAGTCAGAAAAGATACCTATGCCGCTTCAAATATCAAAAAAAAGGACTGGCTTATCGGCCTGTTGTGCGCACATTTGGGCAATACGCCTATTGCAAAAATTGCCCCCGCCGACATTTTAGCCGCGATCCGGCCTGTTGAGGCACCATGAACTTCATTTTGTCGTTCCACGAATGGAGCTGGCGAGCGGTAAAGCCTTCAACGCCTTCCCACCGGGCTGGGAAAAAGCCTTTGGCGTATTCCGCGATCTCCATAATCATCGGGAAGGTTGGGCAAGGCCGGATGATCCCGCCCGCGCCCGTCTGCATACCCCGGAACATGCCGATCTGCACCGGGCACGATTGATCCGCTGGGGCAAAACGCCGGGAAAGGATGAGCGGGCTGAGGCCCAGGACGCCGTTCACACCTACATTACGGCCAAATTGGAGCAAGGTCTTGTCCATAACCGAAAAGATGTGCTTGCCGCCTTGCAGGACGCGGGGCTTTCCATCAACCGGGCAGGCCGGGACTACATCACCGTCAAAGACCCCGACAGCGGGGAAAAACTGCGCCTCAAGGGAGGAATATATGCAGAACACTGGAAATTTGACTTCTTTGGCCGAGCGCATCAGAGCCAAAACCGAGCAGGACGCCCAGGAGATCGAGAGCCTGACCCGGCAACAGTTCGAGAGCTTGAGCAGGAGCTTGTCCGCATCATCGAAAACCGCGCTCAGTACAACAGACAACGCTATCCGCAACAGTATCGCGGAATTGGAGAAGGATATCACTTCCCGTTGCCAGAGCCTGGAGGCGATGTTCAACCGGAAATATCTGTACTCCATTCTGTTGAGCGCGGGGATTCTGCTGTTGACCATGTTCACCAGTTGGGGGCTGATCGCTTTGTGCCGCTACCAGATCACGGACTTGCAACAGGAGATCGCCGGTCTCAAGGCGCAGAAAGAAATTTGGGACAGGGACTTTCCCCTGATCCAACGCGCCTTTTCCGGCCTGGAACTGTATCAGTCGCAAGGGAAGAATTACCTACTGCTGCCGGAGGGACGGACGGCTATAATGGCCGGGACAGTGGGCAAGCGGGAAGCCTTGGAAATCGTGAGGAAATAAGCCATGACCGAACTGGAAAAAATGCTCAAAAACACGCTGACCCGAATGGAGCAGGACATCACCGCCACATTGACCGGCCAGGGCAAAACCCTGGAAGAACAGCAACTCACCCTGACGGCGCACAGTCAGGGCTTGCGGCAGTTACAGGAGGCGAGCAGCCGGAGCAGCGCCGATTTGCAGGCCTTGACGAAGCGCTTGGAAGACTTGGCCGGGCTATACAAGAGCTTGGAAATCTTGCTGCCGCGCTTGAGCGGGCTATTGAGCGGCAGGTAGCGCGGGCCAGAGAAAAGGAGCGAAGCCGGGGGCCGAGGATGGGATTGTAATTACAATAGGTGTCATATAGACGGCGGATTTGCGATATTTGTTTGTATTTATTCACAATAAAAAAAGTTACTTCCGGCGACAAAAAACCTTGACATCGCATCAGTGATTACTTATAGTGCTCTTAACAAAGGAGAGTAATCACATGAAGCCAACCGCCACAGCCCCCTCGCAAAGGACGACATTTTGCCTCCCTAACACAGCGCACCAAGCCATTAAAATGATTTCTGAAATAAAGGGGCAAAATCTAAAAACTTGCTTTGAATTCTTAATAACGATGATAACCCCTGGTGAGCAGCACTATAAGGAAGTGGCTCATGCTGTTAAAAGCATGGATAAATCTAGCTATACACGAAAGACTTATGTGATCGATGCGGATGTAAAGAATAGGCTACAGAAGCATGCAAGAATACAAAATTTGTCTAGAGATGAATTAATTATTATTTGCATAACAATCCTATCTGAAAAATTAGCAGAACTAAAATTATCTGTAAAAGAAAAAATTGAACATGCAAATAAAATAATCAAAGCAGCAGAGCTTGCACTTCATGAATGGAATAAATGCCATGAATCATTAGCAGCAATTGGGGATGATAAAGAATTTTCTATAGTTAATGAGTATATAGCATATATTGGACAATTGAATGAATTACCAATCTATGTTCAAGAATATATAGATAAAATATCATCAAAAAAATAATACATTGGAGGAAAAAATGAAACTGACAAAACACGCTCAAGTGCGAATAAAGCAGCGCGGGATATCTGATATTGAATTGTTACTAATATCAATATTTGGAGTTGTGGACGCGAAAAATAGAATGACGCTTCCTGAACGCACACAGAAAAAAATAATTCAAGCACTTGATAAGTGCAACAAAATGCTCGTTGTAGATGATGAAGTGAGTGCATTAATAACTGCATATGCCATATCAAGATAACCTTTATAGGTGCGGCTGTGTGTTAAAAAAATGAATTTGTTATACCACTGCCTCATCCAGTGGCAGATGATTTCTAAAAAGAATGGAGGGTAGTTTCATGGCTGGAACGCGCTCAAAATGTCCTATCCCTTGCCAGCATAAAGATGTCATCGGGGGAGGTCAATTCTGCAAGTTCAACAAAGAGTTTGAAAATGGAAAATCTCCATGCCCCTTGGTAAAGCCAAGCAAAATGACTGCAAAGGCTAAATTAAAAGAGTTTTGGCGCGAAATGAATGAAATCAAATAGTTATTAGCATAACTGCATTGCCATATATATGGAGGGCACCATGCTTTCAAAGTTAGATAATAATATTCATTGCGAGTATTCGAATCTGCAAAATGAACATCATAAAACGCATATAGATGGCAAATGGTATAAAAAACCTGACAAATTTCCATGCGTACTACATGATAAGGCTGGGTGCCTTTGCGTATCAAAAGAAAAATACATGGAACTTGTCTTTTCTGGAGTGTTTCGAGAATACCAAGGTAGAGACAAGATTACATTTGATGTTGGTAATAAAGAAAATAATGTCAAAAAAATTTCAGAAATTCTAGGCTATAAGCTATGTGCATCAAAGACAACTTGTCCAAGGTATCGTCCCAAATATCAAAAATCTGACGATAAAATCAAGGCCAACATATCTACACGGAAGCCAGGCCAGAAGCGCGGTCTCAGCAGAGATCCTGTCGCTAAAGCACTTGCTCTATTCGACTCTTTGCCGCCAGAATACCAAGCAAAACTTCTTGCCGAACTCAGTGCAATGCAACAAAAAAGTTGAATTAGCAGGTTCCTTACAAGTAAAATTTGAGTTCTGATTGCGATAACAACCGCAAATTGTTATGAGAGAAGGGAGGCGGCGATGCCCCTCCCTTTGTTTACTCTCATTCCTGCCCTTATCTCACCTCGTCTTACAGCCTCTTGTTACAGCCGCAAATAATAGGGGGCTGTTTTGGGGGTTTGCAGCAATGGCTGTGTTATCACTATATTGATATAATACAATTTTTATATTGAATAAGCTGACTATTTGGATTCCTTGAAATAAAATATTTGTTAAACTCCCCTCTGGACAAATTCTTTTTCGGTATTATTTACATATTTGGGGTATCTTACTCCAACGATAGAGGCTTTTCAGGAAACACCTGAATTTTATTAACTTTTAACAGGAGGTTTGTAACCCCACATAATAAAAGGAGAAATTTATTATGAATGATTTAAGTATAAGATTTATAAGAAGAAAAGAAGTAGAAGCACTCACAGGTTTGTCCAGGTCAAGCATCTACGCCATGATGTCCAATGGCAACTTTCCTAAACCCTTGAAATTAAGCACTCGTGCAGTCGGATGGACTTCCCATGACCTTGAGGCATGGATGGAAAGCAAAATCGTAGCCACCAGACAGTGGGAGGATAAGACCCATTAAAACCAGAAACCTTTTACCCAGGACAACCACATGAAAAGACCTGGATAGCCCGGAGGTGGATACCAAAAAATCCATTTCCGGGCTTTTTCTTTTGTCCCGGTAAAAATCCGGTAGGGATTTTCAATGCCATGTACTAAATTAATGTGTTTTAAGCCTTAAAAATCGCATGAAATAATCTGACCTGTATATGAACTCATTTTTTCGATTTCGATTGATTCTAGGGCGAATCTTCTTATTCAGTATATAGAGAAAAAACATATCTGGGGGATGGTTCTACCCCGGAGAATAGGTCAGAGGTTGAACCGGGGTATCAGGAGGGGTTGCCAAGCTCGAACAGTCGGTTTGATTTTTCAGGGGAATCTATTACAGTAGCTATCGCCTGGGTAAACGCTGAACCGGAAATGCCCAAGGTTGAGGTAATTATTTGAAATTTCGTCCGTAGGAGCAATAAATAATGAAAAAATATACCTTCACCTGCTTTGTTTTAGTACTGTGCTTTTTAATGCCTGATGTATCGCTGGCAGTACAACAAACAGATAAGTGTCAGTACGATATTGATAGTGATGATATTACTATTGAAGGAGGATTATGGGTAAAAAATGGTTCTCCACTTACCGGATTATTATGCGGATATAAAAATGGAATGATTGTATTTGCAACCCCTATGATAAAAAGTAAGACAGAAGGCATAGTAAAAATTTACTACGAAAGTGGTAAGCTTAATGAAGAAATCCCATACAAAAATGATAAGATAGAAGGAATAAAGAAAGAATACTATGAAAGTGGCAAGCTTAAGGCAGAAATCCCATACAAAAATGATAAGATAGAAGGCATATATAAACATTATAATGAAGATGGCACATTGTCGCAAGAAACCACTTGCAAAAACGATCTCAAAGAAGGAACAATGAACCGTTACAGAAAAAATGGAAAAATGTTTGCAACCATAACATACAAAAACAACTCACCCGTTAGCGGCATGTGCCATCACAACAACGGCAGGACATCTCCTTTAACCAATGCTGAACTGGCAAATTGGGAAAACGGACTGCCTATTACCTGTGATTAACTGTCAGAGCAATTATTTTGACCATACCTCTAGAAAATATATGGTTCTAATTACCTTATCCGGTTATTGATGATCCGTATTGCCCATGAGGGCCGTTTGCCGTGAAGAAGCCCAACGCTGAAACGCGGCGGGCTATTGATAAACTGGAAGCCGGGAAGGGGCAAAGGTTTAATACAGTAGCTGAAATGATGGCTGACCTCGATGCGGATGATTGACCTGTCTACGTCCTTCAAGAAGGACTACAAGAAAGCCAAGGCAAACCCGCGCCATGCAAATGACGTAAGCGCCTTATTTGGAATAAAATATATAAAAATGTAGCAGGTAAAGGAGTTATTATGCGCAAATTCTTTATGTTTGTTATACTCGTTGTATTGTTCGGTATGTCAGGGTGTGCGACTGTTCCCTTGGCAGACCCTGAACTATCAGCTATCGCTAAGGAATTTACTCAACCTCCATCTGACAAAGCCGGGTTATATATTTATCGTTCTACTTTTGCAGGGCAGGCACTCAAGAAAGATATTTGGGTAAATGGAATATGTGTCGGACAATCCGCAAATGACGTTTTCTTTTACCGTGAAGTACCTGGAAATATAGAACATACTATTGCGACTGAATCCGAGTTCTCCCCTAACGAATTAAAAATTGTCGGACAAGGTGGCGTGAACTACTTTATAGAACAGTATATAAAAATTGGATTGTTCGTTAGTGGCGCCGACTTAAGAATAATTGACCCCGAGACAGCCAAAGGAACTATAACTAAACTCAATATGGCTATAGGCGGCGATTGCAGCAAACCGACTCCATAAATGTTTTTGCTAATGTGCGTAGCTATTGGCTAGGCTTGCCCTGGTAATTGGCTTATCAAAAAAATAAGTCTTCTGTCAGGGCAGTTTCTAAGGACTATGTAAAAAGTTATACTGTATTCCTATAGCCGGGGGCGGGGCTTTCGTGCGTCTGTAGGCGAATGCGACAGGAAAAGGCGAGCGTGCCCCTAACGCGCTTTCAGTCCCCAAGCGGCAGCAAAGCCTAAGATCATCAACGGCACGCTGAACCATACAGTGGCATTCCACCCGGCACTGTCCATGATCATGCCATAGACGGCCGGGCCGAGAACCATGCCTCCGTTCGAACCCGCAATCAGGATGGCAAGCGCCCTTCCCGTGTCCTCCGGGCGCTGCGCCACCTCTGACGCTGCGGACACGCTTGGCGTCACTACCATCCCGCTCACGCCGCCCACCAGCAGCATGACCGCGACAACACCGTATCCCGGCTGGAAATAGAACAACATGACAAGAACCAGTATGGCATGAGGCACAATGATACACTTTTTACGCGTGCCCAGCGCGTCGGAGAGAAGGCCGCCGCCGAAAACGGTCAGCATATTGACCGCAATCAGGCAGGTAACCCAAAACCTGGATTCATCGCCGGTAAAGCCGCGTTCTCGCATCAGGTACGGAGTCATGAAGCTGATCAGCGCCACGATAAGTGCGTTATAGCAGGCAAAGGAGATCGCCAACTTCCAAGGGTCGGCCTTTTTCAACACTGCTCTCATGCCTTCCCATTCCTGCCGGAACCCGGGGAACCGGTTTTCTGGCGATGCGCTCCTCCCAGGCATACGGAACAGCAGAAGAAACACCGCTGTGGCCAGGGCGGTATAAACGAGGCTCACCCACCACATGCCTCTCCAGCCAAATTGGGAGGTAATGGTTCCTGCGGCGGCAAAAGCAAGGATGCTGGCGAAAGGTACCCATGTCCCCCATACGCCCAAGGCCAAACCTCGCCGTTCAGGGGGGAACCAGACGGCCAACGCCGTTGGAGCCACAATGGACATAAGACACATGCCCATTCCTTCAATGACCCGGCCAACGGTCATGGCGGCCATGCTTTGAGCCAGTGCGCCGCAACAGCAACCAGCCAGCAGGAACGCCAGGGCGAGGAACCCTGAACGCTTCACTCCCAGACGCCCGATGATGAAACCGGAAGGCAACGCCAGGAGCAGGCCTATCATGGAGAAAACGGACATAAGCCACCCCCCGGCACCCAGTGTCACGCCAAAGGCTTGGGTAACGTCCTGGAGTACCGGGGGCGCTTTGAACTGATTCATAGGGGCGGCCAGGCTACTGAAAAAAATCACCGCCAGGATCATCCAGGCCGCCGGCGGCACAACCGCTCGTTGTGTGTTTTGTTGCATACGTCCTCCTGAGCCCATCCTGTCGCGCGCGTCAAGGTGGTCGCTCCTCTTTTAACGTTTTTTCACCGCGTTGAGGATGTCTTCTTTGATGTAGTCCGCCAGATAGGAGAAATACTTATACTGAGCAGCCCTGATTGCCTCCTGGGCCGCGCCAAGATCAGGGAATCTGACGGAAAGGTGAGCCCATTCCCAGGTTCCATCGGAGCCGCCGCCGTCACCCGGAACAACTTTATTGCGCTGGAAGCGGACTCGCCAGATTCCCTCCTCTTGAACAATATATCCGGCGTTAATTCCGTTAAACCGAATATCATAGCGTTCCGGGCCTTGATCCCAAATGTTGTAGTTATATTTTTTGAAGGTCAGGCGCACCTTGCCTCTCCAATTTCTAAACCTCTTCTCCATCCGCAAGGGCGCCGGGGTATGGGGAAAAGGGCTGCGCTCTTAACGGTTTACAGATCCGCATATATACCATATTTTTTGAAAAAAAGAAGGCGCGCCCATGCCTAACATTCTGATCATTGACGACGATGAAGAACTTTTCCGCCTTATGGAGGATTATCTGAAAGATGAAGGCTTTTCCTGCGCCTATGCCCCGGAGCCTGAAGACGGCTTACGGAAAATCGCCGAAAACGACTTTGATGCCGTAGTGCTGGATGTCATGTTGCCTGGCGTCAACGGTTTTGAGGTGTTGCGCTCTATTCGGAACAGCGATGCCAGGGCCGCGCTGCCGGTGCTTATGCTTACAGCCAGGCTAAGAGCCATACTGCGCCGCGCCGTCCAATACGTTACGCTATGTTACATTCATTCAGCCTTATATTACCATAGTTCAGATATTTTCTTTGGAAAACGGCGCTTTTTATGCGCCATCAACCAATCGTGAGGCGGATATGCATCTCCGGTTTACCAGTCTGCTGGAAAAATCCCGCCTACATTATCTGGCGCCGCTTTCCATCCTGTTCTTCACGATCAATCTTGCCACCCGCATTGCCTTCCAACTGGCTTTTCCAGGCATGCTGCCTTTCTCGGCAGAAACAGCCCCCGGCCTTGGGGCAGGTTTTTTGAACGATGCCGCGACCCTGCCTTTTGTACTGTTGTTCCCGGCTACGCTGCTGCTCTTGCCTAAAGAAAGCTTTATGGGAAAAACAACCGGGAAGGCCTATGTCATTTCGATTTTCCTGCTATTTTCCTTAATTTTCATATTCACGGCTTTCGCGGAGTTCTTTTTTTGGGATGAATTCAGCTCCCGCTTCAATTTCATCGCCGTGGACTATCTGATTTACACAACTGAACTTGTGCGCAATATAGTGGAATCATATCCGCTGCCCGAGTTATTATCGGCAGTGTTCATTCTGGCGGTCGCGGCCGCCTTGGGCATGTGGAAAATTCTACGGCGCATCCAGAAAAAAATGGCTGAACTGCCCACGCCGGCGCAAAATCGCGCGCCTTGGAGCACGCGGCTCATCACCCTCGGCGGGCTATATATGACGGCCCTGATGTTATTCATATTCTTTTCACCTCTCGCGCCGAGCCGGAACAGATTCTGGAATGAATACGCCCAAAACGGCGTGTACGAAATATTTTCCGCATACCTTAATAACCAGCTCGACTATCATTCCTTTTACAGGACGATGGACCAGGGCGAAGCCTTCTCCCTTCTGCGAGGCACAATAAAAGGCGCCGATAAAACATTCGCGGCGGCGCCAGGGAATAATTTCATCCGCACGGCCGACGCTTCCCCCCACCCCCATACGCCGAATGTGATCATCGTGATCATGGAGAGCATGGGCATCCGGCAACTCGGTGAAAATACGCCGAACCTGAACGCCCTCGCCTCAGCAGGGCTTTCTTTCACCAACATGTTGTCCACCGGAACCAGGACGGTGCGCGGGCTTGAAGCCATCATGCTCAGTATTCCGCCGACTCCCGGCAACTCCATTGTACGCAGGCCGGACAACGATCAGTTATTCAATTTGGGAACGCCATTCAGAAAAAAAGGTTATGACTTGTCATTCATCTACGGAGGAATCGGCTTTTTCGACAATATGAACGCCTTCTTCGCGAATAACGGATACGAAGCCATCGACAAACTCGGCTTCAACCGGGAGAACAAAACCTTCGCCAATGCCTGGGGGCAATGCGATGAGGATTTGTACGCCCAAAGCCTGACCATGGCCGACAAAAGCCACGCGGCGGGGAGGCTCTTTCAGCAGGTGCTTTTAACAACTTCAAACCACCGCCCCTTTACCTACCCTGAAGGCAAAGTCGCCCTGGAATCCGGCCTCTCCGGGCGCAAAGGGGCGATCCAGTATTCCGATTACGCCGTCGGTGAATTTCTGCGGCATGCCAAGTCAAGACCCTGGTTTGACAATACAATTTTCATTTTTGTCGGCGACCACCCAGCTTCAGTGGCCGGAAAAACCGAGGTCCCCGCCGATGCGTATAACATAGTCTGCATCATGTACGGCCCGCAATTTTTCAAACCTGAAAGCACCGATACGCTATGCAGCCAAATTGACATCGCGCCGACGCTGTTTGCCGTCCTGGGCTGGGGATACGCTTCCCGGTTCTTCGGAACGGATGTCCGCGCTCTGCCCAAAAATGAAGGCCGGGCCTGGATTTCAACGTACCAGCTCCTGGGCTTCCGAACCAATGACCGCTTGGTTGTTTTGAAGCCTGGCGGGCAGGCGGAGGTTACACCGCTCCCGGATTTATTCAGTGATAGCGAAGAAGGGCACGGTTCAACTGAAACCAACGAAGCGGCGCTCGCCAGGGCCGTGGCCACATACCAATGCGCCTATGATTTATTCGTAAACAAGCAGCTCAAGGAAGGGGCCATTCTTGCATACATGCCGGAACCCCTCACCCCTGAACACGCCCCTTGAAGATACGCCAACGAAAACGCGCCACTGCCTCCTTTTACGGGAGGTTGACATTTTCGCTGATTTTTTGCAAAAAAGGAACATGCGAATTGACATGCGCACATACCTTGCCGAATACAGGCAGTGGTGGCGGCCCTTGTAACAGAGCCGCACGGAATTGCACGTCTTCCACTGGTTTTGATGCACAACCCCAACGCGGCAAAGGCTGAAGCTGACCGCGTTTTTTGTTGTCCGCAACAGTCCTGCCAAAACAGAACAGGAGCTTCCCATGTCAGCAGGCAACACCATTTCATCGGATTCCAAAGGATTCTTCGGCCAATACGGCGGCGCCTTTGTCCCCGACGGGTTGAAACCCGCCTTGACCGAACTTGCCGACGCGTATGAAAAATACCGGAATGATCCGGATTTTCTGCGCGAGTTCCACGAACTTCTCGCCAATTACTCCGGCCGTCCTACCCCGCTTTTCCATTGCCGCAATCTTTCCGCCCAGCTTGGCGGCGCGCAGATTTACCTGAAGCGGGAAGATTTGGGGCACCTTGGCGCGCATAAAATCAACAATACCCTCGGACAGGGGCTGCTTGCCCGCCGGATGGGCAAAAAGAAGCTTGTCGCGGAAACAGGAGCGGGGCAGCACGGGGTCGCCACCGCCGCCGTGGGGGCATTGCTCGGTATGGAGTGCACCGTGGTCATGGGCGAGGAAGACATGAAGCGCCAGGAACTCAACGTGTTCCGCATGCGCATGATGGGCGCCATTGTGCAGCCAGCCCTTTCCGGTCAACGCACCCTGAAGGAGGCCGTTGACGAGGCTCTTGCCCACTGGACCGCTGATTCCCAAAACACCTTTTACATGCTGGGTTCAGCTGTTGGCCCTTACCCCTACCCGCTGATGGTGCGCGATTTTCAGTCCATCATAAGCAGGGAAGCTCGAGAGCAAATGCTTGAGCAAACCAAGCGCCTGCCTGACATATGTATCGCCTGCGTGGGCGGCGGTTCCAATGCCATCGGCCTGTTCCACCACTTTGTCGCTGACAGGGAAGTCGTCCTGGTCGGTGTGGAACCCGGCGGCAAAGGACTGGGCAGAGGCGAGCACGCCGCCACGATCACCAAAGGCGTACCTGGCGTTCTGCACGGATTCCGTTCTTACGTGCTTCAGGATGACAACGGCGAAATCCAGCCCGTGCATTCTGTATCCGCCGGCCTGGATTACCCTGGAGTCGGCCCGGAGCACGCTTTTCTGCATGACAGCAAACGCGCCTCCTATGTCGTTGCCTCGGACCAGGAAGCAATGGACGCCTTCCACGCTCTGTGCCGCACCGAAGGTATATTGCCGGCCCTGGAGTCTGCCCACGCCCTGGCCCATGCCATGAAGATAGCCCCTGCCATGGGCCGGGACAAAATTATCCTCGTCAACCTTTCCGGCAGGGGAGATAAAGATGTGGAGCAAATCGCGAGGATGCAGAAAAAATAGCGCGGTTGCACATACATGCCCGCGCCCGGACGACTCCGGCAGCGCGTAGAGATTACAAAACCTGTCGGAAAGCGGAAACTGTCTGAAGGAAAACTGAAAGGAGCAGCAATGAAAATTATCGCAATCAACGGCAGTCCCAATAAAGAAGGCAACACACATCAGGCATTGGCCTATATGTCCGATATTCTGAAACCGCATGGCATTGATACGGAAATCGTTCATATCGGGAAGAAAGCTGTGCAAGGCTGCACGGCCTGTTACTCCTGCCTCAAACGCGATGCGAAAGGATGTATTTTTGATGACGGAGTGAACGAAGCTGCCGAAAAAATAAAAAAGGCCGAAGGGATTATTTTGGGTTCGCCCAACTACTGGGGCGGTATTGCCGGAAGTTTCAAAGCATATCTTGACCGTCTGTTTTTCTCCAATTACGGCCCGTGGCTTTCTGGCAAAGCGGCAGGTTTGGCCGTGGTCACCAGACGTTCCGGCGGTGTGGGGGTCGTTCACCAATTAACGAACTATTTGATGATGAGCCAAGCCGTCATCGCCCCTTCACCTTATTGGGCCTTGGCGCACGGTATGATGGCAGGCGAACTTATGAAGGATGATGAAGGTATGCAAACATTGAGAGAACACAGCCACAGCATGGCTTGGCTTATCAAGATGATCAATGCGGCCAAAGATACTGTTGAAAAGCCTCAGCCCGAAAAGAAAGTACGGACTAATTTTATTCGTTAGATTATCCCGTTTCAGGCGAGTCGCGGAACAGCTTTTTCATGCCCGCCGCGCCTTGAGGGCGCGGCGGTTTTTTTCGTCACTTTCCCCCAAGCAGCCTCCATGATAGATATGGAAAAATCTGCGACTGAGGCACTACCCAGGAGGCGTGGTATTTGCCACGCCTCCTTTTTTTCCGTATAATTGTTGCCGTGAGAAAAATAGACATGCGCCGCCTGTCGCTCACGGGTAATAGTAAATAAAGGAGATTATTAACTATGAGAAGTTTTACAACACTCGACCTGCAATATGCACACAGGTTCTATGGGTTCCAAGGCGAAGCGCAATATCTACACGGGCATACGGGGATACTGACTCTTGAAGTTGAGGACACTGTCAACGCGGGTGTCAATATGGTATTCCCATGCAATGAAGTCAAGAAAACTGCTTGGGAAGCATTGAAGAACTTTGACCACGCGCTTATCTTACGGGAAGATGACCCGCTACTCCCCGCGATTCTCGGAGTGTACGAAGCGCAAGGCATTAAAAACGGCACCCCGACTAACACAATGAAAGGATCGGCTTTTAAGACAGAACTTGCTACAGCCTATCCAGAAAGCCGGTTGGTTGTTACCAAAGAAACGATGACTGTAGAAGGCATGATTAAAATAGTTTACGGTTTGCTGAAGGATAAGCTAAACATCGTTAAAATCACATTTACAAGCGGAGTAAACGGCGCTACAGAAGAATATGACACCAAAAAGGCAATAGCGCGTTGCCCGCTTTGCGGCATCGCGTTAAACGAAAACGGCGTTTGCCCCAAATGCGGATACAAGGCATGATGCCATTTTGCGGCACGAATGCCGTCGTCGCCAAAACTGCACGCGCCTTGTATCCACGCCCTCTAGCGCCGCCACGCTACGAACCGGAATGAAATATCCGGGTTAACGCGGCGATGATTTCGGATTCCGCTGCATTTTTTGCGAAACACTCCAGGGGCGTAGCGCGCTACGCCCCTGGAGTTTGTACATTATAGATGGCCTGAAAGACCGTAGTATATCAGCCCAGGGCATCGGAACACCGGACAACTGGAATAAAATAATGAATATAAGCCGTCTTTTCAGCATAAAGAAACGTAAGGGACATTCTACGGACGGTAGCATGTCATTTATCCAGCATTTGGAAGAGTTCCGTCGCCGCCGCATCATCTGCGTGATCGCATTGCTGGCGTCGATGTTCGGATGCTTGGCGTTTGCGCCAAAGCTCTTTAACATCTTGCAAATGCCTCTTGTCAAAGTACCCGACCATCAGCTCATCGTTTTATCGCCGCTTGAGTATTATATCACGTGTATAAAATTAGCTTTGATTGCGGGTCTGTTCGTCGTTTCGCCTGTTATTTTATTTCAAATTTGGCGTTTCGTCGCGCCTGGCCTGAAAAGCAATGAAAAGCGCTTCATGCTGCCGTTCGTCATTTTAGGCACATTGTTTTTTTTATCGGCGGCGGTTCGTTTGCATTTTTGATAGTCCTGCCGATGGCCTTTGATTTTTTAATCAAAACAATGCCCGAAACGGTCAGCGCCCAGTATTCGGTTGCCATTTATTTTTCATTGGTCATCAGGATGGTATTGGCTTTTGGCTGTGCATTTGAACTGCCTATTTTTATGTGCATTTTATCGGCGGCAGGTATCGTCAATCCAAAAACCTATTCGAAGTTCCGTCGCTATTGGATTGTTCTTGCTTTTATCATTGGGGCGCTTTTGACGCCGCCCGATGCTCTCACCCAGGTTATGATGACCATTCCTTTGTTGGTGTTTTTTGAAGTTGGGGCTTTGGGGGCGCGTATCTTATACAAGAGACGTGCGCATAGTGTATAGCGGGCGCGTCAGATGCTAACAGCGGACACGCCCGCCTTTTTCAGGAAATTTTCCCTTTCCTGTGGTTTTTAATCCGTAAACTCAATTACTCCGCTCTTGCTCGTGGAAGTCCATCCGTTTCGACGTTATTTTTCGTCAACTCGAAATAAGCTATTGTAAGGTATTCACGGTCAAATGATTTATTGCGTTTCCGGTCGTAAAACTCAAAAATCCGTAAGGCATCATCATCGCCGGTGAAATGCGGATAACCAAGAATATTCACGCAGTACACGGGTTTCAGGCTGGAGTAGCGAAGCGGCGTCCCGTCATACATCTTAACCATTCTGCCAGGCACGTTGTAGTTTGCGCAAAATCTTGAGCAGGCATAGTAAATTGAGCGAAGGGAAAAGTAATCATCCTTACGGATTTGCGCCTCCGCTGAAAAGTCGGCGATTTTTATGTCGGCGACTACGTCCTGAACCGTTTGACGGAGCGTCTCGCTGATTTCCTCGCCGCCTTTGAGCCGTTTCACGTATTCCTCATAAGACCTGATGTCATACGGCGCGGTGATATTGATTTCTTCCAGAGGAATCCATAAATCAAAAAAATCGCCTATAATGCCGCGCAAAACATCCTTGCTTTCAGGCGTACTCGTAATTTTTTTAAAGCCAAGATCGGATGTAGGCGATATTCGGTCGGTCATTGGTTTTTCGTCCTTATCAGTGAATATGATACTACGTTCTCACGCTGTCGGTCAATCAGGCGGCGGTTATGCGGTTACAGACGGAGTTAAGCGCACATTGATTTTTTACTCCGTTTAACTGCTTTTTTCATTGTTATTCAGTTTCACTCATGAAATTCATAATTTTGTAATTACATTCCCATTCTCACTATTGGGTTTTCCGGC
>WRIL01000012.1 GCA_009782775.1 Desulfovibrionaceae bacterium
GGAACACGGGCTGACCATCCTCTCCTGCCGCGGCGGCCTGGGATTGAGCCACCGGCTCCGTTCCGATTCCGCCTCCCTGAATCACATCACCCGCGCCCTGCTGAGCGAGATTCCCTGCGTGCGTACCCTGCGCGATCCCACCAGGGGGGGCCTAGCCACCACCCTGAACGAAATCGCCGTTCAGTCCCAAAACGTCTGCCGGATCCGCGAGGAACTTCTGCCGGTCAATCCCGGCGTGGAGGAATGGTGCTCCATCCTCGGCCTGGATCCCCTGTACCTGGCCAATGAAGGCAAATTCATCTGCATCCTGCCCCAGGAGCAGGCCGAGGCCGCCCTGGACATCCTGCACCGCTTTCCCTTGAGCACCAGGGCCGCGCAAATCGGCCGGATAATCGCCCCCGGTCCCCAGGCCAGGGCAGGGCAGGTCATCCTGCAAACCCGCCTGGGCGGGGAACGCCTACTGGGAATGCTTGAAGGGGAGCAGTTGCCGAGGATTTGTTAGGCTTTGCCAACAGCCAACAAATAAATTGCTTTTTGTGCTTGATGTGACAGGCATGTGGCGACAATGTATGACAAGAAGGCCACCTATTTCGCCGGTTTTGTGATCTTGGCTGCTATCAGTGCCCCGTTTAACAGGCTTGGGTAAGGCTTTGCAGAATCTCGGTTCCGCCGGCGGCCTTGATTTCCTTGGCCAGACTTTGGCCGAGGCCGACGGCTTGGGAGGCCGAACCTTGAATCCGCCTGCGAATGATACGCCGGCCGTCGGGCGTAGCCACCAGCCCGTCCAAGGTCAGGAGGGCATCTTCCAGGCGGGCGCAAGCGGCGATGGGGGTTTGGCAGCCGCCCTCCAGCTCGGCCAGAAAGGCGCGTTCGCCCTCCACCTGGCGGCGCGTAGGCGCGTGGTCCATAAAGGCGAGTTTTTGGGCAAGGTCCTGGTTGTCCAGGCTATACTCCAGACCCAAGGCTCCCTGTCCAACGGCCGGAAGAAAATGTTCCGGATTGAGGATTTGCTCCTGGGGGGCGGATAGACCTAGGCGGCGCAGTCCTGCCTGGGCCAGGATGATGGCCGCGAACTCGCCCTGCAGGAGTTTTTTCAGACGAGTGTCCACATTACCGCGCAGGCCGGACACTTGCAGGTCCGGACGCAAGGCCAGGAGCTGCGCCTGGCGGCGCAGGCTGCTGGTGCCTACCTTCGCCCCGGCGGGCAGGGCTTCCAGGCCGGGATAGTCCACGGAGAGTAGGATATCCTCCTGGGCCTCTCTGGGAGGAATCACCCCCAAGGTCAGGCCTAGCGGCAGGTCCACGGGGAGATCCTTGATGGAGTGCACCGCGAAGTCCGCCCGCCCGTCCAGCAGGGCTTCCTCAATCTCTTTTACAAAAAGGCCCTTGCCCCCGACCTTGGCCAGGGGGACATCCTGAATCACATCACCCCTAGTTTTCAGGATCAGCAGTTCGACGCGCAGGTCCGGCAGACGCTCAAGGATACGCGCACGGATATGCTCCGCCTGCCAGAGGGCCAGCCGGCTTCCACGAGTGGCGATGACTAGGCGAGCCATAGCCTAATTCCCGCAACTCGCGCAGTTGCCGCCGCCGCAGGAACCACAGCCACAGGAAGATCCGCCTCCGCCGAAATCGTCGGAATAGTCATCCTCGTCACCCCCGCCCCGGCGTGAGCCGCTCCTGGCCGGGCGGGAAATGATCTTTTCGGCGTCTTTGCCGCCGCACTGGGGGCAAAGCGGCGCGGACCCGCCAAAAACCAATTCCTCAAAAATATGCTGGCATTTCAGACATTGAAATTCGTAAATCGGCATAAAAACTCCTTGCCATATTCCAAGCAAAATAGCTTTTAATCGTTTTTCGCGCCGACCGCAAGATAGGCTTGGCGCAAGACCGGATACGCCTCCAAGCTTTCCGCCAACAGCAAGTACATCAGGCGCAGGTTCTGGCGCAGTTGCCGGGCCTGGGCGAGCCGCTCCCGAATAAGAAGCTGATCCCGGCCGCTTTCCCGCCAGGCGCGCAGGCGATCGCTCAAAGCCGCAGCCCGGTGTCCGGCCAGATGCCCATGCATGACCTTTTGAAAACCGCTCCGGGCCACGCTCACCCGCCGCTCCGGAGCGAGCAACAACCCCTTGGCCAAATCGGCCAATCCGACCGGATCTTCCTGGTCAAAGAGAAAAAGATCCTGGCCGTCGGTAAACAGGTCTTCCAGGCCGTGCCGCAAACGCGGGGTAAGCAGGCAAGCGCCGCTGCCCAAGGCCTCAAACACCCGGAAGTTCAGATCCCCGGAAATGCTATGGTTGAGCACCAGCCTAGCTTGGGGATACAGCCGGACGTAATCGCCCCGGCGATGGTGCAGACCAGGCAGAAAGTCCTTCAAGCGGCGCAGAAAATCCACCCGGCCGGGATTGACCGCCGGGTCAGCCTTGCCCACAAAAAGCAGATCCCACAATTTTTCAGCGGCTTCCGGCGCGTCCGGGCTGACCGGCCGGGTAAGCAGGCAAGGCGGCATCCAGAGCAACTGCTCCTCTCCAAGACGCCCCTTGCCGAAGTTCTCCAGGTTGTCCCGCAGGCTGACCAGGCAAAGATCAAATGCCTGGGCATACAGGGGATGCCAGGAATGGATATGCGAATCCACCGAATAAAAAACCGTCAGGCAGGGAAAATTCTCCACTCCCAGAAGGGCCGGCGGCAAACTCTTGTCCGCAAGCACCAGGATGTCGTCAACGCCCAGATCCACCTTGCCCTGCAGGATCGGCCAGTCAAAATACTCTCCTGGCCCGAAATTCAGCCGGAATACCTCCCAGCCCGATTCCGCCAGCGACGCGGCAAAAAAAGGATTGCCCACCCAAACTATCCTGGACATACTCCACCGTAATTACGCTGAATGCAGCATCTTGTATAGTCTGGGGCGTCCGAGCGAATTTTTGCGGCTTTCAAAAGCTGTCTTTTACTGGTATGCAAAGAAATGATGGATACGAATCTGCCCATTGGTATATTTGACTCCGGAGTAGGCGGGCTTACGGTGTTGCGGGAGATCGAGCGGCGGCTGCCCTGGGAGGATCTGCTTTACCTTGGGGATACGGCGAGGCTCCCCTACGGCACGAAAAGCCGGGAAACCGTAACCCGTTATTCCTTACAGGCCGCAGCCCACCTAGTGGAGCGGAAAATCAAGCTGTTGGTGGTGGCCTGCAATACCGCGAGCGCCGCAGCCCTGGAGGATTTACAGGCTCGGTGGCCGGATCTGCCAGTGATCGGGGTAGTGGAGCCTGGGGCCAAGGCGGCCTGCGCGGCCAGCCCAAACGGCCGCATTGCGGTGATCGCCACCGAATCCGCCATTGCCGGGGGGGCTTACCAGCGGGCCATCGAACGCATCAATCCCTGGGCCAGGGTGAACGGCCGAGGCTGTTCCCTCTTTGTCGCCCTGGCCGAGGAAGGCTGGCTGGACGGCCCCGTTGTCGAGGCGGTGGCCTGCCGTTACCTAGCCCCTTTTCTGGAGCCAGGGGAAAGACCTGATTGCCTGGTGCTGGGCTGCACGCATTTTCCGCTGCTCGTAGCCCCCATCCGCAAAATCATGGGAGCAGACGCAAAGATCGTGGATTCGGCGGAGTGCGCAGCCCTAGATGTGGAAAACACTCTGACCGGGATGCGAGCCTTGCGCCCAGGAACCGGGGGAAAAGGGCAGGCATTTTTCCTGACCACGGACGACCCGGCGCGCTTCGCGCGCACCGGAAGCCTGTTCCTGGGCCGGAATCTGCCCGAAGAACGCGTGGAGTTGATTAGTCTCTAAAACATCTTACGCCTGAAATGCCGGTTTATAGGAATTATTTAGAACCTCTTGCTCCTATAACGACGCTTTATAGGAACTATCGTGAAGAAATTCTCGCAAGCCCCTGAAAGCGGAAAACCGCGGGCCGGCATGGGGCCGGCTGAGGAAGTCCTGGCCCTGGACCAGGAACTGATCCGCCTGCTGACCAAGCGCTCCGCGCTCTTGCGCAAGCTGCGCGGCGGCAAGCTCCTGGCCTCCACCCCGACAGCTAGTGCCCTGGAAAAACGTCTGCGCCAGGGCTGGGAAAGCGCGGCCGGCGGACTGAGCCGCAACCCGCGCTTCATCCGGGAGCTCTTTGACCTGCTCCAGGAACTGAACTTGCAGGCCCCGGCTGGAGAATGCGCCCTGGCTCCCTTTAACCTGGCCCCAGCCAAGCTGCCTGTGGAAATGGACCTTCCCGGTCCTACCCTGGAAACATCCGCCCAACTCTGGCTGGCCCTAGCTTCGTCCGCCGGCCGGAACATCCTGCTGGAAGGCGCGTCCCGCGCCGATGGACTGCAAGACAGCATCCGGGCCTTCACTTGGTGCGGAACACGCACGGAATGGCGCGCGGGCGCGGAGCCCTGGCAGGAGACTCTGGAAGCGAACGGACCCGCCTCTGGCCTGGACATGGGACAAGGGGCCGTTCTGGTGGGGGACGACGCCCTGACTTTGTACCTGCTGGTCTTTCTCGGGCTGGGCAAACCCGGACGGGGGCGCTTTGTGGGCGGACCGCGCCTCAAGGCCACGGATCTGACCCCTCTGGCTCATTTCATCCCGAAACTGGGCGCCCGCTTAGCCTGGGTGGTGCCGGGCTCCAAAGGGCTGCCGGCCACCCTGGAATGTTCCGGGCTGCTGCCGGAAAAACTTAACGTGCCCGGAGACCTGCCCCAAGAAGCCCTGTCGGCCCTGCTCCTGGCCGCCCTGGCCTGGCCCGCACCCTGCCTCCTGGATCTCCAGGATTTGACGCCTGAAACGCGGCGGCAAGCTCTGGCCCCCATGCGCCAGATCTTCGACGCCCTAGGCGGAGGCGCACCCCAAGAGCGGGGAACGGGCCTGGCTTACCCGGGCATAGCCTCCTTGCCCGATCTGCCTGCCCGCGTTACCTTGGAAATGGATCAACGACTCTGCGCCTTCTGGCTCTGCCTGCCCTTGTTCACCGGCGGCAGCGTGCGTCTGCGCGGCCCCTGGCCCCAAACCCCCATAGCCGCTGAAATCAGGGATCTCCTGGGCCGACTCCCCCTGAGCCTCCAGGAGGGAGGCGATTATGTGAGCTGTACGACCGCTCCGGCACAGGGCTGGCCGGAGCGCCTGGAATTGGAACACCTGGACCCGGACCTACACCCTCTTTTCTGGGCCCTAAACGCCCGCTTGGCCCATAAAAACAAGGGCGCGGCCATAATCCGCGGTCTTCCCGAAGGCATGGATTCTTCCCTAGCCGAAGAATTTCTGGCCCAATCCGGTTTCAGCCTGGAACAGGACAAATCCGACTGGCGAGTTTGCCGCCTGGATATTGAAGCCTTCAAGGAGCGCGCCGCCAAAAAGCACGGCTGGTCCAGTCCCTCCCCCGGCTGGGCCCTGGCCCTCTCCCTTGCCGCCTTCCTGCGTTCAAACCTCAAGCTGCATAACCCGGACTGCGTCCGGGCCGTCTGGCCGAATTACTGGCAGATTTACAACCAACTGCCCGGCCAATCCCCCCAAACCGCCGCGTCCACGTCTCCGGCCCCGATCCAGCCCCGGCCTCCAGCCAGGAGAAGGATCATCGCGGACGCCCCCCGCTGAACTGAACCCATGCCCGGTCCACTCGCGATCTCCCTTTTCTGCGTCCTGGCCTATCTGGCAGGTTCCATCCCCTTTGGACTGATCATCGCCAAGGGACTGTGCGGCGTTGACCCGCGCCGCGAAGGCAGCCGCAACGTTGGCGCCACCAACGTGGCCCGCCTCTGCGGACTGCCTTACGGCCTTCTGGCCTTGGCCGGAGATGCCTTGAAGGGTTTTCTGCCGGTCTGGCTGGCTCTGGGCCGGATGGAGTCGCAATGGGCAAGCCTGGTAGGTCTGGCCGCCCTTCTGGGACACCTCTTTCCCATCTTCCTGCGCTTCAAGGGGGGCAAGGCCGTGGCCACCACCGTCGGGGTCTTTCTGGCCCTGTACTGGCCGGCAATGCTCATTTCCGGCGCCCTCTGCCTCCTGGGCATCGCCCTCTCCGGCTATGTCTCCCTGGGTTCCCTGCTCCTGGCCGCGGCCCTGCCCGTCTGCCTGGGCTTCCTGGGCCGCCCGGAACTCCTGCCCCTGTCCTTGGCCGTGCTGATCCTGATCTTCTCCAAACACCGCGAAAATATAAAAAGACTCCTGGACGGCCAGGAAAAAAGTTTTCTAAAAAACCGGCAAAAGAAATAAAGAGCAGCGCCGGCAATTTGAACGGGGGCGCTGCCCCCGGCCGCCCGCCATGCGAAGGAGCGTGGTTCCTTTGTAAACCTGATTATTAAGGTTCCGCCGCAAAGCGGCTGGAATTTACAGTCAGGCCGCAACATGCTAGAAGTGCTAACGAACTTGGAGGTCGGGAGATGCGTCTGGCGGATCGGCTTGTGCGGCTTAAGCCTTCGGCCACCATGGCGGTGAACGCCCTGGCCCTGGAACTGGCGCGCGCCGGCCGGGACATCATCAGCCTATCCATCGGCGAACCTGATTTTGACACCCCTCCGTTGGCGCGGGCGGCCGGGATCAAGGCCATCGAGGAGGGTTTTACCAGGTATACGGCGGAAGCGGGAATTCCCGAACTGCGCTGGGCGGCGGCGGAGTATTTCAACCGTAATTACGGAGCCGGGGCGACGATGGAGAATATCCTCATCGCCAACGGCGGCAAGCAGGCCCTGTTCAACGTGTTCATGGCCCTGCTCAACCCCGGCGACGAAGTGCTGATTCCCGCCCCTTACTGGGTGAGCTACCCGGCCATGGTGGAGATTGCCGGGGGCGTGCCGGTGGTGGTGCGGACCGGGGTGGAAAAAAACTTCAAGGCCGGGGTTGAGGATCTGGAGCGGCATTTTACGCCCAAAACCAGAATCTGCGTGCTCAACTCCCCGTCCAACCCCACGGGCATGGTCTATACAACGGCCGAAGTGGATGATTTGGCGGCCTGGGCCGTGGATCGGCAAATCCTTCTGCTGTCCGATGAAATATACGACCAACTTGTCTACGCTCCGGCGGCCTACAGCAGCCTATGCGCCTGGTGGAAAAAAAGTCCGGAAAATTTCGTGGTGGTCAACGGGGTGTCCAAAAGTTTCGCCATGACCGGCTGGCGCCTGGGCTATGTACTGGCCAGGGCGGATCTGATCCTGGCCGCGGGCAAGTTCCAGGGGCATAGCACTTCCAACGTCTGTTCCATCGCCCAGAAGGCCGCCCTGGCCGCCCTAAGCGGGCCGATGCCGGAGCTGGAATTTATGCGGGCGGCCTTTGAAAAACGCCGCCGGCTGACCATGGAGGCCGTCGCCTCCTGGCCGGGGGTGCGCTGCCCGGAGCCACAGGGGGCCTTCTATGTATTCCCGGATGTGCGCCAACTGTACACCAACGAACTTTCCGGCTCCACCACCTTCTGTACCTTCCTGCTGGAACAGGCCGGCGTTGCTCTGGTGCCGGGCGAGGCCTTCGGCGATGACCATTGCATCCGCATTTCCTATGCCACAGAAGAAAAAACCCTGGTAAGGGGCCTGGAAAAAATCCGGGGAGTATTGTTTAAAAAAAACTAACCGTCTCATGCCTGGGATAAATTTCAAGGAGGTCGTTATGGGCGCGCAAAAACTGCATTGGGGACAGGCCTTCCGTGGACGGATGGGGCAGGCCGGGGATATATGGCCGCAAGGCCGGGCCGCGGCCCAAGAACTCCTGCCCAGGTTCAAAGAAGAACTGGCCGGCGGACGGCTGCCTTTTATCAGCATGCCTTACCTGGAAAGCCTGCGGACGGAACTGCCGACGGCCATGGAGCGTTTCGGGCATTGCCGGCACATGCTGCTCCTTGGGATAGGCGGTTCGGCCTTGGGGCCGAGGGCCTTGCAAAAGGCCTTTTTGCCGCAGCAGGACTGGCCGGGACATGCCGGACCCTGGCTGTGGATTGCCGATAACGTGGACGCCCCGGCCTTATCGGCCTGGCTGGACCGGCTGCCCCCGGAAAAAACGCTGGTGGCGGTCATTTCCAAATCCGGCGGCACCATTGAAACCATGGCCCAGTATTTCGTGGTGCGGGACTGGCTGATGGGCAAGTTGGGGCAGGACTGGAGCAAGCAGGTGCTGGTGGTAACCGATGCCAAACAGGGGCCGTTACGCCGGGAGGCGGAAGAGAAAAAACTTGTTTCCCTGCCGGTGCCGGATCAACTGGGCGGGCGTTTCTCCGTGCTTTCGGCCGTGGGGATGGCCCCGGCCCATTTTTGCGGCCTGGACTGGCAAGGCTTTATGGACGGCGCTGCCTCCCTGTTCCGCCCCCTGGCCGCGAACCCTGAAAACCTGGAGACGCACCCGGCCTGGCGGCTGGCCTTCTGGGGCAAAACCCTGATGGCGCACAAGTACAGCCAGATGATCTTCTTCACCTATATTCCGGCCTGGGCCTGTTTCGGGCAATGGTTTGCCCAGCTCTGGGCCGAAAGCTTGGGCAAATCCGGCCAAGGGTCCATGCCCCTGCCAGCCACCGGGGTCACAGACCAGCATTCTCTGCAACAAATGTTTCTGGACGGCCCCAAAGACAAAGCCTGCCTCTTCCTGGAGGGCCGGGGGCTGCCGCGCGGACCGCGCTTCAGCGACGACACTCCAGAGGAATGGGCCTATCTGCGCGGCCAGCGCTTCGGCGATGTGCTGGAGGCGGAGACCTTGGGCGCCTTAGGGGCCTTTGCCGCCAATGATATTCCTCTGATAAGGATAAGCATGGAGGCGCCCGGAGCGCAAGAAGCCGGACGGCTTATGGCCCTCCTGGAACTAGCCACCCTGTTCACCGGCTGGCTGCTGGGCATCAACCCCCTGGATCAGCCGGCGGTGGAATACGGCAAACGCCTTGCTAACGCCCGCTTGGGCGCGTCCGGATATACCAAGGAAGAACATGACCTGCGGGAGTTTTTAGCCGCTCCCGACGAAATTCAGGAGTTCTGAGCACGTGGGACGGGCCATGCCCCTTCGCGCCCAGGACGCAGATCAGGATGTCCTGGTCGTGTCCGGGGATCCCCCGGAGCTTATAAAAAACGCGGTCCTGGATCGTCCCAAGACGCTTTTTCGCTATCTGCCCTGGGTTTTTCTGCTGCTGATCTTCGGTCTGGCGATCTTTCTCTCCGTCATAATCGGAGATCGCGCCCGCGGTTTCATCCTCTCCAAACAATATGCCTTTGCCTCCCTGCTGGCGGAAAATCTCAACCACCAAATTTACCGCCGCTTTATCATGCCCACCCTGGTCGGCTTCGGACAGGTGGATTTGAGCCGGCAGGAGCAACACGAACGCTTGGACCAGCTTGTCGAACAGGCCATTCACGGACTGAATGTGCTGGAACTGAACATCTTTGACCAAAGCGGACTGATCGCCTATTCCACCAATGAAAACCTCACGGGACGCGCCGGCCTGGCTTCGCCGGCGGTGCATCTGGCCATGGGCGGCGCGAATACGCTCTTCAATCTGGATATAAAAGTCCGGCCCTGGCAGGTTTTCTTTAATCCCAACCTGGAAGAAGGGGATATCATCCTGCGCGCCACCCATTCCTTGCGGGCGGAAAGCCGCCTGGCCCCCGGCACGGCCGCAGATTCTTCCATGCCGGTGCTGGGCGTGCTGGAATTCCGGCAGGACATCACCAATGACCTATTGAGCGTGCGGGGGTTCCAATGGAGCATCATCGGCATCACCCTGGTTTCCTGTGGGCTTATCTTCTCCCTGCTCTTCGCTTTCCTGCGCCGGGCCGAACAGGCCTTGGCCGCCAGGGCTGAAGAAAGGGACCGCTTGCAGACCAGGCTGCACCAAAACGAAAAACTGGCCGGCATGGGACGGGTCATGGCCGGCATCGCCCATGAAATCCGCAACCCTCTGGGCATCATCCGTTCCAGCGCCGAACTGCTCCTGCGCAGGGTGCGGAACGAAGAGGAAAAAAATCCCGGTTCCCTCAGTCCGGACATCCTGCAAGCCATTCACGATGAGAGCCTGCGGCTCTCCAAGACCATGAATGATTTTCTGGATTACGCGAGTCCCCGCGCCCCACGCCAGGAAAGCGTGGATTTGGGCGAAGTGATGGATCAGGCTGCGGCCTTCATGCGCTCTGAATTTGAACGCAGGGGCATCCGTTTAAGCTGGCTTCCCCCGGAAAAAAGTCTTCTGCTGACCTTGGGCGACAAAGATCTGCTCTACCGGGCCGTCTACAACCTGCTCAGCAACTCCATCCAGGCCTTGGAAGGACGGACGAACGGAGAGATCCGCATGGAAGCGGGACGGACGGACAAAGAAATCCGCCTGCGCATCCAGGATAACGGGCCGGGCTTTGCCCTGCAGGATCGCCGCAGCTACCTGGAACCATTTTTCACCACCAAGACCGGCGGCTCCGGCCTGGGACTGACCCTGGTGGAAAGCATCATCAAAAGCCACCACGGCCGCCTGGAACTAGACAATACCGATTACGGCGGCGCCTTGGTAACAATCTTTTTCCCCGTAGCCGAGTGATCTTATGGGCGAACAGGCGCATATACTGATTTTGGATGACGAACGCAACTACCTGCTGGTCTTGCGAGCCATCCTGGAGGACGCGGGCTACAAGACCACCGGGCTGAATGATCCGGAAAACACCCTGGCTTTCCTGGAGGAATCAGAGGTGGATGTCCTGATCACGGATATGAAAATGCCACGGCTTTCCGGCCTGGAAGTGCTCTCTAGGGTGAAAAAAAACTTCCCGCATCTGCCGGTGCTGGTAATGACCGCCTTCGGCAGCATTGAAAGCGCGGTGGAGGTCATGAAACTCGGAGCCTTTGACTATATCACAAAGCCTTTTGCCAACGATGAACTGCTGCTCTCGGTACAGAACGCGGTCAGTCTGGCCAGGGCGCATCTGCGTTACCGCCTGCTTTATGAAAATATGCGGGAACGCTTTGACCCGCAACAGATCATCATCGGCAAGAGCAAGGGCATCCAGGAGGTCTTCGCCCTGGTGGATCGGGCCGCTCCCAGCCGGAGCAATGTGCTGCTCACCGGAGAAAGCGGCACCGGCAAAGAGCTCATCGCCAGAGCCATCCACCTGGGTTCGCCGCGCCAGGGCGGCCCCTTCATCAGCGTAAACTGCATGGCCCTGAACCCCAGCCTTCTGGAAAGCGAGCTTTTCGGCCATGAAAAAGGATCTTTCACCGGCGCGGTAGCCATGCGCCGCGGACGCTTCGAACTGGCCCACGGCGGCACGCTCTTTCTGGACGAAATCGGCGAACTCTCGCCGGACCTCCAGGTCAAGCTCCTGCGAGTATTGCAAGAGCGCAGGCTTGAACGGGTGGGCGGCAGCGAGGAAATTGCCGTGGACATACGTATCGTGGCCGCCAGCAACAAGGATTTGCTCAAGGAGGCGGAAAACAAAAACTTCCGCGAGGATCTTTACTACCGCCTGAACGTCGTGCATATCCACCTGCCCGCCCTGCGTGAACGCCGGGAGGATATCCCCTTGCTCATCCGCCACTTCGTAGAGAAGATCGCCGCCGAAAACCAAATGCAGACCAAAGTGTTCAGCCCCGCCGCCCTGAATTACCTCATGGGTTATGAATGGCCGGGAAATATCCGTCAACTGGAAAACATGGTGGAACGCTGCCTGGTCATGCAGCCCGGTGAGATCATCGATGCCGAGGCTCTGCCTCCGGAAATCCTGGACGAGGAAACCCAGTTCAAAAGCGTGGCCGACCTCCTGCCCCCTACCCTGGATTTGGCCGAAACCATGGATCGCCTGGAAGCGGTCATGGTGCGCCGCGCCTTAATCCGGGCCGACTTCGTGCAGGTCAAGGCCGCCGAGTCCTTGGGCATCTCCAAAAGCCTCCTGCAATATAAACTAAACAAATATAAAATCGGGCACTGAGAGATGCCCAAAGCCGGCAAAATCGCGCCCTTGGCCGAATTTATGGAAAACCAAGCGCCGGACGTGCTTACGGGAACCCTGGAGCGGGTGGTCTTTCACAATCCGGAAAACGGCTACAGCATTCTACGGATCCGAACGCGCGGAAAGGAAGACCCGGCCACGGCCGTCGGCGTAATGCCCGCCCCCCAGGCCGGAGTCGGACTCGCGCTACGCGGTTCATGGGGCGAACATCACCGTTTCGGCCGACAATTCCAATTTAAGTTTTATGAAACCCTGCTCCCTTCCACCACCGAAGGCATCCGGCATTACCTCGGCTCCGGCCTGATTAAGGGCATCCGCCAGGCCACGGCCAAACGCATTGTGGAACGTTTCGGCGAAGACTCCCTGCGCGTTATGGAAGAAGAGCCGGAACGCCTGGCCGAGATCCGGGGCATCACACTCAAGACCGTGCAGGCCATCAGCGCCTCCATGGAGGCGCACAAAAGCATCCGTTCCTTGATCATGTTCCTGCAGCCCCATGACATTTCCACCTCATATTCCGTGCGCATCTTCCGACATTACGGCCCCGCCTCCATAGAGGTGGTGCGGGAAAATCCCTACCGCCTAGCCATGGATATACCCGGCATCGGCTTTGCCACCGCCGATCTGCTGGCCCGCAAACTGGGGGTGCCCCATAACAGCCCCCTGCGGGCCGAGGCCGGAGTGCTCTATACCCTACGCGGCCTGCACAAGGAAGGACACGTTTATTACCCCCTGGATGAATTGCTGAAGCAGAGCACCGAAACCCTGGACCTGGACGAAACATCCGCCCGCGAGTCCGTGAATCGGCTCTGGCGCACGAATCGGGTGGTTCTGGAAGATCTATACGACGCCAGGGACAATTTACTGCACCGGGCCGTATACCTGACCGCCAGTTACCACTGTGAACAGGGCATTGCCCGCTACCTACACAAAATTTTGCATTCGCCCAGGACAGACAGCTTTCCCGATGAGCGGGACTGCGTGAATTACGCCTGTTCCCAAAGCCCGGTGGAACTAGGACAAGAACAGGTGGAGGCCGTACGCTCCAGCCTGCGCGCCAAGATCATGATCATCACCGGCGGGCCGGGAACAGGTAAAACCACGGTAATCAACGCTATCATCCGGGTCTTTGAACGCAACAAAAGTCACGTTGTCCTGGCCGCCCCCACCGGCCGGGCCGCCAAGCGCATGGCCGAAACCAGCGGCCGCGAAGCCAAAACCATCCACCGCCTCCTGGAGTACAGCCCGGCGGAGGAAGGTTTTCTCCGCAATGAACACCACCCCCTGGCCTGCGGCCTGCTGGTGGTGGACGAGGCCTCCATGCTGGATTCCATCCTGATGTTCCACCTGCTCCGGGCCGTGCCCCTGGGAGCCACGGTCATCCTGGTGGGGGACGTGAACCAGCTCCCCTCGGTGGGCGCGGGCAACGTGCTGCGCGACATCATGGACGCGGAAATCACGCCGGTGACCGAACTGACCGAGATCTTCCGCCAGGCCGCGGCCAGCGCCATAATTCTCAACGCCCACCGTATCAACCAGGGAATAGCCCCTTTCCCCCACCCCGAGGACGGGAGCCTGAGCGATTTTTACTTCCTCCGCCAGGAAGACCCGGAGAAATGCGCCGAGCTGATCGAAGACCTGGTATGTAGACATATTCCACGCCGCTTCAGCTTGCACCCGGTAAACGAGATCCAGGTACTCAGCCCCATGCACAAGGGCAGCGCCGGGGCCGCAGCCTTGAACGCCCGCCTGCAAAAAGCCCTGAACCCGCAGACCATCTGTCTGCGCCGGGGGGAACGCCGCTTCTGCCTGGACGACAAGGTCATGCAGATTCGTAATAATTACGAAAAAGACGTGTATAACGGGGATATCGGCCGCGTCTGCCTAATTGATCCCGAAGAAAACAGCCTGACCGTCCGCTTCGATGAAAGCAAAAACGTCTTTTACACCCAGGAGGAATTGGACGATCTGGTCCCGGCCTATGCCATCTCCGTCCATAAGTCGCAGGGGTCGGAATATCCGGCGGTGGTCATCCCGCTACTCACCCAGCACTATATGCTCCTGCAACGCAACCTGCTCTACACCGCGGTCACCCGCGGCAAGCAGTTGGTCGTCCTAGTGGGATCGCCAAAGGCTGTCCACATGGCCGTGCGCAACAACAAAACCCGCTTTCGCCACACTTGGCTGGCCCAGAGGCTGAACCCGGGAAAAGGCCGAACCGGCCATTTGCCGTCTCCGGACGCCATGGGCAAAGACGACCCGGGCTTTGCCTGGGAAACTGTGAGCGATGACGATTTTGGAGACATAAATGAATGACGCGCCCGTTCCTGACGTAAACCTTGTCTAGACACCCATGCTAGCTCTGAATCATGTTCTCATTCTTTAAAAAATCGCGTATGCTGCGCCCTGTGTACAATTACTCCGCTGAAAGATGGAGGAAGCCTAAAATGGGAAAGAGCGTATATGTTGCCGCTGCGGAAAGCCAAAGCGGCAAATCGGTGGTCATGCTGGGCATTATGCAGCTACTGATGAAAAATTTGCGGCAGGTGGCCATCTTCAGGCCGATCATCGGTCCCCAGACGCAAGGGGAGGATCATGACATTAACCTGCTCAGGCGGCATTTCAACCTGGATATCCCCTACGAAGATTGCTACGCCTACACCCTGGAAGAGGCCCAGGAACTGATCAACGCCGGGCAACGCACCCTGGTTTTGGAAACTATCTTTAACAAATTCAAACAATTGGAAAAAAGATACGATTTTGTTCTGTGTGAGGGCGCTGACCTTTTGAGCCGGGATTCCGCCATTGAATTCGAGCTGAACATGGAGATTGCCGCGCAGTTAAGCTGTCCCATGGCCCTGGTAGTCAGAGGCGTTGACAAGCAGGCCGATGAGATCCTGGAATCCACCCGCTCGCTTCTGCACCTTATCCATGAAAAAGGGCTGGATGTGCCCCTTTGCCTGATTAACCGCACCGACATCACCCCGGAGGAACAGGACCGGATCCTGGCCTCCCTGCGTAGCCGGACATACCCCCATCCGCCGCTTTTCTGCATTTTGCCGGAAGAAACGCGCCTTGGGGCACCCACGATGGAAGATATACGCCGGAGCCTTGACGGGCTGGTAGTCTACGGGAGCAAACACCTGGATAACCTGGTCGAAGTATTCCTAGTGGCGGCCATGCAGGTGGGCAATTTTCTGCATCGCCTCAAACCGGATTGCCTGGTGATCACTCCGGGCGACCGGGAGGATATTGTGCTGGCCTGCCTGAGTTCCCTGCAATCCTCGGCTTTTCCGAAAATATCCGGCATTGTGCTCAGCGGCGACATTCCCCTGCATGAGAGCATGAAGCTCCTGCTAGAACACTGGACCGGCGCCTGTGTCCCCATCGTGGCCGCCAAAGGGCACACCTTTCAGATCGCCAACGCCATCACCAAAACCCGTAACAAAATAGACCCCTCTGACCAACGCAAGATCCACTCCGCCATCGGGCACTTTGAACAACATGTGAACAGCGCGGAACTGGCCAGGCGTTTTGTGGATCTCAAGTCCACCCGCATTACCCCCAGGATGTTCGAATACAACCTGCTGGAAAAGGCCCGGCAACAAAAAATGCGTATCGTGCTCCCCGAGGGGCAGGATGAACGCATCCTGCAGGCCGCCGACGCCTTGTTACGCCGTGGAGTGGCGGACCTGATCATCCTGGGCGACCACGAAATGATCAGCCTGGAAGAACGCCGGCTGGGTCTGGACCTAGGGCCAGCCCAAGTCGTCAACCCGGCCTATTTTTCACAGTTGGAAGACTATGTGCGCTCCTACCACGAAATGCGCAAACACAAGGGACTGACCTACGAACAAGCCCGGGATATCATCCTGGACCCGACTTACTTCGGAACCATGATGGTGCAGAAAGGCCAGGCCGACGGCATGGTTTCCGGCGCGGCCAACACCACCGCCCATACCGTCCGTCCGGCCTTTGAGATTATCCGCACCAAAACCGCAGGAGCCACGGTGTCCTCGGTCTTCTTCATGTGCCTCCAAGACCGGGTGCTGGCCTTCGGCGACTGCGCCGTCATTCCCAACCCCACTCCCCAGGAACTGGCCCATATCGCGGTGGATGCCGCGAGGACCGCTGCCATGTTCGGCATTGAACCGCGGGTGGCCATGCTCTCCTATTCTACCGGCAGTTCCGGCAAGGGAGAAGATGTGGACAAGGTGATCACGGCCACGGCCCTAGCCAAGCAACTGGCCCCTGACCTTCTGCTGGAAGGGCCGCTCCAGTATGACGCGGCCATTGATCCCAAGGTGGCCAGCACCAAAATGCCGGACAGTCAGGTCGCCGGCCGGGCCACGATATTTATCTTCCCGGACCTCAATACCGGAAACAACACCTATAAAGCCGTGCAACGGGCCGCCAACGCCGTGGCCATCGGCCCAGTGCTCCAAGGTTTGAAAAAACCGGTCAATGA
Source organism: Desulfovibrionaceae bacterium (assembly GCA_009782775.1). Lineage (GTDB taxonomy): Bacteria > Desulfobacterota > Desulfovibrionia > Desulfovibrionales > Desulfovibrionaceae > WRHT01. The sequence goes on from WRIL01000012.1 coordinate 16,352, forward strand.
CCTGTCCCGAGGGGCCAACGTGGCCGATATCATCAACACCGTGGCCATCACCGCCATCCAGGCCCAGCCCGAAAAAACCTCATAGGTCCGTCCAGGGCCGGACCGGCTGTTTCTCCGATAAATACTTCCAATATTTCCGAGGCATGCACCGCTGCTGTTGGCGCTGATTCAGGCGTTCGCGCACAGCGCAGGCCGCGAAATAACTTTGCCATAGCCGCTGCAAAAACCTTTCGCCTTCCTCCAGCAAATCCGGACGCAGACCTCCGTCACACAGCAGAGCCTCATCCACGGTAAAATCCCTGAAACCGCTTTTATCCCAAAATACGCCGTAATGCCGAACGGTATCATAGATGGCCCATGCCTGTCCCGCCAGACGCCCCGCGAAGTGCCTCTTCAGCAGCGGCAACAGGTTATGCCTTGGCTCAATCACCGCGAAATAGACCCCTTGCCCGGTTTTCTGAAAGCGCACAAAACCGGCGTAACGCTCCGCCTCACGGCCAATCTTGCGGGCCAGACGCCAGACCGCCAGCACATCTGGATCCCCCAGATCCTTCTCCGTCCGCCCGCCGCTGTCCAGAGCCTTGTGCAGATAGCGAAAAAGCAGATCCTCGCTCCCTGTCTCTTCCGAAAGCCAGGCCATAAGGATCTGTTGCAATCCCTGGCGCGTCAGCTTGCGGCACAAGGATCTGAATACCCGCTCAACCTTGTCCGGACGCGTCTCCACCTGGTGCGCCCCCGGCGCGGCCAGGGCCGCCAACTCGCCCGAACCGCGCAAATGATCCGGAAAACGTTTCAGAATATAGGCGTCGTAAATCGCGCTCAACAAGCCTTCAAAAGTCTGATCGTAAATAAAAATCACCATAGGCGGCATCCTTGGGCAGGCTCCGCTCCCCTGGCTCCTCCGCCAACGGGACTCAGGCCCTTTGGAAACCCATTAATGGGGCTTGGAGGGCACGCCCCCAAGCTGGATTTGGGGCGGCAGCCCCGCTTTCTTCTCCCAAAAGCAAGGAGCGGACTTTGTCCGGGCCGAGGCTGTGAATATCGGTGGAGTGGCTCTCTTCCAGGAAAAAACGGGCTCTTTTCATCACAACGCCCAATTTGGCGAGGTGTTCCGGGTGAAGTTTGCGGCAGCGGCGGGCGGCGAGGATGCGCTTGGCCGATTCCGGCCCCAGGCCCGGGACGCGCAGGAGTTCCCGGTAGGACGCCCGGTTGGGGTTAAGGGGAAAAAATTCCGGGTGGCGCAAGGCCCAGGCGCTTTTGGGGTCCAGGTCCAAATCCAATTGCGGGTGAGGGTCATCAACAATTTCGCCGACCTGGAAGTGATAAAAACGCATAAGCCAGTCCGCCTGGTAGAGCCGGCGCTCACGGCGCAAGGGCGGCTCACTGAGGGCGGGCAGACGTGAATCATAGGCATTCACCGGGATAAAGCCGGAATAATAGACCCTTTTAAGCCCGGCACGCTGATAGAGCAGGGAAGAGAGGCGCAGAACATCCTGATCGTTTTCGTTGCTGGCGCCGATGATCAACTGGGTGCTTTGTCCGGCCGGGGCAAAGGCCGGACCGCGGCCGGCCGGACTTTCCGCCAGTTTATCGCGGATCAGGCGCATGGGCGCATATATGCTCTGATGATCCTTATCCGGGGCCAGCTTTTTCAGGTTTACGGCCGAAGGGATTTCCACATTCACACTCAAGCGGTCGGCCAGGCTCCCAGCCTGTAAAACGAGTTCCGGGCTGGCGCCTGGTATGCATTTGGCATGGATGTATCCGGTAAAACGGTATTTGCCGCGCAGGAGACGCAAGGTGCGGACGATCCCTTCCATGGTGTCGTCAGGGCTACGATATACGCCCGAACTCAAAAATAGGCCCTCGATGTAATTACGCCGGTAAAATTCCATGGTCAGCCCGGCCAGTTCCTCGGGATTGAAGACTGCTCTGGGCAGATCGTTGCCGGCCCGGTTGAGACAGTAGGCGCAGTCATAGCGGCAATAGTTGCTGAGCAGCACCTTGAGCAGCGAAATGCAGCGCCCGTCATCGGCAAAGGAGTGGCACACCCCCCAGGAGGAAACGCTCCCCAGGCTCCCCGGCCATCCTTCCCGGCGGACTCCGCTGGAGGCGCAAGAGACGTCATATTTGGCGGATGCGCCCAGTATTTGCAATTTTTTAAGGGTTTTTTCCGTGATCATGTTCATTTATATAAACAAACCTGACAAAAAGCAAGCCTTGGCAGAGCCTAGGTTTGACTGGAGGCGCTGCCAATCCCTGAAATCCGCCCGAACGGGAGCCCCCCGTTCGGGCGGATTTCAGCCCTTAACCGCGCGGCGCAGGTCCTCGGTGGCGTCGGTTTTTTCCCAAGTAAATTCCGGCAATTCCCGGCCAAAGTGTCCGTAGCAGGAGGCTTTTTTATAGATTGGGCGTTTGAGTTGCAGGTGTTTGATAATGTGATAGGGCCGCAGATCAAAGACCTTGCGCACCGCCTTGGTGAGCAGTTCGTCGCTGATGGAGGAAGTCCCCAAAGAGGAGCAAAGCACGGAAACCGGTTCGGCCACACCGATACAGTAGGCGATCTGCACTTCACACTTGGGGGCCAACCCGGCGGCGACCACATTTTTGGCGATATAGCGCCCCATGTAGGCGGCGGAACGATCCACCTTGGAAGGATCTTTGCCGGAAAAAGCTCCACCACCGTGAGCGCCCATGCCCCCATAGGTATCCTGGATAATTTTGCGGCCGGTAAGCCCGCAGTCGCCCATAGGGCCTCCCACCACAAAACGCCCGGTGGTATTGATCATGATCTGGCAATTATGAGGATCAAAGATCTCCGGGGGCAAGGTGGGGATGATCACCTGCCGGGTAATATCCGCGATAATCTGTTCCTGGGCGGCTTCCGGGGAATGCTGGCTGGAAACCACCACATTGTTTACCCGCGCCGGTTTCCCATCCACATATTCAAAAGAAATCTGGGTTTTGCCGTCAGGCCGCAAGTAAGGAATGCACCCCTGCTTGCGCACCTCGGTAAGTTTATGAGAAAGGCGATGAGCCCAGAAAATCGGCGCCGGCATGAGTGTGGGGGTTTCATCACTGGCAAAGCCGAACATCATCCCCTGATCCCCGGCCCCCTGACTTTCCGGGCTCGCGCGCTTCACCCCCTGGGCAATGTCCGGGGATTGTTTGTCAATAGAGGACATCACCGCGCAGGTCTGCCAGTCAAAGCCCATGTCCGAGCTGGAATAGCCTATTTCCCGGATCGTCCGGCGGACGATCTCCGACAGGTCGGCATAGGCCGCGGTGCTAATCTCCCCGGCGATGAATACCATGCCGGTGGTAACCAGGCTTTCACAGGCCACACGGGCTTCGGGATCCTGCTCCAACAACGCGTCCAGCACGGCATCGGAAATTTGGTCGGCCACCTTGTCCGGGTGTCCCTCGGTAACAGACTCGGAAGTAAAGTAATACCTGCCCTTGGCCGGAATCATGTCAGCTCCTTTATGTTTGGCGAATTATTATATCAATACATCCGGATATGCTGGTTTTGTCTTTCTACATACTATGCAAAGATGACTTTGTCCAGTATAAGGCCAAATTTATGAACCTAAAACCTTATTATCAAGGTCAGCTTGATTATTTCTGCGCCATCTACGCCCTGATTAACGCCCTGCGCCTGACCCGCGGACTCCAGTTGCACCAGGGACGGGACATTCTTGGCAGCGCTTTGCTGGAACTTTCCGCCCGGCCGCTTTTATGGCGCTCCCTGTTGCAGAACCGCACGGATTCTTATTGGTTGGTGGATTATCTTCTGGGGCGCTTTTGCCGGGATGGAGCACTGGCTCTGCGGGTGGGGAAGCTTCCCCTCCGATCATCCTCCCCAATAGGGGATCTCTCGCAAAAAGGCTTAGCCCAATGGCTGGAATTGCAAAGCCCGCAGCCCGTCTACCTGGAAGATTTGCGGGAGGAGGATCTGTATCGATCCACGGTATTTGAAGGCACGGGAACGGGGCTCCCCTGGAGCGGAGAAGATCTCCGACAGCTCCTGCGCCTCTGGCTGCCGGGCGGACTGCTTAGTTCCATTTCCAGCGGTCTCAGCTCCCGGCGCTGCCTGCTCCTGCGCTTTCACCGTTTTATCGCTCCGGAGACCCTGCTGATCTCCCATTGGAGCACCGGACGGGAATTCCAACGTCAGGGCATCACCCTCTTCGACTGTACTATCAGCCAAAAAGCCATACACCACCTGCCTTTACGCCGCTGCGCCTTCCACCCCGAAAAACTCGGACGAGAACGGCTGCTGGCCCTGGAACCGGAATCGCTGTATTTCCTGGAAAGCCGGCAGTAACCTTGCACCGCCGGTACCCTTTAATTATTGCCGCGCCAAATGTTAAATCACTTATTAAAAATTTCTTAACGCTTTAATAAAAACATTTGATCCGCCAGCGAACTGAAGCCCGGCTAGCAAGCCATTGAAAAAAATCTGTTCTTGAACTATGTTGCGGATTAATCGCCGGACGCCCCAAAAAATGCGCCCATGGGAGGCATACATGTTCCGTGAACGCCGGATCGTGATTCCGAATATCTGTTCCCTGCCGGAGCGGCCGTGAACGCCTGGAAAGACCGTCTGCTCCTGGCCTTCTGCAGGGTGGAGCCGGCCGGACTCAGCCCTTGGGCTCCCGGAACCATGGGGTCGATAGTGGCCATCATCCTGGCCCCTTTCATTTTTTTGCCGCTATCCCTGCCCTGGAAGATACTCTGCCTGGGCCTGCTCTTCGTTTTGGGCAGTCTGGCCTGTAGCCGGGCGGAAAAACTGCTGACTAAAAAAGACCCCGGGGAATTGGTTTTGGATGAAGTACTCGGCCAGTGGCTGACTATCCTGCCGTATAGTGATCTGCGCTGGTGGGAACTAGGACTGGCCCTGATCTTCTTCCGTTTTTTTGATATTCTCAAGCCTTGGCCCATCCGCGCTTCCGAAGACTGGCTGCCTGGCGGCTTCGGCATCATGCTGGACGACGTTCTGGCCGGGCTGTGCGCCATGATTGTGCTGGTTTTTACCAAGAATTTCTTTTGACGAGGTCTGTATGCCCTTCCCGGCCCTCCTCCTTCTTACGCTTTTGCTCCTGATTTGCGGATGCGCTACCGGGCAGGATTATGACACGGGGGAGAATGCGTACTTTTTCGGCGTCTTTGGGGATATTCCTCTGCCCAGGGAGATGAATACCTGTATGGAAACCAGCGCGAGCGAAAGTGGCAAACTGAAGACCGGGATGCAAGCCTTCCGCGGCAGGGTGGAAGCAGACTCCCTAGTGCGGACGCTGCGCAATTATTTAGGGCAAACCGGCTGGATTGCCCGCGGTCTGGCCCAAGGCGCAAACAGCTTCCTTTTGCTGTTTCAAAAAGCGAACCGCTACGTCGCGCTGCATATCACCGATGCCGCGCTGACCACGGAGTTGCGGATTTATGTCAGCGCGGAGGCCCCCTTCCACCCCGCTCCTCCGCTGGTTATCAATCTAAACCCGGCAGAAGAATAATGGAAAAGCACTTCCCCCAAGCCCCATTTGCGGGCAAACGCATTCATCTGGGCGTCTGCGGATCCGTGGCCGCCTATAAGGCCCTGGATCTGCTGCGGGCTTTTTGCAAGGTCGAACTTCGCGTCACGGTCACCATGACAGAGGCGGCCACACGTTTTGTCACCCCCTTGTCCTTCCAATCCCTAGGCGCGGAGCGGGTTTACGGCTCCATGTTCGGTGAGGGGCGGACGGGAGACCCCTTCGGGCATCTCCGGCCCGGCCTGGAGGCCGAAGCTTTTCTCGTCGCTCCGGTCAGCGCCACCACTCTGGCCCGGCTGGCCTGCGGCCTGGCGGATGAAATGCTCGCTGGGCAGGCCCTAGCCTGGCCCGGCTCCTTGCTTCTGGCCCCGGCCATGAATCCCAGGATGTGGAACAACCAAGCTACCAAGGACAACATCGCCGCGCTGGAGAGGCGCGGACACCTGGTTATCGCCCCGGAAACAGGTCCTGTGGCCTGCGGCGAGGAGGGAGAAGGGCGTTTTCCGGACCTGCGAATCATCTGTCTGTACGCCTTGCGCTCCCTGAGTCCGCAGGATTTGGCCGGGCAGCGGGTCTTGATTACCTTGGGCCCCACTAGGGAACCATGGGATTGCGTACGCTTCTGGAGTAACCATTCCAGCGGCCTGATGGGAGCGTCCCTGGCTGTCGCAGCTTGGCTGCGCGGGGCGGATGTGCAGGCGCTACGCGGGCCGGTTGCCCCTTGGCTGCCTCCCCAGATCCAAACCCGGGAAACTCCCACCGCCCAGGAGATGCTGCGGACAGCCGAAGAACTCTGGCCGGACATGCACCTGGGCATCTTTACCGCGGCCGTGGCCGACTTCGCCCCTATCCCCTTCGGCGCGGAAAAATTCAAAAAAACCTCCTCCACCAAGGGTTTTAACCTGTCCTTCCAGCCCAACCCGGACATCCTGGCTACCCTAGCGCGTAGCAAAAAAGCGGGGCAGCGCATCATCGCCTTTGCCGCCGAGAGCGAAAACCTGGAAAAAAACGCCCACTGCAAGCTCCAGACCAAAAACGCCGACCTGCTGGTAGCCAACTTGGTCGGGGGTGAAGACTGCGCTTTCGCCTCCCCCAATAACACAGCGCTGATCCTTGACCATAACGGCGGGTTGCTGCGTCTCCCCACTCTGCCCAAGGGAGATCTGGCCTGGAGGATCCTGGATTGCCTGTCGTCACTCTAGCCCTCTCGCCGGATCTGCGGGCCTGGCACGACTTGGGCCTGACTTGGCTCCATTGCGATGTGTCCATCGCTTGCGCTGGCCATGACGCCCTACAGTCCGATTTGCCCACGAGGCTACCAGATCTGCCCAAAGAAGAAGCACCTCCGGCACCCACAAGTCCTGACGCCGAATTCGTCACCCGGCTCCCGGCTCTCTGGCGGCAAATTCTCAACCGCCTTAAGCCCGCTCCGCTGGTCTGGAGCTATGCCGAGCTTGGACAGGACCTCCTGGAAAAAGGCGACCCCCTGCGCAGCCAACTTTTGAAGCAGCTCCTGGGAGGCCTAGATCTTCCGCGCGGCAGCAGCGCCTTCCTCCCCCTGAACCTGCCGGGCATTAGTCCGGAAGAGCAGGAACGCGAAATCTTCGCCCGGATCCTCCACTTCCTGAACGGTCGCATGCTGATTCTTCTGGGGCAGAAGGCCCTGGATCTAAGCCCCTATGCCGCAAGCCGCCTGCAACCCTATCAAGCACAAATCATTGACGGCCGGCTCCTGATTCTCTTGCCGGACATGCGCGCTCTGCAAGAGGATCCCGCGCGGATCACGGCAGCCACTGCCTATCTGCGCTCTTCCCTGGCTAAAATCAAACTGCCCGGCCTGAGACAGACCTGAAGGAGAATTTTATGCATGTATTGGTAACCGGAGCTGCGGGCTTTATCGGCTTTTTCCTGTGCCGGGCTCTCTTGGAGCAGGGACATAAGGTATGCGGCCTGGACAATTTGGACGCCTATTATGACCCACGCCTAAAGCAGGATCGCCTGGCCCTGCTCCAGCCCTACCCGCATTTCCGCTTTCAGGAGCAAGATTTGAGGGATGGCCCAGCCTTGCGGCAGCTCTTTGCTTCTTCTTCCTTTACCCATGTCGTCAATCTGGCCGCCCAGGCCGGGGTACGCTACAGTCTGGTCAACCCGGCGGCCTATCTGCAAAGCAACCTCATGGGCTTTGGAGAACTTCTGGAGGCCTGCCGGAAATATCCGGTGGAACACCTAGTCTATGCCTCTTCCAGTTCCGTTTATGGAGCAAGCCATTACATCCCCCTCAGCCTTTCCGCGCGCACGGACAGCCCGCTGAACCTGTACGCGGCCAGCAAAAAGGCCAATGAACTCATGGCCCAAGCCTATAGCCACCTGTACCGTATCCCGGCCACCGGCCTGCGTTTCTTCACTGTTTACGGCCCTTGGGGCCGGCCGGACATGGCCTATTTTTCCTTCGCCCAAAAAATTCTGGCCGACGAGCCGGTGCAACTCTTCAATCATGGCCGTTTACAACGCGATTTCACCTATATTGATGATATCATCCAGGGACTCGTGGCCTGTCTGTGGCGCCCCCTTCAAGCGAATTCCCCCAACGAGGTTCCGCACAAAATCTATAACCTAGGGAATAACAAAGCCGTTGATTTGGAATATTTTGTGACAGTGCTGGAAAATTGTCTGGGCCGCAAGGCCCAGATTGAATACCTGCCTATGCAACGAGGAGATGTTTATGTCACCTGCGCGGATATCGCGGACAGCGTCCGGGATCTCCACTTCTCCCCGAGTACTGATATCGAGGTCGGCCTGATGCATTTTGTCTGCTGGTATAAAGATTACTATCGTATTTCCTGAATGTTTCACATGAAACAACCCTCATTCCAGACTTAAAAATGTTTCATGTGAAACAAGAGAAATCCCTTTCACCTTCCCTGGAAACCTGTATGTTCCAACGGTTTTAACCGGCCTCAAGCCTCGTCTCAAAAAATTCTAGACCTGTTGACAACTATTAAATTTTCTCTTAGAAATTCTGGCAGGTGCCTCCGCTCATCTTCCCGGCGTACTGGAAAACCCGCAGGCAAAGGAAAAACTTGTGACCAGAATCATTGCCATTGCCAACCAAAAAGGCGGAGTGGGAAAGACCACCACTGCCATAAACTTGGCCGCCTCCCTAGCCGTGATGGAAAAAAAAGTCCTGCTGGTGGACTGCGACCCCCAGGCCAATTCCACAAGCGGCCTAGGCTTGGAACACCAAATCCTCAAAGAAAACCTATATACTGTGTTCTACACCCCCCAAGAGGTTTGTAAGGCCATCCACCCCACTTACACCCCTTTTATGGACCTGTTGCCTTCGAGTACGGATCTAGTGGCCGTGGAATTGGAGCTAATCAATGAAATCAGCCGCGAATCTTACCTGGCTGAGGTGCTTAACACCGTAAAGGCCGACTACGAATTTATATTGTTGGATTGCCCTCCTTCCCTAGGGCTAATTACCATTAATTCCCTCTGCGCGGCCAAGGAACTGCTCATCCCCCTGCAGTGCGAATTTTTCGCCCTGGAAGGATTGGTCAGCCTGCTACGCACCACCGAGCGGATCAAAAACCGCCTGAACCCGGATCTTTCCATAACCGGCGTGGTGCTGACCATGTATGACAATCGCAACAACCTGGCCCGTCAGGTTAAGGCAGAGGTGCGTAAGCACTTTCAGGACAAACTGATGGAAACGGTCGTGCCGCGCAATGTCCGCCTTTCAGAAGCTCCCAGTCACGGCAAGTCCATCATTCGCTACGATATTAAATCCAAAGGCGCGGACGCATATATTTCGCTGGCCCGGGAGCTGATTATGCGCAACCCGGCAAAACAGAACAAAAACTGAACCAGGAGACTGTCATGGCTGTAAGCCCCAATCGTCTCGGCCGCGGACTCGGCACAGACATCCTCTTCGCCCCCAAAGAGTCCGCGGCCTCCACGGAACTGGCCAAGCCCCTCCCTCTGGCGCAGATTACCCCCAATCTCAAGCAGCCTCGCCAGAATTTCAACCAGGAAACCCTGGAGGAGCTCGCCGAATCCATCCGCCAGCAGGGAGTGTTGCAGCCCATCATGGTACGCGGAGTCAAGGAAAGTATGCCTTTCCGCTACGAGATCGTGGCCGGTGAAAGACGCTGGCGGGCCGCCCAACTGGCCGGACTGGCCGAAATACCGGCCATTGTGCGTGATTTGGATGACCGCGAGGCCCTGTTCGTGGCTCTGGCCGAAAACCTGCAACGGGAAAATCTCAACCCCCTGGAAGAAGCTCTCGGCTTTGCCCGTCTGAAGGAAGAATTCCAGTTGAGCCAGGACGAAATCGCCAACATGTTGGGCAAAAAGCGCAGCACCATTGCCAATAGCCTGCGCTTGCTCAATCTTGGCGAAAACTCCCGCAAAGCCCTGGCCGAAAACCGGATCAGCGCCGGGCATGCCCGGTCGATCCTGGCCCTACCGGATGCGGTCAGCCAGGACGCCCTGTTGGAGCGCATCCTGGGTGAACAGTTAACGGTGCGCGACAGCGAAGGACTGGCCGCCATGCGCAAAGGCGGCGAAGAACCTGAAGGCGCGCCTCCGACCGGAACGGCGGCCTCCGCGAAGCGCCCCCAAAGCGCCATCCTGCTGCGCCTACAAAGCCGAATCGCCGAAGAAATCAGCCTGCCGGTCAAAATCAGCGGGCAGGAAGACCGCGGACGGGTAAGCATCAGTTATGCCACTAAAGAAGAGCTTGCCTCCCTGTTGAAAAAAATGGGGCTGGAGACGGCATTATAATGAACGAACCTCTGCCACGGCCCGAAGAACTCCTTGCGCGGCTTTCCTGCCTGGAGAGCTCCAAGGTGCTGATCGTCGGGGATCTCATCCTGGATGAATACCTCCTGGGCGACGCCGGGCGCATTTCGCCGGAAGCCCCGGTGCCTGTAGTCCTGGTGGAAGAAGAACGCTTCATGCCTGGCGGAGCCGGAAACGTGGCCCGCAACATCCTCGCCTTGGGCGGACAGCCCCACCTGATCAGCGCGTGCGGCGACGGACACAACAGTGCCCTGCTCAGGCAAATTCTAAATAAAAACTCCTTGGCCGCGGACCTAGTCCCTCTGCCAGGACGCCCGGCCACCACCAAAACCAGGATCATGGCCCGAGGGCAGCAAGTGGTGCGCGTGGACCGCGAGGATGCCTCCCCTATCCCCCGTGAGGCCAGCCGTCAAATCCTGCAAATCCTGTCCGGAATATGGAATGATTACCCGGTACTGGTGCTCTCCGACTATGACAAGGGAGTCATCAACCGGGAATTTATGGACGGATTGCAAGGGCTACGCCAGGAAAAAACGCAAAAAAAACTGGTACTGGTGGACCCCAAGCCCCGCAATTTTTCTCTCTATCAAGGCCTGGACCTGCTCACCCCCAATGCCTCGGAAACTGCCGCCGCCGCCGGCATGCCCGCACATACCCCGGCGGAAATCCTGGCCGCCGGACGGACCATCTTTTCCCGGAATAACTGCGGATCCCTGCTGAGCACCCTGGGGAGCAACGGCCTGGCTCTGTTCCAGGGGCCTGACAATGTTCTGCACATCCCAACCGTGGCCCAAAAGGTCTTTGATGTCAGCGGCGCCGGCGACACCGTGATCGCCACCCTGGCGCTAGCCCTAGCCAGCGGCCTGAGCCTGCTGGAAGCCAGCATGTTGGCCAATTTCGCCGCCGGCAATGTGGTCGCCGAGGTCGGCGCGACCACCACCACCATGCCTCAGATCGCCCAAGCCATCCAAACCCTAGGGCGTCTCCCTCTGGAACGCTGGCTCTGAACCTTGGTGTAATACTTGAACTCTAAGAATTGAACCAGAAAATTCCTATGAACAACGGCTGAAAGCGCAGCCCATGCAGATCAGGCATCCTTCCTGGAAGCGCAAACTGTTTTGCCCGCATTCAGGGCAGACATTGTGCAGGCTTTCTCCTTGTTCGTTCTCCACCCGGCATTCGGGGTACATATCCTCCAGAACCCAGGCGATGCCGTCCGGGATGGACTGGATATTGCCCTTTTTACCTTGCTGAAAGACCGGGCTGTCGCCGCCGATCCCCCTGATCTGCCTAGCGATATCCTTTATCGGGGTACCGCCGCGCAGACAGAGGGAGATGAGTCGCCCTATGGCTTCGGCCTTGGCCATGATGGAATATCCGGATTTGCCGATGGTGGCGAAAACCTCAAAGGGTTTGCCGTCAAGTTCATTGACCGTGACATACATGGTGCCGTGCCCGGTATTAACCTTCTGGGTGATGCCGGTGAGGCGTCCGGGCCGGCTGAGGACAGCGGCGCTGTGCGGCAGCTCGGGCATTACATCCAGCAGCGGGTCCTTGGCGGTCCCCGCCGTGAGCACCTGGCTGCTGCGTGAGCCGTCTCGATAAACCGTGACCCCCTTGCAACCGAGATCGTAAGCCAAATGATAAATCCGGCGCACATCTTCCACGCTGGCCGAGGCCGGCAGATTCACTGTCTTGGAAACGGCATTGTCCGTGTATTGCTGAAAGGCTGCCTGCATACGCAAATGCCACTCCGGCTCAATGTCCATGGCGGTCACAAAAATCCGGCGCATTTCCACCGGCAGTTCCTCAAAAGAGACGATGCTGCCGGCCATGACGATCCTCTCCAACAGTTCCGGGGTGAAGGCCGGATCGTTTTGCAGGACTTCGGCAAAAACCGGATTGATTTCCTTGAGGTTTTCACCGTCCATAACCATCCGGTCAAAACTCAAGGCAAAAAGAGGCTCAATACCCGAGGAGCATCCAGCCAAAATTGACAGGGTGCCGGTGGGGGCTATGGTAGTCAGGGTGGCGTTGCGCAGGGGAGGGAATCCCATGGCTTTCAGGGCTGAACACTCGTAGGCCGGGAAGGGGCCTCGTTCCTCCGCCAAGGCCCTCGAGGCTTCGCGGCTCTCTTCGCGGATGAAGCTCATGAGCTTTTGGGCGAGCTCAATCCCTTCCTCACTGTTATAAGGGATACGCAGCATGAAGAGCAAATCCGCCCAGCCCATGACCCCCAGGCCGACCTTGCGGTTGGCCAGCACTCTTTCGGTAATCTGCGGCAAGGGGAAGACCGAGGCTCCCACCACGTTGTCCAGGAAGCGTATCGCCAGATGGATGCAGTCCTTGAGCCCTGTCCAGTCTATGCTCCCATGCCCACTGTTCTGGGGCGGCTGGTAAAACTTGGTGAGATTGACAGATCCCAAATTACAGGCCTCAAAGGGGAGCAGGGGCTGTTCGCCGCAGGGATTGGTGGACTCAATATCTCCCTGTTCCGGGGTAGGATTATCCCGGTTGATGCGATCAATGAAGATAATCCCCGGCTCGCCGCTCTGCCAAGCCTTGAGCACCAACAGTTCGAAAACCTCCCGGGCATTGGCCCGGCCGCTTTCGCCAAAGGATAAGGGGTTGATCAGGGGGTAATCCCCGCCCTGGTCCACGGATTCCATAAATCTCTCGGTCAAGGCCACCGAGAGGTTGAAATTGTTGTATTCCCCGTCTTTTTCCTTGGCCTGGATAAAATGCATGATATCCGGGTGGTCCACGCGCAAAATGCCCATATTGGCCCCGCGCCTGGTGCCCCCTTGTTTGATCTGCTCCGTGGCCGTGTTAAAGATGCGCAGAAATGAAAGGGGGCCAGAGGCCACCCCGCCGGTGGATCCGACCCGACTGTCGCGGGCCCGTAACCTGGAAAAGGAAAACCCCGTGCCTCCTCCGGATTTATGAATCATCGCCGCATGTTTTACCGCGTCAAAGATCTCCTCAATAGAGTCTCCAACCGGTAGCACAAAGCAGGCCGAAAGCTGCCCCAGGCCGGTCCCGGCGTTCATCAGTGTCGGGGAGTTGGGCAAAAACTTCCAACTAGTCATCAGGCGATAGAATTCTTCGGCCAAGGCTTCCGCCTTAAAACGCGAGCCCGGGTACCTATTCTCTTCGGCGGCCATGGATAAAGACACCCGCCAGAACAAACCCTTGGCATCCTCCACCGGGCTCCCGTCAGGTCCCTTAAGGTAGTAACGTTTCGCCAGCACAACAGCGGCATTGGGGTTTAACTCGACAGAATTCAGCATTGAAGAATTTTTCATAATAAAATATATGGTTAAAGATAAATAGCGGCAATGTCATTCCGTAAAAATCCGGAAAAATAATTAACCCAAGCGGCGGGCAATGGGAAGGCGAGCAAAAAAAAATTATGCCTTAACCAACAATATTTACTTTATATTTTTTTTATTCGTTGTCTTTACGCTTATATAGGCAAAAGCCGCCCCGCCTCGAAAATAGTTCATAAGGCGATGGTGGCAGCCAAAGTATAAAGTTAGGGATTGGAGCGGAAAGCCCCAGCACTATCGGCAGGCCAACATGAACCTCGGGTCTTTCCTATATAACCGCAAAAATGCGGCGGCGGTCCGGGCCGCTGAAAACTTCTCCAGGGGCTCTCTGGACGAGCCTCTTATTTTTCATGGTCCGCCAGCCTGTGGCAAAACCTGCCTTCTGCTGTCCATACACTCGGCTCTGGAAAATATTTCTCCGAGTTCCTCTTATTATTTTAATATGTTAGAAGGATACTTTCCTTGCACGAAAAATCAGGAAAAACTGGATAAACCTGACTTTTTACGCTATGTTCTTCTGGACAACGTTGAGGCCGACAAACTGGCGGAAATAGCGGCCTGCGGTAAAGAATCCAAAGGGCTAATTCTGGCTATGAGGTCCGGTCGGCAACCTGATGAAATTTCGGTGGCATTTGCAGACAAAAAACCTGAAATACATGCACTTGTCATGCCGGATCTTGATATCCGCCTCCGCTGGCTGCTACGGAAAGCGCATGAGCTTGGAATTACTCATGATAACCGGCATATATTGAAATTAGCCTTAAACTATCAGGATTTGGAATCAGCTTCAAAACACCTTAACAAAAAAGCCGCTGCTTTTATGGTGAACGTCCGGGCAAGACCTCTAACCCCGGAAGAAATCATTCAAAAGGTGGCGAATTTTTTTGGCATCGATCCCGAGCAAATCCTGGGAAACAGCCGGGTCAAGAAAATAAACCTAGCACGGCAACTGGCCATGTTTTTATGCCGGGATCTCCTTAAGGCCAACCTTAAATTCATAGGAGACTGTTTTCACGGAAAAAATCATACCTCTGTTTTATACTCATTAAATAAAATAAGCATATTATGTAAGAAAAATCAAGATATACACAATTTGGTAACAAGACTGAAACAAAATATCACCCAACAGGCGAGCACACGGACGGCCACAAGAAAAAATTCCTGACCAAGGGTATAAAAAAAACATTATTGTATAAATTATTATTAAATAATATAATATATTATTTATATTATATACAAAAAAACAAACCACTCTTCTACCACTAATAAGGAGATTTTTATGAATATTAGAATTTTCAAAGAGGATGTGCTTGATGGTTTGCAAAAAGCCGCCAATATCATCCAAAATCGCAGTGGGTACCCATATTTGCGCTCGTTATGGCTTCAAGCGAGTGAAAACAGGGTCAACGTTATGGCCACGGATATGAATATTGAATTCAAGGGGAGTTACCCGTCCGAAGTTCTGACACCTGGAATGGTAGGGGTACAGGGTAAGGATTTTGTAGAAATAATCCGCCGAGCTTATACTGGGGGCATCTCTCTTAAACTAGACGCCGAGAGTAAGCATTTGAACATAGATCAGGGTGGGGAACAGGGCAGCTTCAGTTGTAAGATACCGATCCTTGAGTCCTCCTGGCGCCAGGACTTGGCGGAATTCCCGGATAAAAAGTCCGGTCCGGTGCTTTGGTCGGGCGATTTTTTCCAGGAACTCATTGATCGGGTGAGCTATTGTATTTCTGATGGTGACGGTGATAACATTTCCTGTATGCTGATTAAGCCGGGAGAAGGCTCTTTTATTGATGTTTGCGGCCTCAATTCGCACCAGATGGGGCTAATTCGTTTTACCCATGACGATCTGCGCGCCGTTCTTCCATCCTCTGGAATTTTGATCCAGAAAAAATATCTCCTGGAACTCAAAAAATGGATCGGAAACAAGGAAGTGGAGGTAAGCCTTGACGAAAAGCGTGTTTTTCTCCGTGATGTTGATCACAAGGAACTTTTCAGTCTCCCTCTGTCTTCCTACCAATACCCCGATTATTTGAGCCTGCTTGAAAGAAGCAAGGGCAGGTCGACTTCTAGGTTGACCGTGAACCGCAAAGAGATAATTGATGCCTTGGAGCGGCTTTCAATATTTAATTCAGATACCAATATTTTCACCTATTATGATTTAAATTCCGCCGGGGCCGGGGCATTATCCGTTTCGGTAAAATCCCAGGACAAAGGATCCTGTAATCAAAAACTTAAAGCGGAGTTTAATGGTGATCTTAAAATCATATCCTTTCCCACCAAGTCCATGTTGGAAATATTTTCCCATTTCCACTCCGAAAAGATCGACCTGGTAATGGATACCGAGAATCCATGTGCCGTCAGCGGCGGGGAAGATCCCGATTATACGGTCATCATCATGCCCATGAAGGTGAGCGAACACGTCAACTATGAAGAGGAAAAAGTTCAATGACGGATTCAGGGAGCACATCGTCCCAATACAATGCGGAGAGCATAACCGTCCTGGAAGGATTGTCTGCCGTGCGCAAGCGTCCAGCCATGTACATAGGAAGCACGGACGGCCGCGGTCTGCATCATTTGGTCTATGAAGTGGTGGACAATTCCATCGACGAGGCCATGGCCGGACATTGCAGCAAAATAAGCGTCCGTCTGCACTTGGATGGTTCTTGTTCTGTTACGGACAACGGCCGTGGTATTCCGGTGGACTTGCATCCAAAGGAAGGGGTTCCCGCCCTGCAAGTGGTCATGACCAAGCTGCATGCTGGCGGCAAGTTTGATCACGCCACCTACAAGGTTTCCGGCGGCTTACACGGAGTGGGGGTTTCATGTGTGAACGCCCTGTCCGAATGGATGGAAGTGGCCGTGCTGCGGGATAACAAGAAATACCTCCAGCGCTATGAGAGGGGAACACCGGTTACGGAGGTCAATTTATTGGGGGAGACGGAAAGCCGCGGCACCACCGTGCGTTTTCTGCCGGATGAACAGATCTTTGAGACCATGGATTTTTCCTATGAGTTACTGGGCAAAAGGCTGGAGGAGCTGGCCTATCTCAACCGCGGCCTGGAGATAGAATTTCACGACGAGCGTAGCGGGGAAAACAACCTGTTCCGCTTTGACGGCGGCATCGAAGAATTCGTGCGCAACCTGAATGCAGGTGAATTCACCATCCATAGCATTGTTTATGGTGAAGGCGAAGTTCAGGGCGTGATGGTGGAATTTTCCATGCAGTATAATGCCGGCTTCAACGAAAACATGCTGACCTTTGCCAACAACATCAGAACCAAGGAAGGGGGAACCCACTTGGTCGGCTTCCGCAAGGCCATAACTAGGGCGATCAACGGCTATCTGAAAGGCTCTCCAGAACTATCCAAGAAGTACAAGATGAGCCTTTCTGGAGAGGATGTGCGCGAGGGGTTGACTGCGGTGATTTCCGTGAAAATACCCGAGCCGCAGTTTGAGGGGCAGACCAAGACCAAGCTGGGCAACAGCGAGGTGGATGGCATTGTCACTACCGTGGTTTACGACAAGTTGAATTCCTATTTTGAGGAGAATCCCAAGGACATAAAGCAGATCATTGAAAAGGCCATGGAAGCGGCCCAGGCCAGGGAGGCGGCGCGCAAGGCCAAGGATCTGGTGCACCGCAAAGGGGCGCTTTTCAGCAATTCCCTGCCTGGTAAGCTGGCGGACTGCCAGAGCAAGGATCCGGCGGAATCCGAGCTGTTCATCGTGGAGGGCGATTCAGCGGGCGGTTCCGCCAAGAAAGGGCGCGATTCACGCTACCAGGCCATCCTGCCTTTGCGCGGCAAAATCCTGAATGTGGAAAAAACCCGTTTTGACAAAATGCTGGGCAACGAAGAGATTAAAAACCTGATCACCACCATGGGGGCCGGGGTAGGCCTGGTGGGTGGCGAGAGCGATATTGATCTCTCCAAGCTGCGTTACCATAAAATAGTCATCATGACAGACGCGGACGTGGATGGGGCACACATCCGCACCCTGCTCCTGACCTTTTTCTTCCGTCAGTACCAGGAACTTATTGACCAGGGGCACTTGTATATAGCCCAGCCGCCTCTCTACCGGGTGCAGATTAAAAAGAGCCATAAATTCATCAAGGATGAAGCCTCTCTCAATGCCTACCTCCTGGAGCGGGTCAGCGGCGATATTGTCGTGCAAAGCCGCTTGGCCTCCTTTACCGGGCGGGATCTCCTCCGCTTGGCAGGCCTGCTGGAATCGCTCCAAAGCCGCCGGGTCGAATCAGAGCACGCAGGCATCCCGGCCGGGCTTTTCCTGTCCTTCATGGAATACCCGGAGAAAATCGTCCCTGAAATATTCGGCTCCCCGGCGGGAGAAAGTTCCACCCTGCGTTCCTGGCTGGAAAGGGCCGGGTATTCCTTCCAGCTTGAAGAACAGGATACCGTCCTGGAACACCTGGACTTCGTGCTATTTGAAGATCGTAACGGCCGCCGCTGCCGGCTGGGGCCCGAATACTTCAGGGCCAAGATGTACTTGCAGTCATGGCAGATTTACCGGACCCTGCTCCAGGAATGCGGGGAGTTCGTCTTCGAGATTCGCCGCCGTGAAGACAGCCGCAAGGTTTCCGGCCTGTTCGATCTGGCCGAGGCCATCCTGGCCGAGGCCGGCAAGGGCATCGAGATTCAGCGCTACAAGGGGCTGGGCGAGATGAACGCTGAACAGCTCTGGAGCACCACCATGGACCCGGATAATCGTATTCTGCTGCAGGTCCGAGTGGATGATGCCCAGGAGGCCTCGGAGGCCTTTGAACAACTCATGGGTGACCGGGTAGGGCCGCGCCGTGATTTTATCGAGAGAAACGCCCTGAGTGTGCAGGAACTGGATATTTAACCCCAAAGAGAACACGCGGTGTCTGAAAATCAAGTCAACATAGAGCAGGAACTGCGCCAGTCTTATCTGGAGTATTCACTTTCGGTGATTATCGGACGGGCCATCCCCGACGCACGTGATGGGCTGAAGCCGGTGCACCGACGAGTGCTTTACGCCCAGAGGCGCATGTCTAACGTCTTTAATCGGCCTTACACCAAGTCCGCCACCGTGGTGGGCGAGGTCATGGGCAAATTCCACCCGCACGGGGATGCGGCCATTTATGATGCTATTGTGCGCATGGCCCAGGATTTTGCCATGCGCGAACCCCTAGAGGACGGGCAGGGCAACTTCGGTTCCATTGACGATGATCCGCCGGCGGCCATGCGTTACACCGAGGTGCGCATGAGCCGGCTGGCCGGTGAATTTTTGGAGGATATTGACAAGGACACTGTGGATTTTCGCCCGAATTTCTCCAACACCATCCAGGAGCCTACGGTTTTGCCCACCAAGGTTCCCAATCTCCTGCTCAATGGTTCCTCGGGCATTGCCGTGGGCATGGCCACCAACATTCCACCGCACAACCTGGGCGAGCTTTGCGACGCCTTGCTGCTGGAACTGGATAACCCGGATTGCGGCATTGATGAGTTGATGACCCTGATCAAGGGGCCGGATTTTCCCACCGGAGGTTACGTCTATGTTGGCAGGGGGCTCCTTGACGCCTTTCACACCGGACGCGGCTCCATCAAAATCCGGGGTCGGGTGGAGATGGAATCGCGTCGCAAGGGCGGCGAGTCTCTGGTGATCAGGGAAATTCCTTATAACCTTAACAAAGCCTCCCTGGTCAAAAAAATAGCCCAACTGGTGAACGAGCGTAAAATTGACGGGATCACCGACCTGCGTGATGAATCAAACTACAACGGCATTCGCGTGGTTTTGGATTTGCGGCGCGGGGTGAATCCGGACATCGTCATCAACAGCCTCTATAAATTCACCGCCCTGGAGAGTTCTTTCGGTTACAATATGCTGGCGGTGGTCAACAAGCGCCCGCGCCTGCTCACTCTCAAGGAATCCTTAAGAATATTCCTGGAACACCGGCGGGAGGTGATCATCCGCCGGACCCGTTTTGACCTGGGGGAAGCCGAGGGCAGGGCGCATATTGTTGAAGGGCTGCGTATGGCCCTGGACAATATTGACGAGGTGGTTGCGCTGATCCGGGGTTCCGGCACACCCCAGGAGGCCAGAGAGAAACTCCTGGCGCGTTTCGGCTTCAGCCAGGATCAGGCCCAGGCCATTCTGGATATGCGTCTGCAAAAGCTTACGGGACTGGAGCATGAAAAACTGCTGGAGGAATATCGGGAACTAATCCGTAGCATCACCTATTTCAAGTCCGTGCTGGAGGATGAAGGCGTCCTGCGCGGGGTCATCCGCCAGGAGCTGGCGGCTCTTAAAGCCGGGTACGCCGCCCCTAGGCGTAGCGAGATCATCCTGGAAGATCCGGTAGGCATCGAACTGGAAGACATCATCCCGGACGAGGAAGTAGTGATCACCCTTTCGCGCCGAGGCTACATCAAGCGCACCACCCTGGACAATTACCACCAGCAGAAACGCGGCGGCAAGGGCATTGCCGGCCTGCACACCGGTGATGATGATTTTGTGCAGGATATGCTGCTCACCTCTAACCACCAGTTTCTGCTCATTTTTACCAACAAGGGGCGCATGCACCAGATCAAGGCGCATCAGATCCCGGAAGGCAGCCGCACGGCCAGGGGGGCGCATATCGCTAACATGTTGCCCATGGAAAAAGAGGAAAGCGCGGCGACCATTCTGGGAGTGCGCGACTTTACCCCGGAAAAGACCTTCTTTTTCGCCACCAGGCAGGGCATGGTTAAGCGTTCAGATACCCAGCTCTATGCTAAAGCGCGTAAAGGCGGCATCCAGGCCATCGGCCTGCGCGAGGATGACGAACTCATCTCCGTGCGGATGGTGGATAACCGGGACCAGGTGATTCTGACCACCGCCAGCGGCATGGCCATCCGCTTCAGTTGCCGGGATGTGCGACCGATGGGGCGCAATGCCTCCGGGGTCAAGGGCATCGCCCTGCGTAAGGGCGACCAGGTGGTCGCCTGCGTGACCTTGCGTGAAGACGATAATGTATCCACCATCATGACGGTCTCCGGCAAAGGGTACGGCAAGCGTAGCGGGGTGGATCTTTACCGCATCCAGTCAAGGGGCGGCAAGGGCATCATCAATTTCAAGATTAATTCCAAGACCGGCAAGGTCATTGGGGCTACCATCGTGGCGGATCACAATGCCCTGCTGCTCCTGACCTCGGCCAACAAAATTCTTCGTCTGTCAGTCAGGGAAGTGAGCAACTTGGGCCGAGCCACCCAAGGGGTGCGCTTGGTGTCCCTGGATGAAGGTGGATATGTGGTCAGTTTTGACCGCATTGACGATAATGCCCAGGATCAGGATGAACATGGCTGAAGCGGTCAGAGACAAGGATTCGGCACGTATGTGTAAATTCGGCGCGCTCTTGTTGATCCTGGCCTGTAGCCAACTTTGGGGTTGCCTGGAAGAGCGCCGGGAACCCGGCGATGATCTGGCCCTGGCCCGCGTCCATATGCTGAACCGCGACTTTATGGAGGCGGAGAAGTCCTTTGAGCGCTATCTGCGCGCCAATCCTGCCGGAAACCAGCGTTGGGAAGCCTGGAATGAGCTGGTGGACTTGGCTTTGAACGTGCGCTATGACCGCAACGCGGCCATTGAGCTTTTGCTGGCTATGCAGCAGGAATATGCCCAGCGGGAGTATGACCGGGTACCGGGGGCGGATCAGCGTCGCCGCCTTATTATAGATAGGCTGGCCCAGCAGTATGAGCAGTCGCGCCACTATGACGGCGCGGTGGAGCTTTGGGGGAGACTGGCCCAGGATCCGGAAAATCCGCTGGTCCAGAGGGCGGCCAGTCTGCGTAATCTGGCCCGTATCTATATGCGCCGTCTGGAATTTGAACCGGCTAAAAGAGCTTTGACCGTCTGCATGGAAATGGAAATTACCCAGTCCGCTAAGTCCGACTGCCGGTACGACATGGCGGACCTATATATGATCATGGACGATATGGACGCAAGCATTCGGGAATTGCGCGCCCTGCTGGAGCAGGGCGAGATGGATGACGACAAGCGCATCCTGTCCATTTTCATGCTGGCCGATGCCCTGGAACAGCAGGGTAACCGCGAAAGCGCCCTGGGCCTTTTTGAAACCATCCGCTATAGCTATCCCAATAACCGGGTGGTGGAATCACGTATAGAGTACCTGAAGAATTATTCCAGAATGCAGTCTTCCAGGGCGGATCAGGGGGAGTGATGAAGGGACGCCTCCTTGTCAGTGTCAACTGGGGGGGGACTGAGGAAGCGGCGCAGGGCGAATTCCACCCTGGCCAGGGGCACGCGGGTGTCCCGGCAGGGGCCGTGCGGCCGTTCGTTCAGAATTCCATACACCGGCAAAGGGTAAGTATCCTGAATGCCGCTGGAAAGATCCCGCTCACAGGCCACGGCCAGGATCAGCCCCGGATGTTTATCCACCACAATGCGCCTAGCGATGGTGCCGCCGGTGGCGATGGCGACTTGCGCGCCGTATTGCTCGACCAGTTGGAGCAGGCTCCCGAGGCAGCAACGCCCGCAACGCTCGCAATTGTCCAGGCTCAGGCTGAGTCGGATGGAGCAAAGGCTGTTCTGGATGCAGTGAGGGAGAAGGACCAGCAGTTTGTCAGGGGTATAATGACGGCGCTGCTTCAGGATCATGTCGTTGTTCACCTGAATGAAGGAGCGGCGGATGTCTTGGGCCTTAAGTCCCAGGAGTCTTCCCAGACCCTCGCTGATCGGCAGAAAGAGCTTGATGGCTAGGCCGCGGGCCTGGCCGCCGAAGATGTTCCGGCCGCTGAGGATTTGCAGTACCAAACCGATGGCGCTCCAGGCGATGATCGCCACTATCAGGATGAGCAGCCCGCCGGTGATATACGGCAGGGCCGGATGAATGTTGCCGAGTCCGACATATGGAACCCCCCAGCCGAAGATCAGCGCGCCGCACAAGACTGCGGCCGCCCCGCAGATTAGGCCGACAAACAGGCGTTTGCTGCCGATGCGCATGAAGTCTTTATCTTTGGACATGGGGGCGATCCTGGGCGAACATCAGAAAAATTCTGGTGACCAGCCAGTCCATGACCAAGGCGGTGTTGACCTTGTATCTTAGACTGTCCTGGGCTTCGGCCAGAGTCTCATATAAAAGCCGAAGGTTTTTGTCGCTCAGGCGGGCCAGGGAAGCAATGAGAGCGTTCTCTGCGGGATGCCGCTTCGCCTGTGGCTCGCGCAATGCCGAAATCAGGTTTCTTTGCAGTAGGAGCAATACGGCGGAGGCCAAATCTTCTGTCAGGGCACCTCTTTTTCCGGCGCGTTCCATCCAGCCCCGGCCGCTTTGGATAAAGTTCCCCAAGGCCGCGCACCATTCCCGGATCTGGGGGTCTTGCGGGTCTTCGGCCTCCCCTTCCCGTGGCCAGGGCAGGGTGATGGTCCAGGACCGGGACACTAGGGTAGGCAGCAGCCTTTCCCGTTGCGGGGCGGTTAGTACAAAGATATTTCCCGGCCCCGGCTCTTCCAGGGCCTTGAGCAGGGCGTTGGCCGCCGGAGCCAGCATAGCCTGGGCCTCATAGAGCACGTTGGCCCGCCAGTAGGCCTCGCCTGGTTTTTCCCAGATAAGTCTGCGCAAAGCGCGCACGTCGTCTATGGCGATGTTGCCGGAACCGCCGTCCAGGAACAAGAGATCCCGGTGCATCAGGCATAAGAAACGCATGCACGACGAACAGTTTAGGCAGGGTCTCCCGGACTCCGGGCTGGAATGGGCGCAGTTGATCATGGAGGCCCAGTACAGGGCCGCCTGGCGGCGTTCACGTGAGTTGCCCCCTTCCACCAGGAGACAGGTCGGCGGCGTAGGGGCGAGCGAGCGCAAGGTCCGCATAAAGGCCTCCCGCCGAGGCTCCCTTGCGAAAGCCCTGGCCAGGCGCAGGGTGCCTTGCAGCTCTTCAGCCTCTGGAGGCAGGGTTTCCTTGTCTGTTTCCGGACTTTTTTTTCCCATATTCCGGCTAATTGATGATGGTTTGTTCCCGATCCGGGCCGACAGAGACAAATTTTACCGGCAGGCCGCAGAGTTCTTCGATGTATTTCAGGTAGTCGCGGGCGGCCCCGGGGAGTTCCCCCAGGCTCCTGGCCTCGGAAAGCGGCTCGGCCCAACCCGGCATCCCGACATATACAGGTTCGACGGCGGCTAGGTCATGTTCCTCCGGCGGGTAGAGTATTTTTTCCCCGCGCTGGTTGTAGGCGGTGCATATTTTTACCTCCGGCAGACCGGAGAGCACATCCAGTTTGGTGATGGCTATTTCCGTAAGTCCGTTAAGGCGCGTGGAGTTACGCAGGATCACCGCGTCCAGCCAGCCGCAGCGCCGTGGTCGGCCGGTTACCGTGCCGAACTCGGCCCCCTGTTCACGCAAATGCTGGCCGTTCTCATCCATGAGTTCAGTGGGAAAAGGGCCGGCCCCCACCCTGGTGCTGTAAGCCTTGCTGATGCCGAGGATCTTGGTGAGGCGCCAGGGGGCGATGCCGCTACCCGTGGCGGCGCCGGAAGCCACGGTATTGGAGGAGGTCACAAAGGGATAGGTTCCGTGGTCAATATCCAGATGGGTGCCTTGGGCCCCTTCAAATAGCGCCTGACCGCCCTTTTGCCAACATTGCCTGATGATCTCCGGAACGTCCGCCAGAAAAGGACAAAGCTGCTCGGCAGCCGGGAGGATTTTTCCCAGCGTTTCTTCCAGACCTAGGGGGGGCTGCCGGTAAAGCTGCGTTAATAAAACATTTTTTTCTTTTAAGGCCGCACGGATTTTGTCACGGAGCAAGTCCCGGTCCTCCAGATCCCCGAGACGGATGCCGATACGGGCGGCTTTATCCTCGTAACAGGGGCCTATGCCGCGGCCGGTGGTTCCGATCTTGTCTTCGCCCAAGCTGCTCTCCCTGGCCTGGTCCAGGGTTTTGTGATAGGGCATGATCAGGTGGATTTTACGGCTGATGTGCAAATTATCCGGGGTGATGCGCACCCCTTGTGCGATAAGGGTATCCATCTCCCGGCAGAATTCCTCAGGGTCGAGCACCACGCCGTTGCCGATACAGCATTTTTTATTTGGATGCACGATGCCCGAGGGTATTAGGCTGAGCACATATTTGACCCCGCCAGCGCGCACGGTGTGCCCGGCGTTGTTACCGCCCTGGAACCTGACCACCACGTCAAAATCCGGGGCCAACATATCCACAATTTTTCCCTTGCCTTCGTCACCCCATTGAACGCCGACCACCACCATGCCGGACATGGCAGAACTCCTCGTGTTGAGCGCTATTTTTCCCCAGGATCAAACAGGACGACGGAACAGCGTTTTCCGGAGCTGACTTTGGGGGCGTGTGCCTTGCCCCTGGACTCGCGCTCTTGCTTGTATTGCATGTAGAAAGGCTGCAATTCGGGAGCAAGCTCATTCAAGACGCCGTCTTTGCCCTGGCCGCGGCGGGTGCCGGCGGCCATCTCGGCATTGTAAAGCTGATTTTTCCAGTACACGGCCTGAATAAGGCAGAGCGCGAGGGCCGCCTCCTCCCAGCGCTGGCTGGGCTCGAAATGTGCCACTTTACCCATGTAGCTCCGCCATAAATTCAACAGCGAGGCCTCGTCATACGAGTTGAGCTGTCTGGCCAGATTGATTAACGCGGCTTCCATCTTTTGCGCCTCCGCCAGCTTTGTATAATGCTTTGCGGTTTACCGCAAGCAGCAAGGCCATTTGAGGCAGCTTCCCCAAATAGCTTTGCTTTAAGCGCGGAAGGTTGCTATGTTACAGGCGGAGGGCGGAGATGTCGTTAAAAAACATATACCATACCCTGCTGAAAGAGGAGTTCCCTGAAGATCTTCGTTTGCGTCTTGGGGAGACCGCGCTCCTTTTCAGGAAGCGGAGCTGGCTGCTGGAGGGGGAATCCAGGGGGCTACGCTACGGGGAAAATCCGGACCAGCCGGCTGCCCTGTATGAGCTGGTCCAAGGGGAAGCGGCCATAGGCGGCACTCTGTTACGCGCCCCCGGTCAGAGACTGGTCTCGTCCTTGGGCGAGGCGGATTTTATCCAGTCCGGCAAGCATCCGGGCAAGATCAACCTTACGGATTTGGACAGCGGCATAAGCATCCTGCAATATCTTTGCGCCCGCCCGGCGGCGGTAATCCTCAAGCATAACAACCCCTGCGGCGTGGCCTGGAGCGAAAAGGGCCTAGCCGTGGCTCTGGAAAAGGCCTTCTGGTGCGACCGCATCGCGGCCTTCGGCGGCACGGTGGTCTTGAATCGTCCCCTGGACAAGGGGGCGGCGGCGATCATTTCTTCGGCCTACTTCGAGGTGGTCGCCGCCCCGGAGTATGAGGAGGGGGCCGAGGCCCTGCTGAAGAAGCGTAAAAATTTGCGTGTTTTCCGTATGCCCGGTCTCGCGGACCTGACCGCGCTGGCCGCGCGTCCCTTTCTGGAGATCAAATCCCTCGCCGATGGCGGGTTGATCCTCCAGCAATCCTTTATGAACCGTATACGCCGGGTGGAGGATTTTCTGCCGGCCGAGGCTGAGCATGCCGGCCGGATTTACCGGGCGCGTCCCCCTTCCGTGCGGGAAGCCGAGGATTTGCTCTTCGCCTGGGCTGTGGAGAGCGGGGTTATCTCCAATTCCATTGTCTTCGTCAAGGACGGAGCCACGGTGGGTATCGGAGCCGGGGAGCAGGACCGGGTAGGCTGTGTGGAACTGACCATTTTTAAAGTCTTTTCCAAGTTCGCGGATCGTCTGGCCTTTGAGGAGCATGGCCTTTCACTTTATGAGTTGCGGCATCAGGCCCGCGCCGACAAAAAGCGGGCGCAAATCCTGGCCGATATTGAGAACAGGGCCAAGGAGTCCAGGGCGGGGCTGCCGGGCAGCGTCATGGTCTCCGACGGTTTTTTCCCGTTCCGTGACGGCGTGGATCTGGCCCTGGATCAGGGAGTGACAGCCATCGCCCAGCCGGGAGGCTCCCTGCGCGATTACGAAGTCATCCAGGCCGTGGATGAGCATAAGGCGGGCATGGTATTCACCGGGCAGCGATCCTTCAGGCATTGATTTAAAGGGGATTTTGTGGCGGGACTGGCGAGTTTTCCCGGATCGGGCTGTGTGGTGGAATTCATGCAGGGTAATCAGCCTTTGCAGGCTTGGGTACTGGAAGAACGGGAGGCGCAACTGCGCCTCTACACGGTGCATAAGCGGGAACTTAAGCTGTCCGCTTCCCGCCTTTTGCCCTGGTCCGGTCCGGTGTATGCCCAGATGAGCAGCCGGGCGGATATGCAATCCAGGCTGGAAGAGCACCGGGCCAGGCGTAGCGAGCTTGCGGCCGGGGTGGATGTGCAGGCTCTGTGGGAACTGGTGCAGGGCGAAGAGGCCAGGGGCGAGGCGTTTTGGCTGGCCGGTTTTCTCTGGCCGGATCCGGACGCGGACCAGGTGGCCGCCCTGGGACAGGCCTTGTTGGCCCGCAAGACCCATTTTAGATTCTCTCCGCCGTTTTTTGATATTTTCACCGCTTTGCAGGTGGAGCAACGTTTGGAGAGGCAGGCAAGGGAGGAGCGGCAACAGGGGCTGCTGCGGGCCGGGGCGGAATTTTTCCGCAAGCTGCATGAAGCCGCTGGGAAGAAGCTTACGCTTGCCGCCGAGGATCTTCCGTCTCCCGAAATGGCGGAGAATTTGCGGAATCTGCTGCTCTCCAGGATCGCCGACCCGGAGGCTCATGACCCTGATAATCTCTGGAAGATGCTGGTCAAGGGCCTGGGTGAGAGACGCGCCCAGACGCCCTCTGCCGCGGAGGATGATCCGCATCTGCCCTTGCGCTTGGCCGTAAGCTGGGGGATACGGCCTGAACACCATAACTATATGTTGGATCAGGCTGGCTATGCCGTGGGAGAGGATTGGGCCGATGCCGAAAGCCTCAGCCGTCTGCGCCGGGAAACAGGGGATCGTCTGGCGTTTTTGCCTGAAACTCCGGAAGATCTGGTCAGTATTGATCCGGCCAGCACCCGGGACTGGGATGACGCCTTGGGGGTGAAGGCTGGAAATGGGCATTACACTTTGACCATCGCCATTGCCTGCCCCGCTCTGCCCTGGTCCTTTGGAAGCGCCCTGGATAAGTCCGTGCTGCGTCGTGCCTCCAGTCTGTACCTGCCGGAAGGCGACTTGTGCATGCTGCCGGAGGCGATCTGCCGGGATCTTTTCAGCCTGGAAGCGGGGGAGGATCGCCCGGCCCTGCTTTTACGCCTGCGCATAGACGAGCGGATGAATATCCTGGATTTTGCGCCCATCCTTTCCAGGGTTCGTCTACGTTCCAATATCGCCCTGGCCGGGAGTGAGGCGGTTTTGGCGGATGAAGTAGTGGCCGGAGAAGACGGAGAGGCCGGGCTAAAGACCCTGTACCGCCTGGCCCTGATCCTGCGGCAGAAACGCCTGAGCAACGGGGCCATTATCACGGAACGGGAGGACCAGGAGATCAGCCTGGAAAAGGATGGTCAGGGAAGCGTCGTGGTGCGGATTTCTCCAGGGCGGGATTATGGACGCAGCCACACCCTGGTGGGCGAGTTTATGATCCTGTATAACGCGCTTCTCGCCGAATGGGGGCGCGAGCGGGGTATCCCCCTGATCTATCGGGTGCAAACCGCCTCCTCCGGGGAGCACTCCGGTGTGTGGGGCACGCCCTTGGAGATCAGTCGCGCCCTACATGGGTTGCCGCCGGCCAAACTCTCCGTGGAACCGAGGCCGCATGCCACGGTAGGGTTGCCTCTCTATTCCTCCTTCACCTCCCCTCTGCGTCGCTATCTGGATCTCCTGAATCAGGGACAGATTGTCCACTATCTTACGGAAGGCCGCCCGCGCCTGACCCGCGAGGAACTGTCCGCCCTGCTGCCCCTGGTAGGCAGTCGCCTGGAAAGCGTAAATCAAATCCAGCGTTTCCGCACCCGATACTGGAAACTGGTTTACCTGCAACAGGAGCAGAAGCGTCAGGGAGGGCAGGTTTACTGGCCGGCCTCCATTATTGACGAAATAGGCAACCAGGTGGGCATCCACCTGGATTTGCCGGACTTGTACCTGCGCGGTCAGCGTGCTCTTTTCGGCGAACGCGTCCAGCCGGGCGTCCGTATAAGAGTCCGCCTGGGCAAAATCAACCCGTTGCGTAATGATCTGCAGATTATGGAAGTGACGGAAGAGTGAGCCTTGTAAAAAAATTCTTGTCTAACCAAACAAATAGGTTATATCCGAAGTAAATTTCAAACTGTCGGCATCGCTATCTGTTTTTCAGGGGGATTGAATGCGTGGGGTGGTTTTTAGCTGTGTGGGCGATTTTTCCTGCTCCAGGGAAAAAATGCGGGAAGAGTTGATGCATTTCATGGCCGGCTTGGAGTTGGCCATTTACATCGACGCTATTTCGGCACCCACGGGCAGCGATGATATTCTGGAGGGCAGCACTTTTTTTGCTTATCCGCCAGCCCGTTTTCATATGCGGGAAAAGCGCCTACTGCTGGAGGTGGACAGCTCCATGACCGGCCCTGGCTACCATGTGTCTATGCTAGACTTCATGGAGGACCTGGAAAAATATACCTCCCTGCGTTGGGATCGCGGAACTTTGCGTGATGACTCTGGCTATTATGCGCACCGTGATTTCAAGCGGCTGCAGAATTTCATGCTGGACTGGCTGATGGAATACAGCCGAGAACTGCTTAGCCTGCCAGAGCAGGATTTGCCTGTCTGCACCAACCTGACCATGCCTTACGCCATGTTGCCACAGGAGCATGAAGGGCGGATCTGCCACAGCACAGGGCGCTTTGACCGGGAATTCCTCGCCGCCTTGCGCAGGCGGAAGGACAAGGAGCTTCTTTGCCGCGCCTTTTTCATCTGGTGGGAAGAGGGGCGGAGCCCGGAATTTTACCTGAAGTGCGCCCTGAATATGATCTGGTGCCATATCAATTGGTTGCCGCCGGAACTTGAGAGGGAGATAGTGAATTACGATCTGGCCCTGAAATCTCTGGACATGGCCTGGAAAGGCCGGCGGGATATGGATTTTCCGGTGCCGGAGTGGTTTGAGATGGCGGAGCTGACCCAGGATAAAGAACTGCTGGGGGAGCTGGCGGAGCGTTTCCCCGCCGGGGCGGGGGGGACGTCTATTC
The DNA here is from genome assembly GCA_009782775.1 of Desulfovibrionaceae bacterium. GTDB lineage: Bacteria > Desulfobacterota > Desulfovibrionia > Desulfovibrionales > Desulfovibrionaceae > WRHT01. The sequence goes on from WRIL01000012.1 coordinate 46,142, forward strand.
AGGGCTACCGCCGTTACAACATCCTGCATACCCTGGGTAAGGATAACTGGCGCATCGCCTTGCCTGGCAAAATGCACCGGATGTTTAACGAGGAAGGCATGTTCTTCTGGGATGACCAGCGGCGCTCCATCAGTATTTCCACCTCCCACAGCCTGGATGCAGACGGGCGTCCGCTTCCAGCCATGACGCTGCTGGAAAATATCCTGGGCGGGCTTCCGGCGGAAAGGCGCGGGCTGCCTTTCGCTCCAGAAACGCCGGCCTATATCCTGCATGAAGAAGGAGAGAGTTGCGCCACCACCCTCTTTGCCGCCCAGCCCGGGCACGTGGTGGTCGTTGACGTAAAATACCCGGAAAGTTCCCAAAGGGACTGGGCCACGGCTCTGTGTGACTCCCTGAAGGCGATATGAAGCACGGCCTTTTGGGGCGGAATTACGCCTTTTTGCCCACGGCAAAGGCATAAACATACATGCCGGCCGCGTTAAGGCGCGCGTCTAAGCCGATCATCGTCACCAGGGAGTCTGGGGTAAATTTTACAGGTTTGCCGGTAAACCCGACGAAATATAATGCTCCCCCCAGCGGGATCCACAGGGCGTCAGGGAAATAGCGCAGCAAGGCATCTTTGATCCTGCCTGAATCAGCCGCTTCCGTTGGGTCTATTCTTTCAAGCTCCTGCGCGTCCGTCTTGCATGTCGGAGGCACACCGAAATAGCTCACCATCTCATTACACATGCTCAATAATTCCTCATCCCATTGAAAACGGCTCGGCCCGACAAAATCATTCACCACCAAGGCGCCGCCGCGCTTAAGGCGCCGTTTGCTCCAGGAAAGTGCGGCATGCGCGTCCATCATATGGTGCAGGGCGTTATCCCAATATACCATATCGAATTTGCCGCGTTCGTCACGGAAGGCGTCCGCGCGGACAAGGCGCAACGCATCCGTGAGTCCGGCCTTTTCCGCGCTTGCGCGCACCTTGTTGAGCGCTTCTTGGGAAATGTCATATAAAGTGAAATGCTTGACGAGACCGTTTTGCAATAAGGAAATTTCCTTGTTGCCGGCCCCGCACCCGACGGAAATAGCGCGTTCAAAGGGTATATCCCGCGCGCAATACTTTTTTATGCCCAGTACAGGCAGGTCCGCCACGCGGTCGCAAGCTTCGCCGCAGATCAATTTCGCCAGATAATTCGCAATCGCCGGTTCGCTCCACCAGCTCCACAAGGGCGAGGTTTGCTTCTTCCCATGCTCCGCGTCCCATTTGGCCGCAGCGATGTCGAGGTTTTTATTCAGGCCTGAGGAGCGTTCGTCCAAGGCATCAGCTTGGTCATCGGTCATTTTTTTCATTTCCATTAGCCGAAAAAACGCGGCTGGCGAGGGCGCGGTTCTTTGCTTGAACGGGCAATCCCTGAAAATCAAAATCCGCCAAGGTTTTTGTGAACCTCAGCGGGTTTTGCGATGCACCGATACCGAACACATGACATAATATAGTGTATTTATTGTGTAAAATAGGCGGGCATTTTTGAAATACCAGCAAAAATACCAGCATTTTTTTCCGGTGTCCTATGGGCAAGGTCACTCTTTTTTCTTCTTTTTGCTAGGTGGGAGAGCTTCCCCAGATGGTTTTTTATCCTGGGCATCCTCATGCATCTGGCGTATCACGGCATCAACCTCCGAAGCATGCCAACGAAAACAGCGTCCGCGCCCCCAGCCGAGGTCAATGGGATTCACACCATGTTCGGACAATATATTTCTGGCGATGTCCGGCGTTGTACTCATGCGCTCGGCGATTTGATGTTTATTTAGAAGCATGGTTTCCCTCGGTTGTGGGCATTGTATTACCTGTATCAAATACTGGCCGTTGTATGGGCAACATTGCCCGTATTTTTTTTAAAAAACAACCCCCGCCTCCAGGTGAGAGACGGGGGCATGGTGAACCGGGGAAGTCCATAGCCTTGATATTCACAGCGGCGTCAAGCCGGTCCAGAAGCTCTTCAAGCCTTGCGGCGTGTTTCGCCTGTAATCGGACAAGGGAATCATCAAAACGGAGACAACTGTCAGATCAAGTCTAAACTACTACAGCTAAGCGCACCGTGTTCGGTGAAGACATACGGGGCATAACGCCGTCCGCCCCAACTTGAGGTTCCATTTTTTGACCTCAAATTTAGGGTACCCATCCTCGCTCCTTCACCCGTTACCACGGTCTACTCCGTTTTTTCAGCCCGCCTGTCCTTGCCCGAGCGCCGTTCAGCCTTTCGCCTGTCCTCATCCGTGTGTGCTATATACAACATTTGGTCATACCGCTGTTTTTCTTCTTCAGATAGCTTCTCCCCAAACATGTCATGCATCCGTCTTGTCTTCTTCCGCCTGCTGGATATCCGCTTTTCTTCACTCACCGCTGTTCCCTCCCTCAATATTCTTTTACTACATTCGCTTTCTTTCCACGGCCTGTTCCACTAACTTAAACTTGGCATATCAAAAGGGGTAGGCCAAAATTATCAGGATCCGCATTTCCGTTCAAGTTCACGGCAAATTAAAAGCCCTGCCTCCAAGTGAGAGGACAGGGCGGGGTCAATAGGATTCCACCTGAAAGTATATCCGGCAGACCGCAAAATCGGCTTTTCGGCGCGATTAATTACTCCGCGCCTATACGGGGAGAAGCCTAGTCACGCTTGATCCGGATTTGAGACGGCTTATAATAAGCTTAACGCAGTTCACCCATAACCGTGTTCAGTTCCTGCGCCATCTGGGAAAGTTCCTGCACGGAGGCAGCCGCCTGAACCATGCCTCCGGCGGTTTCTCCGACTATCCGGTTGATTTCCTCGATGGCGCGGCTGATCTCCTCTGAGGTGGCGCTCTGTTCCTCCGCGGCGGCGGCGATGGAACTAACTATCACAGAGTTGTCCAAGGCCAGATGGACGATCTCCCCTAGGGCCTTACCGGAGGTATTGGCCAGATCCGTGGCCTCAATGATGGCCTCCCCTGCCCTGTTTACCTCATCAATGTTGGTGCGCGTGGAATGTTGGATGGCCGTAATGTTGGCCCCTACTTCCTGGGTGGCGGACATGGTTTTTTCCGCGAGTTTCCGCACTTCGTCGGCCACCACCGCGAAGCCGCGCCCGGCTTCGCCGGCGCGGGCCGCCTCAATGGCCGCGTTCAGCGCCAGGAGGTTGGTCTGATCCGCGATGTCGGAGATGACGTTCATCACCCCGCCGATGTTTTCCGCCTGGTTTCCCAACTCCCGCATGCTCGTCTGCTGGGCCGCAGCTACATCGTTCACCTGGTTGATGGCCCGCACCACCTTGTCCACTAGGGTGGCTCCATCGTTGGCCTTGGCTTTGGTCATTTCAGACTGCTCTGAAGCCTGGCCGGCGTTTTTCGCTACCTCTATCACCGTGGAATTCATTTCCGCCATGGCCGTGGCCGTTGATTCCACCCTGGCGCGCTGCACCTCCGCCCCGCGCGAGACCTCTTCCACCTGGGCTGAAAGCTCTTCGGCGGCCACGGCCACCCGGTTGGAGATGGAGGCCGCCTGTTGGGCCACATTATGGATGACGCGCTGGGTCTGCTTGATGGCGGTGAGATCTGTGATCAACTGGAGCACGGAGGCGAGTTTTCCCTCATGATCGAGCATGGGAATGGCCGTATAGCTGACGTCCATGTCTATGCCATGCGGATGGGCCCGAGTTTCGGCGGAGGCTGGCCGCAGGCTCTCCACGGCCTGCTTAAGGGCGTCAGCGGGGCTGCCGAAATCTTCACGCTCCATGAGTTGCTTGCAGGTTTTGCCTTTGTACTCCTGGCCGGCGATCTTCCGGCCGACGGCGTTCACATAGCTGGCATAGAGTTTCTTGTTCAGCATCACCACGGGGGAGGGAATATTTTCCAGCACCAGGAGAAAACGGCTTAAAATCATGTTGGTGCCTTCTACCAGCGTGGCAAAACCTCCCTTGTACACGGCTGGGTTGCCCTGGGCATCCAGATCTCCGGCCTCGATCCTATCTCCCAGAGCCCGGTAGTCATTGAGAATGGACTGCAAGACAGAAGTGATCTGCCGCATGGCCGCCAGCAGGGCGCCTATTTCTCCTTTCTCGCGGCTGACCGGCTGGGCTTGGAAATCGCCCTCGGCAATGGCTCCGGCAAAACGGCTCAGGCCGCGCAGAACCCGGATCAGTCCGGCGATGATGAATAACGCCAGCAGGCCTCCGATGATTATCCCGGCGGTAGCGGTGGAGATCATGGAATTTTGGGCTGACTGGTTAATCCGCATAGCGCGCTCGCCCTGATCATCCTGTTGGAGCTTCACGTTGTCGCTGATCTCCTTGACGTGATCCTCAATTTCATTATTCATTTCCAGCAGGATCTCGTTCTGCTGTATGGCGTTAAGCACGGCCGTGCGCATGGAGGCGGTGGCGGCGATCATTTCGTCGTGGGCCTTCCTGGCCTTGGCAAAGACCTCGCGCTCCCTGAACGAAGTCAACATGGAGACCATTTTGTCCACATCCCTGGTGACGGCCGCCATCGCCAGCATGACCTCATCCGCGTTTTCCAGCGTGCGATTGAATACGAAGCGGGAATTTGCCGCGCGGGCAGCCGCGAAATTGATCATGGTTTTGCCTGACATATGCAAGGCCGCGTTATTGTCGCCAGTAGCGAACATGTCGAGCATTTCACCGATTGCCACGCCGAAGGCTTCAATCGCGGGTTGCTGGATTTTCCCATAAAGATCCATCACGCCAACCAGAGCTTTTTCCAAGGCGGTGATGGCGGCGATCTGCTCGTCGGAGCGCGCATGCACTTCCTCAAGGATGTCCATGGTCTCCTTGCGCTTCACAAAGATCTTGGCTTCTCCTGAAAGAGACTTATTGCGCTTGATGAAACTCCGGGACTCGTTCATGAGACCAGGCTCCATGGAGATGCGGAAAAGCCGCACGGCCGCGGCGGAAGCATGCTGATTGATGAGAAGTTCGGCATAACGCGTGTTAAGCCTGGCCACGCGGCGGTATTCGGTGAAGGCACCGGTCGCGTTGTTGACGCTGACATAACCGATGCCGGCGACGACGCCTACCAGCAGAATCATGAAGACAAATCCCGTGATGATTTTCCATTTTGTAGTCATAGCGTCCCTCGTATTTGCTATATTAGTGCGTGTACAAACATTTTTTATTGTGCGACTATAAGAATAGCCCTATGAAAAAAATGGTCTGTTTCGTAGGCAACATTTTTGCAAAATTTTTTACCCGCCCGGAGGATTACAGACACGGAGGACGGCGGCATGAGGAAAACAATGAATAAAGTAAAAGGCAAAAGCGAGCCCAGCCTAGCTTTCAGAGACATGAAGGATATTAACTCTTCCTGGCGTTCGATATTGTCCCTGGCCAGACAAAGCAGGCGGGTAAAAGGAGAATATGTGCGGCAAGGGGAGGAATTACTGTTTCTGGAGCGCGGCCGGGTGCGCCTAACTTATCAAAACCGGGACGGCGCGGAAAAAATCCTCTGGCATATCAGCGCGGGCTGCCTTTTCGGCGAGGTTCCTTTTTTTGATCCCATAGAGAACGAAGCTGTGTTTACCTGTATAAGCGATTGCGTTATCTACGCGTTCTCCGCGCAGACCGTTGAGCGGGTCTGCAAGGAACGGCCGGATTTATTGCTAAATCTGCTCCGGTCCATGTCGCGGAAAATGCGAATCATGTCGTACCACGCCTCATCGCTGTATCTGGACGATGTGCTGGTGCGCATATGCAAATTTCTGGCGCAACGGCTGGTGCCGGACAGCAATCCTTTGACAGCGAAGCTCGGCGTTTCGCGGCAAGAAATGGCCAGCCTGCTCGGAATACACCGAGTCTCGCTGTACAAGGCGTTGCGCCATCAGGAGGAGCGCGGCCTGTTCGGCCCCATTACGGGCAAGACCATGGAGATTTTGCGGCCGCGCGAGTTTTATGAGCTGGCGGAGAAATGAATGAAAAGCGCCCGCTGGGAGCATCGGGATTCTGTTGCTGTTTTTCACAACAACCGGCTCCAATACTTTTTTCCACAGGAAACACGACTGATGCAAGCCGCTTTTTAAGCGGCGGCAAGGCTCTATTTCCGGCGAAGAAAATAACCAGCCAGTTTATGCAAACCCGCGCCATGCGAACCTTTTATAAGTATCACATCGTTATCCGCTATCCAGTTGGATATATCTCTGATGAGCCCGACCGCATCGGCATACCAGCGCCCTGAATAGTCGTCAGAAATTGTCTCCCACAGATTAAGCATTTCTTCGCCGCAGAGGAGCACGCGATCCGGATCCGCCTTGCGCACATGTTCCTCAAGTTCGCGATGGTATGCAACAGAACCTTCGCCAAGTTCCAGCATATCCCCCAATATCAGGACGCGGGAGGATTTACGGTGTCTTTCTTCGGAAAACGCCAGCAACGTCGCACGCACCGAAGCTGGATTGGCATTATAGGACTCATCTATTATGGTGATCTCCTTATTTTCAAATATGATCTTATGCCTCATTCCTCTTCCGGCAATAGGCGGCAAGGACGCGATATCGGCGCAGCTTTTTTCATGAGGCAGACCGAAGGCCAAAAGCACGCCTAAGGCCGCTAGGGCGTTCATGGCCGTATAATGCCCATAACCAGGAAGTTTTACTAAGTACTGTTTATCATTATAAATAAATTCCATATCGTCATTAATACATTTTACAAGGCGCAAGGTGGAATTCGCCCTTTCGCCGAAGGTAATGATCTTTTCGGTCTTCTGTAGCGCTTCCTCTTTAAAAAGATCAAACATTTCCATATCGTGATTGATCACGGCGTGCCCGCCGGGGCGCAGTCCGCTGAAAATTTTGCTTTTATAGAAAGCGAGATTTTTCACGGTTCTCCAATATTTCAGGTGCCCGGCCGAAACATTTAGGGCCACAGCCACATCCGGACCGGCAAGAGAGGCGCTGTTGCGCATTTCAGGCACAGCCAGCTCCAGAACCCACCACCTGGAGGTCAGATCCATGGCTGCCATATTCCAGGCCATTCCGTAAAAGGTGTTGGCGTTAAGCTGGGTCTGTGAAACCGTTCCATAGCGCGCCAGCAGATAGGCGATCAGGGCTACGGTGGTGGTTTTTCCGCTGGTACCGGTCACCGCGACCACTTTCCCTCTGAAAAGTCCACGCGCCGTGGCGGCCAGCGCGAATACCGCGTCTGATATGCCGTTTACCTTCAGTACCGGCAACCCGCTGTTCACCCAGGGATCGGGATCTGTACAAATGATCCCGGCGGCGTCAGCGGCTAATTTTTGGGCGGCCTTTCGGGATAGCCCCCGTTTTTCCTCTGCGCTTCTCGCCATGAGCATGTCGCCGGGTTTAAAAGATTCCCACCAAGCGCACATGCCTACGGCGCTCCAATCAGCTGGAGACGGTATAATCCACTCTCCCCCCGTGGCTTCGGCCAATATCTCCGGCGTCCACACTGGAGCTTCCTCGCGCGGAACATCAGCGGATTCCATGCTGGGCTTCTTATTTTCAGCTAGAGAAACCAACTCCATCTCTCTTGTCGTTGTCACCTTGACGTAAAAAAGCTTTTTCCAGGTCTCCGCGTCGCGATGTTCCAAAGGGTTCAGGGTCTTGCCGATAAAATCGAAAATCTGATCCTCCCGTACCGGCATCATGGCCCCGGCATGATGCAGCAAACCGAAGTAATCCAGTTTATTGATCTCATCCAGAGAAGAAAATAGCAATTTTCTTAAACTATCTTCAGATTTCCATATTATTGTCTGTGATGCTCCTGATGCAATAGTACAATATGAATATTGCTGATATTTATCGTGTATCGCAAGTACGGTCTTAAATACATCGCCATGCCAAAAATTAACCGCGATACCGGCCATACGCCGATATTTTACAGATAGGTTTTCATCAGGTATGCTGCTGTATGGATCACATGGAACAGTAGCGTTCAAAATAAATAGTGTCTTGTTGTGCGCATATCGCATGCTATTTTCAAAATCACGAAAAGACTGCGAAAATGTGTGCGTTCCATTGATAAATATAATGTCAAATGAAGGTTTTCCAAATATACTCGTTACTAATGATGCTGTCCGGGAACCTGGAAAGGCCATTTGCGTAAAAAATGCGTCTGAAGACATCTTGCAAAATAATATCCCCGCGGCTGGGTTAGCCTCAGTAAAGTCCGCATGAGGGCTGACGGCCAGCTTCTTGGGAACTGCTACCTCGGAAAAATTTTTCCCCCTGAGCCGGCCTATCTCAAGATAAGACTTGGCCTCATACCGCTTGGCCAGATAATTGATACGCCCGGTAAGGCCCTTTGGAAAATCCGCGCTCATAAGCTGCCCCTGTGTTCCATCGGTAAAGCAATACGCCAAAACGATCCGGATCACAACAGATATCCATGCAAGAAATTTAAACTTTTCCCGATGACAAGTTAAAACAATTTTGTTACAGACCGGAAATAAAGCATAGCTTCAGGAGAAAGATAATGACAACATCTGGTGGAGTCAGTGCGATATTGGCGGATGAGATCGTGGAGAAAGCTTTTGAGGAAGAACGTCTTTGCGATGGTTGCATTATCCGGAAAAATCCCAATTCTCCACATGTATTATTTGTTTTTTGCGCGATAGACGTTCCCTTTGGCGCTGTTCCCGGAGGAAATAACTTGTTTGTTGCAGAAAAACTTGATGCAAATATTGTCATTTTAAATGACCGCAAAAAAATATGGTACCTAGAAGGCATTGAAGGACTCGGGACAGATATGCACAGCACCGCTGCCCGCCTGGCGGAAATCCGGAATACGCTTTTGCAGACTGGAGGAATAGCGCTGACCTATGGCAATTCCATGGGGGCGTTCGGCGCTTGTCTTTATGGCGCCTTATTGAATGTTGACATGGTGATTGCGCCCGGGGCGCAGCTTTTGGCCCCCAATCCGGTAGGGGTCTTTCAGCATTATGCAGGGAAAAGGATTGACATCAAGTCGATCATGGCCTCTTCATCAGCTTTTTTCCATCTGCTTGTAGGGGAATGCTTTTTGGGGGATATTATCGGTTGCCTCCTGGTTATGGATTTGCCTAATGTATATATACAAACTGTGCGCAACTTCGAACATAGCGTCACAGGATATATGCAAATAAGACATAATATCATAAAAATTATTAATAAATATATTAAAATTACAACATATAGAAAGCAAAAAAACTTGGAACTAGATAAAGAAATAGGTGTTTTTTTTATAAATCTTGTCGATTCAAGAGATTCAGGATATATTATTTGTAATAAATATGCTGCTCTATATATTTATACAACAGAAATTATGCTCAAATATAAAAAAGGCAACCACATAAAAAGATTGCATAAAATGATTGAAATATCAAATAATATTGAAAATAAAGTAATAAAAAGTTATATTTATTATTATATAGCAATGATTTTTTATTCATTCAATAACAAAACAAGATATCTTCAACGTATATATAATTATGCTGAAAAAGGATTTATATTAAATAATACAAGCCTGCGTATTTCACAATTCTTGTCAACATTCTGCTATACACAAAAATGGTGGGAAAAATGCCTATACTGGAGCCAGATGGCCATAGCTTGCAGACATGGAGATATGGCCAGACATTTCTATCACAACAATCTTTGCTATGCCGAACAGGTTGAAAGCCTTCGTCAGCTCGGCGCAACTGGCGCAGCCCGCATTGTTGGTGAACAGTATAAAATTGCCACACTTAACCGGACCCTCAACAGATGCATTGCGGATTATGCCGCCCTAAGTGAGGCTGTGGAGCGTTGCGGGAATAAGGACATCAGATGACTTTATTCAGCGGGTACTCAATGATACCCTGAGCCCCGGCCTCCACCAGGCGCGGGATAAGATCACGCACGGTCTGCACCGAGACCACGGTCTCCAGGGCGTGCCAGTCGGAGTCGCGTAGGGCGGAGATGGTGGGTGAATTCAAAGACGGCAGCAAGGCCAGCACAGTGGACAGGCGGGCGCCTTCCACGTTCATTTTCAGCCCCACCAGGGTTTCGGCTTTAAGAGCGCCTTGCAGGAGCAGATTAATCTGTTCTATTTTACTGCGCTTTACGGGGTCGTTCCAGGCCGCCGGATTGGCGATAAGCTGGGTGTTTGTTACCAGCACCTCGTCAATGATGCGCAGGCCGTGGGCGCGAATGGTAGTCTCGGTCTCGGTGACCTCCACCACGGCGTCGGCCAGCCCTTCAACCACCTTGGCCTCCGTGGCCCCCCAGGAGTATTCCACCTTGACCTGGATATTTTGGGCTGCGAAATAACGCTCGGCCAGCCCGGTGATTTCCGTGGCTATACGCCGGCCTTGCAGATCTTCCGGCCGCTGGTACGGCGAATCCCCGGCCACGGCCAGCACCCAGCGGGCTGGCCGGCTGCTGACCTTGGAATAAATGAGGTCGGAAACCACCTGGACCCGGGCTTGGGTTTCCAAAATCCAGTCCTTGCCGGTAAGCCCGGCATCCAGCACTGCATCGGCCACATAGCGGGGCATTTCCTGCGGCCGGCAGAGACGGGCGCCAATCTCAGGGTCATTGATTTCCGGGAAATAGTTGCGGGCGCGCATACTGATTTTCCAGCCGGACCGCGCGAACAGGGAAATGGTGGCTTCTTCCAGCGAGCCTTTGGGAATGCCGAATTTAAGGATGGTTTCAGACATATTATTTATAAACCTCTCTGGGATCAAATATCATGGGAGAACATTCGCGCGCGCCGCCCTCATGCAGTTCCCGGTAAAAACAACTGGTCCGTCCGGTATGGCAGGCCGCGCCGCCCACCTGGTCCACCAGCAGGAGCAGGGCATCTTCATCGCAGTCCAGACGTAAAGCCCGGACCTTCTGCACATGGCCGGAACTCTCCCCCTTGTGCCAGAGGGATTGGCGGCTGCGGCTGTAGTAATGGGCTTCACCCGTGCGCAAGGTGGCCAGGAAGGCCTCTTCATTCATGTAGGCCAGCATGAGCACCTCGCCGCTGTCCGCGCTTTGGGCAATGGCCGGAATCAAGCCTCCGGCCTTGGAAAAATCCGGGCGAAAATCCTCAGGCAGGTCCATGTTTTATCTCCAAAATCGCGAATGTCCAGCGGGGCGCCGCCCCAACCACCTCCCCAAAAGCCCGCAGCCCTTTGGAAACTCCAAATGGCTTCTAACCTTATACTGCTTGTTCCGCAAGTCATACTTCGCCCTCTTTTTCGGCAAGGATAGAACTCTCTTGCTGGATTCTCCGGCTGGCGCTATAAAGGCCCATGCATTATTATCCCCTGTTTCTGGATTTAAGCCAGGCGCGGATCCTGCTGGCCGGGGCCGGAGAAGTGGGCCGGCGCAAGGCCGGGGATTTGCTGGCGGTCGGACCCAAGGCTTTATTATGGCTGGACCCGGCGGTGCCGCCCCAGGATCTGCCTGCGGATTTGGTCGCGCACCCGGCCCTGGAATATGCGCAACGCGAAGCCAGGCCAAGGGATCTGTCCGGCCGCGCCTTGGTGTTCGCGGCCACGGGATCGGCTGAGGCCAACCTGCGCCTGGCCCGGCAATGCCGGGAGCAAGGCATTTTCTGCAATGTGGCGGATGCCCCGGACGAGGGCAATTTTATGGTTCCCACCCACTTTTACCAGGACGGCTTCTGCCTGGCCCTGTCCACCGCCGGTCAAAGCCCGGCCCTGGCCCGCCAGATGCGGCGGGAACTGCAGGACTGGTACCAGGACAGGTACAGCGCCATGCTTACCCTGCTGGGACGGCTGCGTCCCTTGATTTTGCGACAGATACCGGGCAAAGAAAACAGCGGCTGCCGGGCGGAACTGTTCCGGAATCTGGCCCAATCCGCTCTGACGGAAGCCCTGCAGGACAAGGACCGCGCCGGGACGGAACGCCTCCTGCGGGATCTGCTGCCTGAAAAGCTGCATAAGCAGATTGAGGACTTGCTGCATGATCTTTACTAAGCTGCTTGCTTTGCTGGTGACTTGTCTATACGCCCTAGGGAGCGTGGGGGTATTCTGGGGCATCCCGGCGGGGCGCCAGAGGGTGAAAACCGCAGGCATCCTGTTCACCTGTGGAGGGTTTGCCCTGCATACCCTTCTGGTGGTGGGCATAGTGCTGCTGACCCCGCCAGAGGAACTCTCCCGCGGCTACTTTATGCAGCTTCTGGCCTGGTGCATACTCCTAGCCTATTTTGTCGGCTGGCGGTTGCTCAAGTCCAACTTCCTGTCCCTGACCGCCGCCCCCCTAGCCCTGCTGCTCTTCATTCTGGCCTACAAGGTGGGCGCGGCTCAGTTGGAATTGCCGGAAACCTTGCAGGCGCTTTTTCTCCTGCTGCACATCGCCCCCATGTTTACCAGCCTAGGGTTGCTGACCCTTGCCTTCGGCGCGGCCCTGCTTTTTCTGCACATGGACCGAAAACTCAAGGCCAAGGCCAAACTGACGGAATTTGACCGGGATCTGCCGGCCTTGGGAGCTTATGACCGCATCAACCACCTGGCCGTTATCCTGGGCTTTCCTCTTTACACCCTGGGGATCGCAGCGGGTTTTATCTGGGCGCCTTTGACTTGGGGAACCGGCACCTGGGACCCCAAGGAAATATTCTCCCTCTTTGTCTGGTTTCTCTATGCCCTGACCTTTTATCTGCGCATCCTGCGCGGCTGGCGCGGGCGCAAGGCCGCCCTGCTGATCCTCGGAATCTTCGGCATCTCGGTCTTTTCCCTGCTGGGCGTGAATTTACTGCTGCCCACCAGGCACGGTTTCAGCTTCCTATCCCTGGTGGCCCATGCATAAAAGCATCTGTCTGCTCGGCCTGAATCACCGCACCGCCGGGGTGGACATCCGCGAGGCCTTTGCCCTCCAGGACAGCGCCTTCCTGGAACAATTATTGCCCGCAGGGCACGCGGAAACGCCGGTGCGGGAGGCCATGCTCCTATCCACCTGTAACCGGGTGGAAATCCTGGCCGCCGGGAGGGAAGGAAGCGAGCTTGCGGAACTGCTACTGTGCCGCTGGGCGGAAACCAGGGGCAGGTCCCCCGAGGAACTGCGCCAAGTGATCTATACCCACCGGGATGACAAGGCTGTACGCCACCTCTTTACCGTGGCCTCCAGCCTGGATTCCATGATCTTGGGCGAGCCGCAGATCCTGGGGCAGATCAAAGAGGCCTATAAAAAGGCCCAGGAGCAAGGCAAAACCGGTGCCATCCTCAACCGGCTGCTGCACCGGACCTTCTTTGTAGCCAAAAGGGTGCGCAGCGAGACCCGCGTGGCCGCCTCCGCCGTCTCCATCAGCTATGCCGCGGTGGAACTGGCCAAACGCATCTTCGGCAACATGGGCGACTACAAGGCCATGCTCATCGGCGCGGGGGAGATGGCCGAACTGGCCGCCACCCACCTCATGCACGCGGGCATCCAGTCCATCTGGGTGGCCAACCGCACCCACGGCCGGGCTATTGAACTGGCCGCCCGCTATAACGGACTGGCCGTGCCCATGGAACAGCTTTTCAGCCGCCTGCCGGAAGTGGACATCGTCATCAGCTCCACCGGCGCCCCCGAGGCGGTCATCCGCGCCTCGGACATGGCCGGGGTGATGAAAAAACGCCGCAACCGTCCCATGTTCCTGATTGATATAGCCGTGCCCCGCGACATCGACCCGGATGTGAACAGCTTGGATAATCTCTACCTATATGACATTGACGACCTCAAAGAGGTGGTGGAAGAAAATCTGGCCCTGCGCCGTGAAGAGGCCGTAAAGGCCGGGGGCATCGTAGAGGAGGAAACGCAAAATTTCAGCCGCTGGCTTGACTCTCTGGCCTTACAGCCCACCATTGTGGAGCTGATTCGCCGTTCCGAGCAAATCGCGCGCCGGGAATGGGAGCGCAGCGAAAGACACCTGCGCCTGGATGCGCGGCAGGCCAAGGCTCTGGAACAGATGCTCGGCGCCATCGTCAAAAAGATAAACCACCAGCCGATCACTTTTCTCAAAAAACACGCGGAAGCCGAACACGGTCCCCAATATCTGCACCTAGTCCGCAGCCTGTTCGTTCTGGACGAAGCGGAAGACAACCTGGAAACGAATGAATTGCAAGGAGAAAAATGACCATGCGCATGGAGATCACCCGGGATAAGGCGTGGGAATTACTGTGCTCTTACAACCATGAAGATTTTCACCTGCGTCATGCCCTGACCCTGGAAGGGGTGATGCGCTGGTTCGCGGTGGAACTGGGCTACGCGGCGGAACAGGATTTTTGGGCCCTCGTCGGTCTCCTGCACGATGTGGATTTTGAACGCTTCCCCGAGGAACACTGCCGCAAGGCCCCGGACATCCTGCGGCCGGCCGGAGCCGGAGAAGAGCTGATCCACGCGGTATGCAGCCACGGCTACGAGATCTTCTCCCAGGTCAAACCCGAGCATGAGATGGAAAAGGTGCTCTACGCCGTGGACGAACTGACCGGGCTCATCGGCGCGGCGTCCCTCATGCGGCCCTCCAAAAGCGTGCGGGACATGGAAGTGAAATCCCTGCGAAAAAAATTCAAAACCCCCGGCTTTGCCGCTGGCTGCTCCCGGACAGTGATCGAAAAAGGCGCGGCCATGCTGGGCTGGGATCTGGACGAACTCATGGGCAATACCATGCGGGCCATGCGGGCCCTCGAAAATGAATCTGGATAATTCAAAATCTGGTCAAAGCCGGGGCTTGAGCGCGTAAGGTGAGGGTCGCCGGGGTATTCAGGCGGCCTTCCATATCCCAAGAATAGATGTAGTTGCTGCCCGTACGGCTGACCTTATGGGCGTTATGTCGGATAACCCGGCAGTCGGTTTCCACGGAGAAAACACCCCGCTGGCTGACTTTCAGCCTGGCCATCTTGGCCTTCATATCCTCGTCCACCAGAAAGGCCCGGATAGTATATTCCCCTGAAGAGCCGTCCTCTCCAGGGCCGGAGTGTTCCCGGATCTCCACGAAGAAGGGACTGTTTTCGGACTGAAAGAAAGAGAGGTCCTCCGCAAAGGAGGATTTCACCTGTTGCTCGGCGGCAAAACGGTTGCCCCCCAGATAGCGCAGGGAGCGGAACTGGCGCTCGCCCAGAGCGCTTTTATCATTCTCCAGGATGGTCTGTTCAAGCTCCTTGAGCTTCCTGTCGGTTTCTCTCTGTGAAGACTTTTTATCCTGCACCTCCAGGGCCGCGTCCGCCACCAGCACATTGCCCTTGAAATTAAATTCCACATAGCCATAATTGGCCAGGAATTTAAGGCTGGATTCAAAACGTTCCGGGATCAAGCTTATGCAGGAGCTGTGGATGAGCAAAAACAGCCCGGCCAAAAACGCGGCCCTGGTTCTTGTGGACATGACTTTTCTCGAAATTGCTTTATACCTGAGGGCACTCATAAAAAGCCCTAATTTCTCCTCTGCCGGCGGCCAACTGCGGAGAAACACGCCCTGACGGCACACCAGGTGCCTGCTTTGTCAGGCCATATGGCAAAAGCAGAAACTCTGGACTTTGGGCTTCTACATGATAAACAGAAAATGTGTCAAGTAATTTCAGCATGTTAAAACCATAATGACAATATATTGCAATGAACGATAGTTTTCAAAAATCAAAGACGCGGGCAATGCTCCATGGAGCATTGCTGCTGCTGGCGGCCTGGGTGTTTTGCACATCCGGCTGTGCCCGGCCGGCCGACGGGCTGGCGGCCTGGACCCTGCCGGATGCGGAGCTGGCCCTGGATCTGGCCCAGGTACCGCAAGATCTCTTCTGGTTCGCGACCAAGGCTGAAGAAGAGGCCGCCTTCGCTCCTTTGGCCGGAGCGGAAGAACAGGCCGCGGCCGCGGCCAGGGCCGCCGGTCTGCTCTTCAGTCCCTGGCTCGCGCCCGGCCCGATCCGTTCCCTGGAGGAGATCCGCATTGAGCTGGCCCGCTTTAAAGCAGAAAAAGGCTTTATGGAGAACCTGCGCCCCTTCTCCCCGGCGCGCTGGGATGAAATTCTGGGGAACTGCGCCCTGGAGGCTTACCCCGGACTGAACCTTCCGGCCATTACCGTGCGCGTCTGCGATTTACGCCTCCTGCCCACTAGGCAGCCTTATTTTCTCAATCCCGCCCGTCCGGGAGAAGGTTTTCCCTTTGATTACCTACAAAATTCCAGCCTGCCTCCAGGCACGCCCGTGCGCCTTACCCACCTTTCCGCGGACCAAGCCTGGGTTCTGCTGGAAAGCCCCTCGGCCAAAGGTTGGGTGGAACTGGAAAACCTGGCTCTGGCAAGTCCCCGCTTCATGCTGGACTGGCTCAGCAGGCCCATGGCCGCCCTGCTGGAAGAAAAAATCCCCCTACGTCCACGGACGGACGGACGGGCCATGCCGGACCAGCCTCTACCAACGCTGCCTTGCCTGGCTTCCATTGGGACCATCTTGCCACTGGAAAGCAACCCCCGCCTCCACGGCCCCCTGGAAAAGGGGCAAACGGCCCTGTATTTTCCTGAGCGCGGGACGGACGGCTATGCCCATATGCGCTTGGCCGTCCTGCCTTCCCGACAGGCCGCCGCCTGGCCCCTGCCCTTAAACCGCAAGACCCTCGCCGCGCTGGGCATGCACATGCTCGGCCAACCCTATGGCTGGGGAGGTTCCGGCGGCAACCGGGACTGCTCTTCCACCCTGCGCGACCTTTTTATGCCCTTCGGACTCTGGTTGCCCCGCAATTCCCTAGCCCAGGCCTCCCTAGGGCATCCTCTGGACCTCTCCGGCTTGGAACCTGAACAGAAAGAAGCCTTGATCCTCCAACAGGGCCGCCCCTTCCTATCCCTCATCGGCCTGCCCGGACATATCTCCCTCTATCTGGGACAACATCAGGACCGGGCCATAATCTTCCACAATATCTGGGGATTGCGCATCGCCCTCCCAGGCAGTTCCCTTCAAGGACGAGCAATACTAGGCAAGGCCGTAATTACCACCCTCACCCCCGGCCGGGAACGGACGGATCTGGCCCAGACACTGCTGGAAAACACGCGTAGCCTGAACCGACTCCTTGCTCCCCTTCCTCTTGCTCGGAACGGCGGAGAGTGATAATAAAACACAGATTTTTTAACGTGCTTCCGGCGGCACACATACATATAAGGAGGCAAAAATGCTTGAACTGACCAAAGACATGGAAACCGGCGTGCCTAAAATTGATGAACAACACAAAGAACTGATCAACAGAATCAACATGGTTTTATCTCTCGGGTCAAAATCTGTTTCACAGGAAGAAACCAAAAAATCCATTGATTTTTTGGACGCGTATATCATCAAACATTTCGGAGACGAGGAATCTCTGCAAAGACAGAGCAAATACCCAAAATACGAATGGCACAAGGATCAGCACAAGTTTTTTGTTGCCGAGTTCAAAAAATTGAAAGAAGAATTCGCGGCCAACGGGCCTTCGGCAAAATTCACCGTGGGCATAAACAATTTTATTATCGGCTGGATAGTCAAACACATAAAAACCGTTGATGTGGAATTGGGCGCGCATTGCCGGGGGCAGGCGGCGAGCTGAAAAACCAGGAACCCGGCCGAAACGCGCGACAAGGCTGAAAATCCGGTGCGGGTTTTCAGCCTTGTCGGTTTTTTGCAGGAAGCAATTCCGCCGGTAGGCCGCCAAAGATCGCAGGTTGCTCCAGGCCTTGACATGGCGCATACAACAATATACACCATCAGAAATACACCAGAATACACCATCAGAAATACACCCCAATATCTACTGGAGCACACTGGTGTATAAGGCTGTTAAACCATGGCACAGCTAACTATTTCCGCATCAGCGCGGGCAGTAGGCAAGGACAGGAGCACGCTCAAACGCTACATATCCGCCGGGCGTCTGAGTGTTTCCAAAAGCGTGACCGGGCAGCCGCAAATTGATGTCGCGGAGCTGATGCGGGTTTTTGGGGAACTGAAGAGTGACGGCGGCGTAAAAATACCTGAAACCCACTCACCGGACCAGGCGTTGCACGGCGCCATGGAAGTCCTGAACCGACAGTTGCAAAGCGCCCAGGAGCGGGAAAGCTGGTTAAAGTCCCAACTGGAAACCGCCCTGGAACGGATCCGCGCCCTGGAAGGACTGATCCTTCCCCTGGAAAAAATCCAGGAAACCAGAAAAAATGGCAAACATAAAGGCAGCCTGCTCCTTACCTTCTTCTGGATCCTCTTTTTCACCAGCGCCGCGGTCGCGGTTGTGGGGTTGGGAGTTTCCGCTTGGGCTTGGTTCTTCAACCGCCCAACGCCGCTATAAACGCCTCAATCCTCTCATGTGGGTTTCCGTGCGGACTTTACGCGATTGGGAACAAGGACGGAGAGAACCTTCCGGAGCGCGCGCACTCTGCTAAAAATCGTAGCGCGTCACCCTAAAATTGTGCGCGAGGCCATACAGTCGACGGATTGACTGAAAACCGATTTTCTTGGCAAAAATCCTTTTGTTGTATAAAAATCGCAAAAAAGGAGAACCTGTGCAAAGCTTAAATCTGGAAAAGGCCCACTTCGCCGTTGCCCGCGCCGTTGATTTCGCCAAAAGCAAGTTCGGCGGACGCCCGGTATGTGTTTCGGTCTGTGACTCGTACGGCGCCCTTCTTGCCTTCTGCAGGATGGACGGCGCCCCCCTGCGCTCTATCAATATAGCCCAGCAAAAGGCCTACACCTCCGTCCGAATGAGCAGCGACACCACGGCCTTCAAGCAACGTCTCGCCAACGAAGGTCTCACGACGCGGGACTTTTGCGATCCTCTCCTGACCCCGCTACCCGGTGGGCAGCCCATTACGGACTTGCATGGAACCATTCTCGGAGGCATCGGCATAAGCGGCTTGAAGCCGGAAGAAGATGCGGATCTCGCAAAAACGGTTGCCGGTCTGGCGGAAGTGTGCGAATGAACATTTTTCTTAATGTTATTGCGACAATTATTGCAACTATACTGTTTACGTTCATTATATTGTGTTTTTTATTTTTGATACGTAAGCTAATGGGGAAAGTCAGCAATGTTTTTTTACTATTATCAGGAATAATAGGATCTTTCGTGTCCCTGATCGTAGCGCTGGCAATTACCGGCTTTAATCTTCACTGGGCTTCCTGGATAGTTATTATATTGATTTTCGTTTCTAGCGTAATCAAATCAAAAAATTATTTCTTTACCGCTGGAGTAACCTTGATGACTGCTTGTATGGCATATAGGTTTTTATAAACTTCATGCGCTGGCAAGAACGACTTCATGATATGTTTTTACAGCTCATTCCGCTGAGAACGCCACGCGGAAGCCCATGTGGTTGTCCCCTTTATCCGCGGAAGCGTTGCGCCGGTTGCCTGCCTGGATGACCTCCGGGGTACACATCCAACAGCCGCCACGGAGCACACGCAAGGAATCTTCCGCCAAGGCGCAATAATCCTTTATCTCCGGCGCTGTCGGAAGTTCCTCATACCCGTCCTGTACCCACTCCCACAGATTGCCGTAGATATCGTACACGCCGTATGAATTCGGCTTTTTGTGTTTTACAGGGTGCGTCTTGTCGTCAGAATTATTCCTAAACCAGGCATAGGCGGCCAGATCATCCGCCGCTCTTTCCCAAGCTGACGGATTCGGCATGAAAAAGAGCAATGTATCCGTCCCGCATCTGGCCGCAAGTTCCCATTCCGCTTCAGTGGGCAAACGGCAACGCTTGCTCTCTTCTCTAGTGTTCAGGCGTGTGATGAATTCCTGCGCATCGTCCCAGGACACAGAATCCACAGGGTGGGTTGGACCTTTGAAATAAGAGGGATTTTGCCCCATCACCATTGCCCATTGTGCCTGGGTCACCTGGTGTATGCCGATGTAGAAAGGTTTGCTGATGATAACCCTACTATGCCTCGTCTGCTCTTCATTCGCTTCATTTTTTGTTATGAATGTCCGCGTGAACGATCCGGCTGGAATCCGCACAAACTCCATGCCGATGCTATTTGTGTACGTTTGCGGATCTTGTTGCGGCCCGTCTTCAGGCTGGGCGGCAAGAACGGATTCGGAAGGCAGGAGGTAACACATGGCGAACAGGGCCAGCCGGAGGAGAAGACTTTTTTTCATGAAACGTTTCCATATCATTGTTTTCAACATATTCACATGCTCCAATATTTGACCGGTGATGGCCCTGATCAAGAGATAATCTTCGGAAAGGTTATCAAGGGCAACCATCCTGAACGATTTTGCCGCAAAGCCCCCATTTTTTCGGGGGTCCACCCTAGGCGGGTCCTTGGTATAGTATTTATCCAAAGCATCAGCTTCTTCGTCGGTCACTTCCTTTATATATTACTCCTACTGGCTCAATAAGGAAATAAATACACTCCTGCAGGACATGGCGTGAAACACGTTGGTTCTGCCGTCGTCCAGTTCATTATACATTATCGCGGATTCCCCGCGCAACTGAAACCAATTAGGAGGCGTTTATCCTGGGTACCCATCCGGGAGATGTGCTGATTGCCGATGGCCTGGAAAATATATTTCTCCAAACGATACATGACCGTTCCCCGGTGCTTTTCCATGAAATCGATGGTTCGGGTATCATGCCACTCCAGGGCTATATGCCGGAAAGTGTCGTTGATTGCAGAAAGTTGCGCCTCTTTGGCGGCTTTCAGCATACCCGAATTTAGATACCCTGAAAAGTACCCGGAAAGCTTTTGGATGCCCCTGGATTTGGCTGGGCTTGGGGATTACAATTCGGCTTGAAAAAGCAAGAGCGGCAAGGTTTTTTGTACCTTGCCGCTCTTCGTAATACCCAAATTTGGCGTCCCCAGGGGGATTTGAACCCCCGTTGACGGCGTGAGAGGCCGTTGTCCTGGGCCGGCTAGACGATGGGGACGGAAAGAAACCCTTATGCCATTCGGGGGCACCCGTCAATGCCCGCGCTGACATTCCACATCCCTTAGCACGGCTCTGTTCAAAGCCCTTTTTTTTAAGTATGCTCATAAAACCACAGCCAAAGGAATAGTTTACCATGTCCATCCATGATCTGCGTTCCCTGGACGAGGCCGAAGCTTTGTTTCCCCCCCGCTCCCTGCCCGCCGGGGCGGAGGTCTTGCGCATCGCCCCCAGCCCCACGGGTTTCCCACATATCGGCACGGCCATGCAGACAGTGCTGAACCGGGCCCTAGCCGACAAAACCGGCGGCATCTTTATTGTGCGCATCGAAGATACGGATAGAGCCAGGCTGGTTAACGGGGCCGAGGAAGCTGTCATGGCAGCCCTGGACTGGCTGGGAATCCCGCCGGACGAGGGGCCTAACCAACCGGGCGACTATGGGCCATACCGACAGAGCGAACGTCTGCCACTTTACCGCTTGGCCGCCGAACACTTGACGCAGCTGGAAAAAGCTTATCACTGCTTTTGCCCTCCGGAGCGCCTGGAAAAACTACGCCAGGAACAAATGGCTGCCGGCCATAACCCTCGCTATGATCGGCACTGCCTGGCGCTGCCTCAGGCAGAAATCCGCTCCCGGCTGGCCGCCGGGGAGAAAAGCGTCATCCGCTTCCGTGCCCCCGAGGACGGCCCCATCTCTTTTGTGGACGAAGTGCGCGGCCCCATTTCCTTTGATGCGGACCGGGTGGACGATCCCATCCTGCTGAAGGCCGACGGCTATCCCACCTATCACCTAGCCGCCTTGGTGGACGACCATTTCATGCGGGTGACCACGGTCATCCGGGGCGAAGAATGGATTTCCTCCACCCCCAAGCATATCGCCTTGTACCGGGCTTTCGGCTGGGAGATCCCCCGCTTCCTGCACACGGTCATCCTGCGCGACGCCCAGCGCCGGAAGCTCTCCAAGCGCAGCGGTGACACCTCTTTGCGCTGGTTTCAGGCCCAAGGTTACTTGCCCGAAGGTTTTCGCAATTTCCTGACCCGTCTGCTCTGGCCCCATCCGGAAGAAAAGGATATCTACCCCTTGGAGGATTTCGTCCGCCTGTTCAACGTGCGCAACCTGCCGCGTACCGGCCCGGTAGTGGACGCGCAGCTTCTTGACTTCATCAACGGCCACTACCTTGCCCGTTTAAACCCGGAGGCCATGCGCCTAGCTTGCGCGGACTACTTGGCTTGCCTGGAAAAGACCCCGGACGCCGGGCCGGCATCCTCAAGAGAGGTGGATATCGCCGCCTTCCGTCGGGAACTGGAGAGCAATCCCGGATACGCCCGAAAGGTCTTTGCCCTGGAGCCGGAACGTAACCGGAAGCTGGCGGATATCTTCGTGAACAACGGCTTTTTCTTCGAGGCGACCCTCAAGAGCGCCACGAGGGAACAGCTATTGAAATACGCCCAAACCCCGGATCAGGGCGTCCGGCTGCTGGAGGCCATGCGAGATCTCCTGGCGGTCTCCCTGCCGGAACAGGAAGCCTGGGAAACCGGCATGCGCGGCTTGGCCGAGGCCGCCGGACTTAAGCCCAAACCCGTCTTTATGATGGCCCGCCTGGCCCTGACCGGTTCGGAAAAAACCCCGCCCCTCTATGCCATTATGGAGATCCTGGAACTTGGACGGGTACGGGAACGGCTGGGGCTAGCCTCGCAGACTTTGAAGCAAAATTTTGCTTGACTGAGAATTACTTTTGCGGAATTAAACAGGAGAGCGCTTTGCGGCGTCAACCCGGAGCAGTAGTTAAGTTGGTTATAACGCCGGCCTGTCACGCCGGAGGCCGGGGGTTCAAGTCCCCTCTGCTCCGCCACCAAG